>NZ_JBBNPD010000001.1:0-352694 GCF_040097075.1 Collinsella sp. CLA-SR-H006 | reverse complement strand
CCCCGCCGACCGATTGCAAGCGGTCGGCGGGGCCATTGTGGCTCTTGACAGCGGATTGGGTCATATGAGCGAGCGCCCACCAGAGCGAACAAATTGGCATGAAAAGAGGACGGCATAGACCTTCTGGTCATGCCGTCCTCTTTGAATGACAAGTTGTCGCTCTGGTGGGCGCGCAGCGTCAACTAGTTACGCGGTTTGGTAAAACCGCGTAACCAAACTAGAAACGGTTGCCGCGGAAGCCGCCGCCGTTGCGGCCGCCACGATCGCCGCCGCGACCGCCGCGGTCGTTACCGCGGTTGCCGCCGAAGCCGCCACGGTTGCCGCCGCGATCGCCATAGCCACCACGGTTGCCGCCAAAGCCGCCGCGACCGCCACGGTCGCCGCCACGGTCACCAAAGCCGCCACGGCCGCCACGATCGCCACCGCGACCGCCACGGTCACCGCCACGGCCACCGCGATCGCCAAAGCCGCCGCGACCGCCACGGTCGCCGCCACGGCCACCGCGATCGTCACGGCCGCCGCGAGGACCGCGGTCCTCGTCCAGGCCCATGGCGACGAGCGGAGCGATGACCTTATCGAGAGCGGCCATCAGCTCGGTGGCCTCCTCGTAAGAAAGCTCGGGCAGGAGCTTCTCCTTCTTGTTGGCAAGCTCGACCAGGCCCTCAGCGGCATCCTCGGCAGCGAAGACAACGATCTTGCGCATATCGCCCTCGGCGTCGTCGATGCGGCCGACCAGATCGGCAGCCTCGGCCTCGGCCATCAGACCATCGAGCTCACGAAGGCGCATGCCCAGCAGGTCGGACATTTCCTTCTGCTCCATCTTGGGCTTGAGGTCAAGAAGCTTGATGGCGCGCTCGATGTTCGCCATGCGCTCGGCCTTGGCCTCCTCCTCCTTGGAAATAGCAAAGCGACGGCTACGCAGCAGGCGGGCGGCCTTCTGCATCTTGTCCATCAGCTCTTCGTCATCGTAATCAACGGCGGCCTCGACAACCTCGGCCTCCTCCTCGGCGGAAACCTCGTCAGCAGCCTCAACCTCGGCAGCTTCGGTCTCCACGGTCTCGACTGCCTCAACCTCGGCAGCCACGGTCTCGTTCTCGGTCTCGTTCATGATCTCTTCGTTCTCGGACATGAGACTCCTTCTTGGCCCTCTCGGGCATCATCGCCCCATTCGCGGGGCCCGTCGCGCACTCTTTGCGCTTTAAACATTCATGCCTCTCGGCAAAACGTCCATTAGTTTATGGTGTCGCCATCCAATCTAGCTGCAGAATCTATGTGCACACATTAATGCGACATGTGTGACTCGCGACGAGCGTACACCAGCGACGCCACGAACCCGACCACGGCAATTACAGCCGCCACACGCACGGCAGCTGCAAATCCAATCGCCTGGGCAACGTCCGTCGCAGCGCCAGCGGTGCCGGCGGTCGCCGCAGAACTCGAGAGCAGACCGATAAACAGCGACGGGCCAAACGACGCGGCAATCATATTCCACGTGTTAAGCAATGCCGTTCCGTGAGGATGTTCAGCGGCAGGCAGCGTCTCCAAGCCGGCCGTTTGCGAGGGGCTCAGCACCAAACCGACTCCGGCATACACCACAACGGTCAGCGCCACGACGACGCCGATGTTCATGCTTGCCGCCGTCATCGAGATTGCAGTCTGCCCCACGGCAATCAGGGCAAAGCCGACCGGCAACAGCGGCCATGCGCCACGGGCGTCCATCACGCGTCCGCCCACAATCGAGGTCACGGCGTTGCAGGCAATCGCCGGCAAAATGAGCAGGCCCGCAACAAGTGCGGTCATGCCGTAGGCACCTTCAAAATAGAGCGGCAACAAAACACTCATCGAGAACGTCGTCATCATCGACACCACCACAAGCAGGCACGCAGGCCAAAAGCGAACGCTCGCCATGGGACGCACGTTAAGCACCGGATGCTCAAGTTTGAGCTGGCGGGCCGCAAACAGGCCGAGCAGCACAAGGGCGGCGAAGAGCGTCACGATGCCGGCAATCAGATTGGTCGAGAACTCGCCTACGGAATACACAAATGCCGTAATGCCGGCAGCGAGCAAAACAACCGACAGAATATCAAGCGTGGCGTTCGAGCGCTCTCCGACATTCTGAACAAGCTTTACGCCCGCCGCAGCGACCACAATGCCGCCCACCAGCGGCACTACGAACACCGCCCTCCAGCCAAACAACGTGCACATAAGACCGCTGATCACAGGTCCAAACGCCGGCCCCAGCGTAATGCAGGCACCGCCCAGGCTCAGATACAGACCGAGCTTCTCGCGCGGGGCGCAAGACAACACCACGTTCATCATGAGCGGGAACAAGATGCCCGATCCCGCAGCCTGCAAAATACGGCTTGGCAGCAAAACGCTAAACGACGGAGCGACCAGGCACAGGATTTCGCCGGCGACCATGCATCCGCATGCGAAAAACAGCAGTTTACGCGTCGAGAAACGGCCGGACAGGAAGGCCATGATGGCCGTAAAGATCGACGTCACGATCATGTAGCCCGAGACGAGCCACTGTGCCGTGGTGGCACTCACCGAAAAGGCTGCCATAATGTCGTGCAACGCCACGTTAATGATGTTCTCGTTAAACGCGGCAACAAAGGCTGCAATATACATTACGACGAGAATCGCCGCAGTGGCCGATGGCGTTACTTGAACTTGTTGCTGAGATTTGCTCCCCATGCATTTCCTTCCTCTTGGAACGACAGTCGCATCGCCCCAGAGGAACAGTCCAGGGCGAAAATGAGCCCTAGACTTACGCCAGACGCCGTACACGACGAATCTGGCAACATGGTCCAACGTCGAAAGATTGTAACGCGGACGCACAGCTTTCCTTCCGCGCTATTATTAAAAGTCCACGAAAGCATAAGACATGAGGAGCCCGCCATGATTAAACCCATCATGAAATCCGAGTTCTTTTTGCGTCTGCCTTCCGAAGACGCGGGACCCGACGATGCCGCAACCGGGCAGGATCTCCTGGATACACTCCACGAGCATGAGCGCGAGTGCGTGGGCCTCGCCGCCAACATGATCGGCGTGCGCAAACGCATCATCTGCGTAAAGGACGGCAACAGGACACTCCTGATGTACAACCCTCAAATTCTTGAGCAGGTCAATGCCTATCAGACGAGCGAAGGATGCCTCTCGCTGATCGGCGAGCGTCCCTGTACCCGCTATCGTCGCATTAAGGTGGAGTATTTGGACGAGAACTTCGTTCACCGCATCAAAAACTTCTCGGGCTACACCGCCGAAATCATCCAGCACGAAATCGACCACTGCAACGGCGTCGTGGTTTAGGCCACCCGCCAAAATGAGGGTACCGGAGGCCTCCCTATGGATATCAGCCGCTTTGGCGAATTCGCCATCTTAGCGCAGTCACGCACGTTTCTTGATGCGGCGGAACTGCTTTTCATGTCGCAATCAACCCTCTCCAAGCACATCATGGCAATGGAGCACGAACTCGGCTGCAAGCTCATCGATCGAAGCCAGCGCCACGTAACACTCACCACGCAAGGTGAAGCGCTCCTCCCCTATGCGCAAAAAATTGCGACGCTTCAGCATCGCTATCTTGCCGCCATTCAAATAGGTGCAGGTGAGCCGCTCGAGCACCTCACCGTAGGTTCTATCCCCATTATGGCCCCTTATGGGATTACGGACGCCGTCATCGATTTTCAGCAGGCGAACCCCTCATATTCTGTCGAGCTCATCGAGGGCGAGGGCGACACACTCAAGCGCATGCTCCTACACGAGGACATTGACCTGGCCTTCATCCGTGACAGCGGCGCCATCGAGCCGGAGTTCAAAAAGATTCCCTTTACGACCGACCGGCTCGTGGCCGTCCTTCCGCTCGACCATCCACTCGCCGAACGTGACACCGTCGAGATAGACGACCTTATCGACGAGAATTTCCTCATGCTTCCCCAAGGCTCGTTCGTAAGCGAGCTCGTCCTTTCCATTTGCCGCGAAGCTGGATTTGGCCCACGTGTTACGTTCACCGGCAAACGAGCCGAGAACATCATCTCTCTTGTCGCACGCGGCGCCGGTGTCTCATTCCTCATGCGCAAGCCGGCGGAATCGCTTGCCAGCGGAAAGGTAGCCCTGGTGCCGCTTGAGCCCGCGGCGACCTCCGAGGTCAGGCTCTACCTCAAGCGGAACGCCGCGCACTCGCAGGCGGTCGTCTCGTTCATCGGCTTCCTCCCCTACCGTCAGCTCCTGCAGGGCGACCGTACGTCTTCCACCGTGGCACGCCCGTCATAATCCCCGCTGCTCCACAACCGCAGACCTGTGTCCGCAAACACGATGACAGCGGCACAAAACACAAATATGCCTCGGGCGGCACGTCGCCGTCCGAGGCATATTTAATCAAAGTGCGCAGAAAGACTAGTCCACCGAGATGTTGAGTGCCTTACCGCCCTCGTCCTTCTTGGTACCGATCACCATAGCGGCGACAAGAGCCAGAACGAAAGCGACCACACCGGAGATGACAAGGCCGATAAAGCCCGTGTCGATGCCGGCAGGGTTAATAAAGCTCGGGAAACCGAGCGGGCCGGAGGCACCGAAGGCATAGAGCTTGGCACCCATGAGGCCGGCAATGGCGCCGCCTACACCAGCGGAAATAAAGGTTGCCCACATAAGGCGCTTACGCGG
The DNA here is from genome assembly GCF_040097075.1 of Collinsella sp. CLA-SR-H006. NCBI lineage: Bacteria > Bacillati > Actinomycetota > Coriobacteriia > Coriobacteriales > Coriobacteriaceae > Collinsella > Collinsella sp. CLA-SR-H006. Next base: position 348,032 of record NZ_JBBNPD010000001.1, on the reverse strand, counting down.
CAGCAAGATGGCGTAAAGCGCAGGCTCGTTGACACCGAAAATCGAAGAGACAAGGGCGGGAATGTTGACGGCAGCATTTTCCTCGGAGTCCTTGGTTCGGATGATCATGCCAAGCACAGCGCCGGCGATGGCACAACCGCCTGCATACACGAGCGGGTTAATGAGGTCATAGCCGTAGGTTGCGACATCGAGGAACCACAGCGGGATGATACCCCAGTGCAGGCCGAACATGACGAGCAGGCTCCAGAACGTGCCGATGACAAAGCCGGCGATGGCGGGTTGGAAGTTGATGAGCATCAGAATGATCTGGGCAACGATGTTGGAGAGGACCGTCATGACCGGACCGACCACAAGCAGGCCAAGGATGCCGCAAATGAGGAGCGTTAGGATGTTGGAGAAGAACGAGCTCACAAGCGCGGGCAGCGCGTTAGAAAGGGCCTTGTGCACCTTGGAGGCAATCCAGACGATAAAGATCGCAGGCAGAATCGTCGATGAGTAATTCTGCATGATCAGCGGGATGCCAAAAATATCACCGTAGGCATTGGACTCGAAGACCGTGCCGGCGCCGAGCGTGTAGAGCGGATCTCCGCCCATAAGGGCAACGAGCGTCGGGTAGACGAGGATACCGCCGAGCGCCATTCCCATAACGGGCTTAAGTCCGAACTTCTTGGCCGACGTCCAGCCAATGATTAGCGGAAAGTAATAGAAGACCGAATCTCCGATTGCCGAGAGCGTCACATACGTATTGCTGTCCTTGGCAAGCCAACCGGCAACCGTGCAGAGCGCGAGCATCGACTTGATAAAGCCACCGGCCATAAGCACGCCAAGAACCGGTTGCAGAATCTCGGAGATGATGGCCAGCAGACGCGAGAATGGATCGCCCTTTTTGACGTCGTCGCCTTCATCGATATCGAGTGCGGGTTTGGAGTCGAACCCGCCAATCTGAACAAGGTCGTTGTAGACGGCCTCGACAGTGGCACCAATCACGACCTGATACTGTCCGCCGGCCTGGATGACGTCAACGACGCCCTTCGTCGCCTTAAGCTCATTGGTCTGGGCGAGCGATTCATCCTTGAGGTGGAAGCGGAGACGCGTAATGCAGTGGCTCACGTCTAACACATTGTCTCGACCACCGACCTTTGTGATGATTTCATCGCAAAGCTTCTGGTATTTCATGGAATTCTCCTTTTTCTGAGCGGGGTATAGCATCGATTTCATGCCTCCGTAGTCGACGTGGGAGGGCAAGGAACCCGCTTCCCCCTTTGAAATCCGCGGACGCACGTACGCCCGGGATGCGAAACGGCAGAGAAGATGGAAGATGCCGATCACATGGCGGCGAGCCTCATTGGCCCATGTCACGCAATCAGGTCTACAAACGCGAATCTGCTGCGCCGAGAAGTCTCGTCGTCTGGCAGAACTTGTCACACAGACGTTCCGGTTCGCCCTGGGGAATCTGAGTACGCTCGGTCTCAAAGGAGAGGCCGTACTCGCGTGCCGGAAGGAAATACTCGAAATAGCCGTTGGTGTAACCACAAACTATTCCCTCGACCGGGCATTCGCGCTTCATGCGAATACCCAAGTCGCTGCCGAGCTCACTCGGGAACACAAAGAGATGCAGGCCGCCCAAACTGATGACGGCACACTTAAGCGTGAGCGAAAAGTCGTCATGGGCAACGGTGTGATAGAACGTCTGAGGCTCGATGCGGTCGAGAACGACCTCGCGATCGAGCTTGATCTGGGAAATCGCCTCGGCAAGACCGGTCGAAACGCGCTCGACCTCGGGAATGCCGCGTCCCTGGCGAAAATTGCGGTCGCTACAGTCGCCAGCAGCACCGACGACCATGGCCGGATAGTAACCAAGACTCTGAGCGAGCTTTTTGCCGGTAAGACCGGCGAGTTCGCTCGTGAGCTCCGTGCAGTCGGGTCCGACGCAAGCGGAATGCACCGCCCAGTTCACAAAGCCCGCAAATGGCTTGCCTTCGGTATCGAAGAACGATACGACAATGACCTCATTGTCGGCGAGTTCACCTGGGATGATGCGGTTGTCGTAGAAACCGGTGATGACCTGCTTGCCCAAGCGACAAATCGCGGGCTGTGCGTTGGCGCGGCACTCCTCAAAGCATTGGCAAATGGTATCGAGGAACCAGCGGTAGTAGTTCTCGTCGAATTTTCCCGTCCACCAGCTGCGGTGGTAAGCGACGATTGAAGTATGGTCGTGCGTCGCCGAGAGCAAAACGCAGTCACGGTCGATTCCATAGCGCTCGGCGAGCATTGTCTTGACTTCCTCGGCCATGCTTTCCTCGAACTCGAGGACATCGGCATTAAAAAGAAACACTTCACGTTCGCCTTGCTGGAAGAGGATGGCGTTGGCGAAGACGTCATCATGGACGCCCGTCGCAGGTTCAAGACGGTTGGGAAGATTGCGGTAGCCAATCAGGTAGATGTCGCCCTGTGGGGTAATTTTGCGGCGCGCGTGTCCAATGTTCATGCACGTTCTCCTTCTGTGTCACGCCGCATTCAAGGCGGCAATGATGATTTCGACGAGGCGCTCATGGGATCCGGCGGCAAAACCGGAGTTCATAGCCTCATAGGTGATTTTTTCGTACGCGTCGGGAGCCGGTAGGTACTTCTGTCCGCCGTTGACGAGCGTGGCAAAGAACACAGAGCCGGACCGGGCGGCGCGCACAGTGGCGCCGAATGCACTCGAGACCTCGGGTTGTACGCCGACAAGCTCGACGTTTCCCAGCCGGAGCAGATAGACCCTCGTGCGCTGCTCGCCAGCGGCATGAAACTCATACGTTCGGTGCGGAGCCAAAGAGTGAAAATCGGCGCGTGTCTGAGCGGGCAGGAGAACGTCGACCGTGCGGGCATCAATGCCGGTAGCGTCATCCTCACGCGCCATGCGAGCGGCTTCGATCAAAGCATTGCCCAAGGCCTGCCCCTGCTGGTGCAGCATGCGGTATCCGTCCTCATGGGCATCGACCGTCTGCTTAACGCCGGCCGCATCGAACATGACGTTCATGGCGCGCTCCGCCGGACCTTGGTCGCCCGCGGCGCCTGGCAGCAACAGGGCAACGCCGCCCAGCTCGCGCTCGAGTGACATGGCGGCAAAACCAAAGAGGTCTCCGCTCGCCATGCGCCTCCCCTCGGAGTCGCGCGACCCGTCGAGCACGGAGGACTGAACGTCCGCCGTCGCGAGCACGGCAACATACTCGCCCCCGGCATCCCTTATGGCGAGTACGGGCATCGTGTGGTCGGCAAACCCCCTGGGATTCGAGCCCAACCACCAGCCGGCAGGCGTCTCAATGTCGCGATTAACGTTCACGGGGCATTCGCCCTCCACAGTGGCGAGCGTGGCAGAGTGAATGCCCGCAACAGCGCGCTCGACAGCCGTGCGGGCGGCAGCGACGAGCGCTGCGCGATAGCGCTCGTTGCAATTGCGGGTAGCATCGTCGGCAAGATGCCCGGAAGTGCGGACGTGAGGCATGGAAAACGTGTGGGTAGGAACCACCCAAGAATAAGCACCGCTGCAATTGGCGGCATCCTCAACAACCTCACGCAGATCGGCGAGTAGAGCCGGAGCGATCGAGGTGACCTCAAGCGAAAGGACGCAGGCGCGTCGCCCCGTCCCCTCGATGATAAGGGCACGGGCGAAGACCTCATGACGGAGTTCGTCGAAACCGTCGAACGGCAACACGTTCCCAAGATCGATGGCCACACGAGCGGCCCCAGCCCTCATCTCTCCTTCGCCCATGGCAGATACTCCCCTCTGATTGCCGCTCACTCGACACCGTACAGTTGCTGCGCCGTACCGCCAAGCACAAGGTCGCTGTCTGTATCGCTCAGATTTGCAGCGCGAACGCAGGCGACACCCTCGGTGAGCCACTCGCGTTTGACGGGATAGCTCGTGCCAAAAACAATATGGTCTGCGCCCAGCACGTCAACCGCGCAGGCGAGGAGTGTCTTGCCCCAAGGCTGGGCATGGGACATGTCGAAATAGATGTTGTTCTCGAGGTGCCTGGAAACGGTCTCGGTATCGACCTGAAAACGGCCAGAAGCATCAGGGCGCTTGGGACCATGAGGCAGCAGCATCTCCTTGAACGCAAAGTATGCGCCGCCGAGCATGGAGTGGACCATCTTGATATTGGGATAGCGCTCAAAGAAATCACCAAAGATCTCTCGGCCGATCGCCGTAGTTTGGTCGACGCAGCGGCCATAAGAGCGGCGAAGGTTGTCGTACGCGAGAAGCGACTCGTTCTCGACCGGCACGGGAACATGGTGCACGTAAACGGTGACATGGCGTTCGTTCAGGTGCTCGAAAAAGCTCGAGAAGACCTGGTCGTCGAGATAGCGCTTGCCGTAGTGAGCGCAGAGCTGCACGCCCGCAAAACCATCGTCGAGCCTGCGGTCGAGCTCCTCCAAATTCGCTTTGGTGCCAAAGGGCGGCACGGCGACAAGCGGAATCAGACGGCCATTTGACGCCTTCGCGTCAGCAGCCATACCGTCGTTGAAACGCCGGCACATCTCGAGCGACATCCACTCGTGGCAGCCGGGGAGCTTGAGGATCGCCTTGTCGACCCCCGCCTCATCCATATCGGCCAAGCGCTTCTCGAGGGTGTAGTCGCCCTCAATGTAGTTAAGACCCGGAGAACCGGCGGGCATCTCGATCACGATCTGTCGTTTGCCGGCGGAATTCATGGTCAGATAGCCTTCGGTGTCATAGGCGCGGGGTACCTCGGCCAAAAACTGTTCGCAGAGCGTCTCGTCATGAAAGATGTGCTCGTCGAACCAGTAGGAATTTGCATCGATAATCATTGGTTGGAACCGCCTTTCATCTTGTTGAAAACATTCTAGAAAAGCAGGTACCCGGACATCAATTCCAGCTTAAGCCCACTGTATTCCATTTTGGAATAGAACTTACCGCTCACACGCGAACCTCGCCCGCTCAACGAGACAAGTGCTAACAGCACGGGCTTAGACAGAAAACGGTCGGCCCGCATCCGTTGCGGGCCGACCGTTTCATTACAGGCTACCTTTGCCGTTACGCCTGGCGGTAATGATCGAAGAAGTCGGCGAGGTCTTCGAGCGACTCTTTGAGCACTTCCATGCGCGGCAGGTACACGATGCGGAAGTGGTCGGGCTCGGCCCAGTTAAAGCCGCCGCCGCGCGTGATCAGGATTTTCTTCTCGTGCAGCAGGTCGAGGGCGAACTGCTCGTCATCGGTGATGTTGAACTTCTTCACATCCATCTTGGGGAAGATGTAGAACGCCGCGCGCGGCTTAACCACCGAGATGCCGTCAATCTTGTTGAGCGCCTCATACACAAAGTTGCGCTGCTCGTAGACACGGCCGCCGGGACGGATGTAGTCGTTAACGGACTGATGACCACCGAGTGCCGTCTGAACGATCGACTGAGCCGGCACGTTGGAGCACAGGCGCATGTTGGAGAGCATGTTGATACCCATGATGAAGTCGCTCATGCAGCGCTGGTTGCCCGAAAGCACCATCCAGCCAATACGATAGCCCGCAATCATGTGCGACTTGGAAAGGCCACTAAAGGTGACGCAGGGCAGGTCGGGGGCGAGCGAGGCAATCGAGACGTGCTCGTAGCCGTCCATGCACAGGCGGTCGTAGATCTCATCGGCAAAGATCATCAGCTGATGCCTGCGTGCAACCTCGACGATGCCCTCGAGCACCTCGCGCGGATAGACGGAACCCGTGGGGTTGTTGGGGTTGATGATGACGAGGGCCTTGGTCGCGCTCGTGATCTTGGACTCCATATCCTCCAGGTCGGGATACCAATCCGCCTGCTCATCGCACAGATAGTGTACGGGATGACCGCCGGCAAGGGTTGCGCACGCCGTCCAGAGCGGATAGTCGGGGCTGGGGATCAGAATCTCGTCGCCATTGTCGAGCAGCGCGTTCATCGAAAGCTGAATGAGCTCGGACACGCCGTTGCCCGTGTAGATATGCTCCATCTGAACGTTGGGCAGGCCCTTGATCTGCGAATACTGCATAATCGCCTTGCGCGCGGAGAACAGGCCACGCGAGTTGGAATAGCCTTCGCAGTCGGGCAGCTGCTGGCGCATGTCCTTGATGACCTCATCGGGCGTGCGGAAACCGAAGGGCGCCGGGTTACCGATATTGAGCTTGAGGATGCGCTCGCCCTCGTCCTCCATACGGGCGGCCTCGTCGACGACGGGACCGCGCACGTCATACAGGACGTTATCGAGCTTGGTGGACTTAGAAAAAGTACGCATGGTGGTGCTCCTTGCAATTTGAGCTGAGGGATGGGGTTCGGGCTTGGAATCGTTGCGGGGTGATGATGCCTCGCCTTGATCGGCGTCGCCGGCAAGCAGCCAGGTAACATCGACCTCCAAAATACGGGCGAGCAGCTCAGCCACATCGCGCCGCGGGATCGTCTTGCCGCTCACATATTGGCTCATCTGACTCTTGCCGAGTTTTTTGCCGAGCATCTCCGATGCGCGGATCACGTCCGACTGGCGAACGTCGCGATCGGACATAGCCTGTCGCAGGCGATCGCTAAACGTCTCTTGGGCCACTAGAACCTCCTTGCTGGCAAAGTTCAATTTATAGAACACGAATTGAACCATGGTTCAATTTAGCAAGCAGTATAACGCGGCACCTCATTCGATAGTTCAATTTCATAAGAAAATGTACCGGACTCCGAGATTTGCCCAAAGCGGACAATAACATGCACGCGTTTAGAGGTATTCAAGGAATCGAGCAGCGGCAAGCGAAACGTCAGCCGTTCGATATATGGCGTTGATCTGCCGATGAGGATGTCCCTCGAGTGGGCGCACGGCAACATCGAACTGACAGCGGCGCAAGATGAGCGCGGGAAGAATGCTCACGCCCAGGCCGTCCTCGACCATAGCCATAATCGCATAGTCATCCCAAGTCGACAGCTTGGAGCACACCGTCAGCCCCGCCCGACGGAACAGCGGCGTAATCTCATCATCGGTGCCGCGTTCTAGCAGAATAAACTGCTCGTTGGCTAAATCGGCAAGAGAGACGACCTCCGCCGTGGCAAGCAAAGAGTCTGTCGGCACTACCGCCATCAACTCGTCGCGCACCAAAGACCGCGATGTCATGCCATTTTCTCGAGGCTCATACGGGATAAAGCCCAGATCGCAGCGGCCCTCTGCCACCCATTGTTCGATCTCTGAATAGTCGCCCATCAGCAACTCATAATCGACGTCCGGGTGATCGGCGCGAAAGCGCGCAATCACCGGCGGCAGCACGTGGGTCGCCACGCTCGAAAACGTACCGATGCAGATCTTGCCACGCATGAGCCCTCGCATCTCGTCCACGCGTCGCTGCAGGCGGCCAAACTCTTCGCATAACGCCTCGACTGCCGGCATGACCTGCCGCCCGTCGGCAGAAAGCACCACGCCCTCGCGGCTGCGATCAAGCACCTTAAAACCCCAGTCTGCCTCAAGGTCGCCCACCATGCGGCTCACGCCCGACTGCGAATAGCTCAGGCGCTCTGCAGCACGCGTAAAGCTGCCGGCACGCACCGTCTCGAGCAGCACTTGCATCTTTTGGATATTGGTCTCCACGGCACGTCCCCACCCTTGCATGAGTTTTTGTCATGTTTTCCATGCATTATATTCGCTTTTCTTCTAAAGCCAGTTCACCCATAGTGAACATGTTCGGATATAGAGGGGATGTCAGCGCATGAACAACGGACTGTTTACGTACTTAGCAGCATTGCTATTGTTTGGCTCCAACGGCATCATCGCCGCCGCCATCGCACTGCCGAGCTCCGATATCGTGCTACTGCGCACGTTTTTGGGCGCCCTCTCGCTTGTCACTATCCTTGCCATCACCCAACGCCATAAACTGCAGGCGCCATCTCGTCCCCGCGAAGCCGCAGCACTCCTTCTCTCGGGAGCCGCGCTGGGCGCCAGCTGGATTTTTCTGTTCCGCGCCTACCAGACGATCGGCGTCGGCGTATCCTCGCTGCTGTACTACTGTGGCCCCATCATTGTCATGGCGCTCTCCCCACTCATCTTTGGTGAAAAACTGACCGGCAGCAAAATCGCCGGGTTTATCGCCGTCGCCTGCGGTGCTTTTCTCATTGCAGCACAAGGTCTAGGCGGCAATATGCCCATTGCGGGTATCGTCTGCGGTATCGCCTCGGCATTTTGCTATGCGCTGATGGTCATCGCTAGCAAGGGTGCGCCGCACATCGAAGGTCTCGAGAACTCCGCGCTCCAGGTGAGCGCCGCTTTTGTGACCGCGCTGGTCCTCACGCTCATCACGCAGGGCGCTCCCTCATTCCTGTCCGCCGGTGTCGCCGCCAGCATTGATTGGCGCGCCGTCGTCATGCTCGGCGTCGTCAACACCGGACTCGGTTGTCTGCTCTACTTTAGTGCCGTCGCCAAACTGCCCGTGCAGACCGTCGCGGTCGTCGGCTACCTCGAGCCGCTTTCGGCCGTCGTGTTCTCGGCCGTCCTTTTGGGCGAAGCCATAACACCGGTCCGCCTGATGGGTGCCGCGCTTATCATCGGCGGCGCGATTTTTTGCGAACTCGCCGGCAAACGCGCAAACGCCAAGGCTGGCATCGCCCAGTCAGCACGTGCTTAAAAGCCCTGCTTTGAAATGCTACCTGCATAGATAAATAATCCCCAGCTGAGGATTATTGTCTAAAATAACCCGATGTGCCAAACTGCTCTTGTATGTATAAAGACGGCATAAAGTTTTTTGTCCTAGACAGATAACCGGATGTCTAAGGGAGTCCTCGTGGCACACAACAAACTGGAGGCAAACCTCCAAGACCAGCGCGGGCAAGGCGGGCACGGAGCCATCCCCCTCTCCGCTGGCATGCTGCTCGTAACGCTCGGCGTCGTCTATGGCGACATCGGCACGAGCCCCATGTACACCATGAAATCAATCGTCGCCAACAACGGCGGCATCGGTACCGTCAGCGAGGACATGATCCTGGGCGCGCTTTCGCTCGTCATCTGGACCATGACGCTCGTGACCACGGTCAAGTACGTGGTAATCGCCATGAAGGCCGACAACCACAACGAAGGCGGCATCTTCGCCCTGTTCAGTCTCGTGCGCAAGGTGGCGCCATGGCTGATTCTCCCCGCCATGATCGGCGGCGCGGCGCTGCTCGCTGACGGCATCCTCACCCCCGCCGTCACGGTTACCACGGCCATCGAGGGCTTGCGCACTATCGAGTGGGGCCATGCGCTTTTGGGTGACGGCCAGACCAACGTAATCATCATCACCATCATCATTATCTGCGGCCTGTTTGCCATGCAGCGCGCCGGCACCTCGTCAATCGGCAAGCTGTTCGGCCCGCTTATGACGCTGTGGTTCCTGTTCTTGGCTGGCGCCGGCCTGTTCAACATGCTCGGCAACCTGTCCATCCTGCGCGCGCTCAACCCCATCCGCGGCATCATGTTCCTGTTCTCGCCCATCAACCACTCGGGCATCATGGTGCTCGGCTTTGTCTTCCTGTCGACGACCGGCGCCGAGGCCCTCTACTCGGACATGGGCCACGTTGGCAAGGCCAACATCCATGCATCCTGGCCGTTTGTTAAGGCGGCCCTTATCCTCAACTATCTGGGTCAGGGAGCTTGGCTGCTCGCCAATAACTCCAACCCCCAGATGCTCGCGATGGATATCGTCAACCCGTTTTATATGATGCTTCCCGAGCCCCTGCGCCCCTTTGCCATCGTGCTTTCGGCCGTAGCGGCCATCATCGCCTCGCAGGCGCTCATCACCGGCTCGTTCTCGCTGGTATCCGAGGCCACGCGTCTCAACCTTATGCCGCATCTGCGCATCCACTACCCCAGCGACACCAAGGGCCAGCTCTATATTCCGCTCGTCAACAACATCATGTGGGTCGGCTGCATCTTCATCGTGCTGCTGTTCCAAAACTCCGAGCGCATGGAGAGCGCCTACGGCCTCGCCATTACCGTGACCATGCTCATGACCACGACGCTTTTGACGAGCTATATCGCCGGCATCCTCAAGCACAGGCTGGGTGCCTGCGTCTTCGCCCTGCTCTTCGGTGCCATTGAGCTGTGCTTCTTTGCCTCGTGCCTCACCATGTTCTTTGACGGCGGCTATGTGATGATCTTCCTGGCCGCACTGCTGTTTGGCCTTATGTACGTGTGGCGTCGTGGCACCGCCATCGAGCGCACGCAAACGATCCTGCTGCCCGTCTCCAAATACATCGATCAGCTCAACCGCCTGCGCAACGACGAGACCTACCCCGTGCTCGCCGACAATCTGGTGTTCCTCACCAACAGCCCCGATCCGCTCACGCTCGACCGCGACGTGCTCTATTCCATCCTGGACAAGCACCCCAAGCGCGCCAAGGCATACTGGTTCATTAACGTGCACGTTACCGACGAACCCTATACGCACGAGTATTCCGTCGAGACCTTTGGCACAGACTTCCTCTTCCGCGTTCGCCTGGACCTGGGCTTTAAGGTCAACCAGCGCGTCAACGCCTATCTGCGTCAGATCGTCGGCGACTTGATGGCATCGGGCGAGCTGCCGCCGCAACATCACACCTACTCCATCTACGAGACACGCGGCAACGTGGGTGACTTCCGCTTTTGCATGCTGCGCAAGATGCTTGCCCCCGAAACGGACATCAACCGCAATGACCACCGCGTGATGGCTATCAAGTACGCCGTCCGCCGCGCCTGCGGAAGCCCGGCACGCTGGTATGGTCTTGAGAACTCGGCCATCATCATCGAGTACGTGCCGCTGTTTGCCCGCATGCGCCCGGCCGTTAAGCTCGTGCGCACCCAGGTGCCGCTCGAGGTTCAGATCGAAGAGGCCGAGGAAATGGAAGTCGACATCTTCTCGGACGACTTGGTCAACGGCAACGAGGCCGGTAGGGACATGAACGTCGATCCCACCGAGCTGCTCGAGAGCGTCGCCGATACGCCCGAACAGCAACAGCTCGACGGCCTCGAGAACGAACAACTCAACGACGCCAACTTCTAGCGACGCCATAAATCAACGACAGCGGCCCTGCGCCTCACGATCTGCCAGGGCCGCTTTTGTCTACGTTTTTGGCCAGGTAAAACACCTTTGAGGCTTTACCTGGGCGTAATCGTAGACTGCTATTCGGCATTTCCGGGGCTAGACAACCGCCTGGCCCCAATCGGTCATATAACCCTAGCCCACATTGAAATGCCATCGAAAAAGAAGCAGGCTATAGAGACTGGTCTCTCACCCACTCGATGAGTTCGGGGATCGCATAAGCGTATTGCCAGGTAAAGTTATGAGTGTTTCCACCCTGGACCGTCTTGTCGGTGCTATCGAGAGTTCCCTTCTCTACATGAAGGAAAACGACATGCGCCCCATCGGTCACCGCTTGTTTACAGGCCGAGGAGCAGACATCCGAGAGCTCGACCATAAGCTCATCGAGCGTCTTCTGGCTGCTAGCCGCCTTGGCTCCTTCCTGGTTACCCGAAGGGTTTTTCTCTCCCGTTGCGTCGTAATCAATCCACAGGCCACTCGTATGTCCTTCGCCGTCATAGTTATAGGCGCAATTCAGCTGCTTCTCAACATAAGGAATTCCGATACTCGCGACACCCTTCTCGGGATCCGTCATACCGCCATAGGAATTGGAATCGTCTTCAGAAACGAATATCACCATGGGCGTCTTGGCAATCGGAGTCATGTTGCCTTGCCCGGCAACGAGCATAAGCGCTGCAAAGGAATTGTCATCGGGATGCTTGGAGGCATATTCGATGAGGGCCATGCACCCGGCAGATTCGCCCGTCCCGTAAATGCGATCCGGATCGATTGAGTAACCCTGGTCGATCAGGTCCTCGATTACATGCAGGCAAGTCTCGATATCGCAACAAGTTCCAGCGATCGTCAGCACAAATTGTGACCCATCAGCCCAGGCAAGGGCTCCCAGACCTTGACGAAGATTCACCCTCACATCGCAGGTGGTTACCCCCGCATCCGGCAGGAAGAGCGTGATGGGGTATTTCTTTGCCTTGTCGTAGTCGTCAGGCTGTGCCAAGGCAAACGAAGCATGGAATCCAGTTTTGGGGTCATCGTAGGTCCCTGCAACAAACTTGTCTGCCTCGGAGTTGAGAACAGTCGAAGCCACGAGATATCGGGAGGATGTCTCGTCGCCTGTAAGCTTTTTACCTGCAGAATCCTTGAGATCCTTTATTTGGGCGATTTTGACGCAACCGCTATCAAGGGATACGGGACCGTTTGAGCCTACGCACCCACGCGTCATCTGAAACATCAACGTCTGTGCGCCCGCATCTGCTGGATCGAGCTCGACGATGACGTACGTTCCCTTGCTTTTGCCCCCTTCATCACTCAGCTCGGCTTTGTCGTTTACATAGGCAGTGACAATCGAGCGTCCCAAAACCGAGAAAGATCCCAGCCCCTTTTCCTGAGCCTGTTGACCGATGCCGCCATGTCCGGGATCAACCGAAGACGCATCGACATCCACGTCGTATTCAATCGCCACGCCGACAATCTTCTCTCCGATTGCATATGTTTTCGCAAGTGCAGAAACAGAGATAACGTGCCCGTAGTATTCGCTAACGTCGCTATCCGTGCCACCCAATTTGCCGTCGCTATCAACCTTCAGTGCATCATCCTTGCCGGCAGCCACGCTTCCCGCGCCGCTTTCGCTTCCAGACGCGCAGCCAACAAGCATAGAGGCGGTGCCCGCCAGCATTGTAGCCCCACCGGCCGTTAAAAAGCTTCGCCGACTCATTTCGAAAGCCATTTTTATTGCCCCGTTCCCCAGCCCGCTTCTGACTGGATTTTCAGCATTTCTAATCAGAAATTAACGAAACGGAGTCCGTGCCTTCGAAGCGCCAAAACAGGGAATCCGTTGATGCCAGATGCCCGGCGCGCCGCTCGGAAGTAAAACTAAAGGAATTTTATATAATCTAAATGAGCCAATCGATTCGCTTTTGAACGGCTATTATTCCAAAGATGAATTGAAACTACCGTTTGTTTAATATATTTTGACAAAGTCATCGGCATCATGTTTGCCTTCAACTTCTGATCTACCAAGCGGCCCTGCGCCTCACGAGAGACGCAGGGCCGCTTTGCATTGCAGTAAAGCTAACGGCTACGAACGGCGCGGCTCGGGAACCACGAGCCTATCGGGGCTCGCGCCCTCGGCATCCATCAGGCTCACGTAGCGAATCGACGGATCCCCATACATCGCGTAGTAATAATTGCCCGTGCGTGCGCTAAAGCATCCGGTGTAGATAGTCTTCTCGAACTTGCCATCGCCCATCCTGGACGCTCCCTCGATCATCACCACGCCCTCGAGCGAGCGGAACATGCGAACGACGTTTTCGGTCTCGCTCTCCTTTTGCGGGTAATTGGCATTGAGGTACGCCGCCTTTACAAAACGGCTCGGCGAATAGCAGTCACCCGGAATGCCGCGCATGCCGGCACCGGCTCCATAGGGCTTGAGCTCGGCGCCACGCCATGTCGCCGTCTGCGGAAAATCGCTTGTGGCGGTGACATAGGTGCGCAGGTTTTCCATGTGCCACGGAAAGGTCGGCTGGTTGGCAAGGGTGTCGACCGGATCGTCGTATACATGCAGGCCGTCAGCCATCATCTCGACCACGATGCTGCGCTGGCTGTCGCCGATAATCCAATGGAGCAGCGACACGCCCAGCCCCTCTCCGGCAGATTTGGCGACAATCACCGTGTCGCGCAGCGCGGCCTCGACCTCATCGACCGTCGAGAACGTCGCTGCCACCCACAGGGGGAACTCATAGGCCGCGATATTGGTCTTGCCGTCGACAGGGTCCTCGGCATACTCGGCATAACCCGGGAAATTGAGACCCGCCACGGCGAGGCCCGCATCGTTGCCGCAATCGAAGAACATAGGGTAGTTCCTGTAATCGATGCACATACCAATCACCGCGTGCGCCGCCGTCGCGTCGTCGATAAACGAATACGGAATGTGAAACCCGCGCGGCATCACGCGAACCTGTTGGCCGTAGTCAAAGCTCCAGTCGAGATTGCGGCCCAGATACATGTGGCCAGAATTATCGGTAAATCGAATACTCGTACACATAGCGCCTCCTAGCTTTACGTTCCTGCTAAGGTTATTGTCACCAAACGAAAAGGCGCTAAACACAAAAGCCCGGACATGACAACAATGTCACGCCCGGACCAAAAGAGACGAAGTGTGGTGCTTTGTTCCCCTTAGACCAACTTTCCTAGACAGTGGTCAATCATGTGCTGGATCATCTGTGCCTCAAAGCCCGCGTAGTCGCGGCGGCACTCCTTCATCTTGCCGTCGACGATCTGATCAAAGGCGACCTTGCACTTGATATAGCGCGTGGACTTGGTGACCTCCTCGTGCGTCAGGCAGCTCTCCTCCATCTTGCTGGCGCCCAAGCCAAACACCAGACGGGGGTTATAGAGCACGTGGGGCTCGCCGGCGTCGTCCAGATAGACGCAGACCTTCTTGGTAACGCCAATCTGGTTGGCGGCCAAGCAGCCGGCATCATCGAGCGACTTGATAGTATCAATCAGATCCTGAGCGACCGACTCGTCCTCGACAGTCGCAACCTCGCAACGCTGAGACAGGATAGCCTCGTCGCGGCAGAGCTCTTTAATCATACGTTCCTCCATAGGGGTCGTTGTAACCGCTTAAGTATACGGTACCTACACAATTTCATGCGAAAGATACCGCCCGTCCGTTACAAACCGCCGAACATCAACATGCGAGGAACACCAACTTCACAAAGGCGATATAGTGGGTGAGTTCGTGTCAATCGGCCTAAACTCGGGGCCGAACAAGGAAAGGGTATGCATGGACGAACTGTTTCACGTCAGCGAGCGCAAGTCCACAATCGGGACCGAACTTCGCGCTGGACTGACAACATTCCTGGCGATGGCCTACATCATCGCCGTCAACCCCGCGGTGCTCTCGGGCGCTGGCATCGATGCGGGAGCGCTCGCCTGCGCCACCTGCCTGGGCGCCGGCATCATGACCATCTGCATGGGCATCTTCGCCAACCGCCCGCTCGCCTGCGCGTCGGGCTTAGGCGTCAACGCGATGATCGCTGGAATCGCCACCACCGTCTGCGGCGGTGACTGGCACGTGGCCATGAGCGTCATCTTCCTTGAGGGCGTCGTCATCTTGCTGCTCGTGCTTTGTGGCCTGCGCGAGGCCATCATGGACGCCATCCCGGTTGTCCTGCGTCACGCCATCTCGGTGGGTCTGGGCCTGTTCATCGCCATGATTGGCCTGTGCGATGCCGGCATTATCACCGCTGGCGCCGGTACACTCGTCGGTCTGGGCGACATCACCTCCCCCACCTTCATCGTCGGCATCATCTCCATCCTGGTGACAGTCGCCCTCGCTTGCCGCAACGTCCCCGGCTCGCTGCTCATCGGCATCGTCGTTGCCGTCATCGCCGGTATCCCCCTAGGTGTGACCCAGGCTCCGACCGGTATCATCGCCCCGCTCGACTTCTCGAGCATCGGTGGCCCCATCGCCGACGCCGGCGGCGTGCCCGCCATCGTCAAGGTCCTTACCGACCCCGCGCTCCTCGTCATCTCGTTCTCGCTGCTCATGAGTGACTTCTTCGACACCATGGGCACCGCGATGGCCGTGGCCAAGCAGGGCGAGTTCCTCACCGACGACGGCAACGTCGAGAATATCAAGGAGATCCTGATCGTCGACTCCGCCGCCGCTGCTGTGGGCGGTTTCATGGGCGTCTCCTCCATCACCACCTTCGTCGAGTCCACCTCTGGCGCTGCCGACGGTGGCCGCACGGGCCTCACCTCCGTCACCACCGGCGTGCTGTTCATTCTCGCCGCGTTCTTCTCCCCCATCGTCACCATCGTTTCCAGCGCCGCCACCTGCGGTGCCCTGGTCTACGTCGGCTACCTCATGATGAGCGAAGCCTCCGAGATCGACTGGTCCGACGTGTCGCAGGGTTTCCCGGCGTTCATGATTGTCGCCGGCGTGCCCTTCACCTACTCCATCTCTGCCGGCATTGGCCTGGGCTTTATCGCCTACGTGATCGTCGCGCTCTTTAAGGGCGAGGCCTCCAAGATCAAGCCGCTCATGTGGATCGCAGCCCTTGCCTTCCTCGTCTACTTCTTCGTGGCGTAACGGCATAGTCTGTTAAAGCAAAACAACAAGGCGCGGAGTCGCATCGAGCGGCTCCGCGCCTTTCTTTTAGCGTCTGCCCCGTGCCAGCGTGCGACAATTGAGGCTGTCAATATCACAACACCGAGAGAAGCCTGCCTTGGAAGCGCATCAGAAGCAGATAACCGTTTATTCAGAGTGTGCGGAAGGTACGCCCGTCATCTACCTCCCCGTGGTTATGGGCGACGGTAGTGAAGTCTACGAGCGCTGCCGAGAGCTCGACTGCCCGCCATTCGCCCTTGTCGCCATTGGAGGGCTCGATTGGAATCGCGAGCTGAGCCCCTGGGAATGCGACGGAACTATACGAGATGCCGAGCCCTTTGGCGGACAGGCGTCTGAGTTTCTCGATGAACTGCTGAATCAGATAATCCCAGAGGCCGAATCATCACTTCCCTGCCCGCCCACCTGGCGCGGCATTGCCGGCTACTCGTTGGCGGGTCTTTTTGCACTGTGGGCACTTTGGCAAACAGATGTCTTTGAGCGCGCGGCGAGTGCGTCGGGGTCGCTGTGGTTCCCCGGCTTTATCGACTACGCGCGCGAGCGCACGATGACAGCTACGCCCGACGCCGCCTATCTGTCGCTCGGTAAAATGGAAACAAAGACGCCCAACCGCATGATGCGGCACGTACTCGACGATACGCGTGCGATGGAAGAGCTGTTTATCGAGCGTGACATTCCAACAACGCTGGAGCTCAACCCCGGCAACCACTTTGCCCAAACTGACCTGCGCATGGCGCGCGGCATCCACTGGATACTGACGCATTAAAAATGGCGTCCACGCGTACATACGCATGGACGCCATTTTTAATTTGGCTGAACGCAGCTACTATTCAGCAGTCTCCTCAAGCTCGGAAGTATCGAACTCAAAGTCATTGCCGGGCAGGATGGCGTTGAGCACAATGCCCACCAGCGAGCCCACGGCAAGGCCCGAAAGCGAAATCGTCACGCCGCCCAGCTCCAACACGATGGCACCGGCGGCACTGTAGGCAATGCCGAGCGAAAGCACGAGCACCAGAGCCGCCACCAGCACGTTGCGGTTGTTCTGGAAATCAACCTGGTTCTCGATAAGGTTGCGAACGCCCACGGCGCTGATCATGCCGTAGAGCACGAGCGACACACCGCCGATAACGCACGCCGGCATGGCGGCAATCACCGCAGCAAACTTGGGGCAGAACGAAAGCACAATGGCGCAGCAGGCGGCAATGCGAATCACACACGGGTCGAACACACGCGTCAGGGCAAGCACGCCGGTGTTCTCGCCATAGGTGGTGTTGGCCGGAGCGCCAAAGAGCGAAGCCAAAATCGTGGCGAGGCCATCACCGAGCAGCGTGCGGTGCAGGCCGGGATCGGCAATGTAGTTGCGCTCGCAAGTCGAACCAATAGCAGAGATATCGCCAATGTGCTCAATCATGGTCGCAAAGGCCAACGGCATGATGGTGATGATGGCCGTCGTGGCAAGACCGCTATCGAACTGCGGTCCAAAGAGCGCGAACACGGTGTTGTCCCACACGACAGGTAGACCGACCCACGGCGCGGCGGCAACCCCCGAAAAATCAACCTCGCCCAGCACCGCCGCGACGGCATAGCTCACCACAACGCCCAGCAGAATCGGCACGATCTTGACCATGCCGCGGCCCCAGATGTTGCAGATGACGATCACGGCCACAGCGATAACGGCGACAAGCCAGTTGGTCTGGCAGTTGGCAATGGCAGAGCTCGCCAGGATCAGGCCGATGGAAATGACGATGGGGCCGGTCACCACCGGCGGGAAGAAACGCATAACGCGCTTGGCGCCAAAGGCACGGAACAGGGCCGCCAGCACCGGATAGAGCAGGCCGGCACAAGCTACGCCCAGGCAGGCGTAGGGCAAAAGCTCGGTCTCGCCGTTGGGCGCGATGGCGGCATAACCGGCAATAAAGGCAAACGATGAGCCCAAAAATGCCGGCACCTTACCGCGCGACAGGAAGTGGAACAGCAGCGTGCCGATGCCGGCGAACAGAAGCGTCGCCGAAACGGAAAGGCCGGTGAGCACGGGCACGAGCACCGTGGCTCCGAACATCGCAAACATGTGTTGCAAACCCAACACGAACATGCGCGGGCGGCCGAGCGACGATGCATCGTAGATGGCATCGGTGACGGCGGGCGTCGAGGATTGGGACATGGAAGTCCTTTCATGATGGAAGGGCGATCAGGCATATCGGATAACCTGCCCGAACGATACGATCCGAACCATTGTACGTGATACGCCATGTCTCGCACGCGCCGTCACCTGCAAACGGTAGCGTTACTTCCAAACGCGCTCGGAAATGCGCTTGACCAGCGCGATCTTTGCCCACTGTTCGTCCTCGGTCAGTTTGTTGCCAATCTCACAGCTGGCAAAGCCGCACTGGGGCGACAGGTACAGGTTCTCGAGCGGCACATACTTTGCGGCCTCGTGGATACGTTCGACGATGGCATCCTCGTCCTCGAGCTCAGCGGCCTTGGTGGTCACCAGGCCCAGCACGACCTTCTTGCCGGGAGCAACATACTTGAGCGGCTCAAAGCCACCGGCGCGCGGCGTATCGAACTCAAGGTAGAACGCGTCGACATCCTCGTGCGCAAAAAGGTACGGTGCAATGGGATCGTAACCACCCTCGAAGGCATACGTGGAGTGGTAGTTGCCGCGGCACACGTGCGTGTTGATAACCAGATCGTCGGGCTTGCCCGCGATGGCAGCATTGTTGAGCGCCACGCCCAGCTCGCTCACCTTTTGCAGGTCAACCGGACTCATGCCGGTCTTGGACACAAAGTCGGTATCGCAATAGATGCCCCAGGTGCAGTCATCAAATTGGATGTTGCGGCAGCCCGCGGCATACAGGTCGGCAATCACGGTGCGGTATGCTGCGGCAATGGCATCGGCGAGCTCTTCGTCGGTCTTATAGACGGCACGCAGGCTCTCCTGCTGGCCATCACAGCGGTCGAGTGTGACTTCGGAGAACGTCTGGATCGGCGCCGGAATGGTCTGGCGCGCGATCTGGCCCTCACCCTCGAGCGACTTGACAAATTTGAAGTGCTCGACGAACGGATGGTTCTCGCCGCTAATGGGACCGGTTACCACGGCGGTGTCGGCGGTAGTCTCCTCATCGTGAAACATGTAGCCCGTGCGCGAGGCGCGGCGCTCAATGCCATTGAGGCCCCACATAAAATCGAGGTGCCAGTAGCTGCGGCGGAACTCGCCATCGGTAATCACCTGCAGGCCGGCAGCCTTCTGCTTGGCCACTAAGTCGCGGATGGCCTCGTCCTCGACGGCCTTAAGGCCGGAAGCGTCGAGTTTACCCGCGACATAGGCGGCACGGGCATCCTTTACAGCCTGCGGACGAAGAAAACTGCCGACGATATCGGCGCGAAACGGCGCGTTCGGTTGAATCGAAGTGCTCATAGATATCTCCTTTGCATTGGTTGCTTTACTGGGACAGAGTATGAGCGCTCATATGGTCATCGTAAAATATACGTTTATAACAGTTTGATATAGATGCTTCCTATATCAGTCTGGACTGTCATAAAGAGACTTGAACCGTGCGGAGCACAGCAGCCTAGATATGCTGACGAATCGCGTCGATATAGGCCCGACCGTAGCGCGTGAGCGTCGTGTTCTTGCGCGTGATGATGCCAATCTCCATGTACTCGTCCACGTCGAGCGGAATCGAGATAATGCCGGGGCCGTTGAGCTCGTGGCTGATCACGCCCGAGCATACCGTGTAGCCGTTGAGGCCCATGGCCAAATTGAACAACGTCGCACGGTCGCGCACGCGGATATTTTTGCGACGCTCGAACGTCGAGGTCAGCTCCTCGGAATAGTAAAACGAGTTGTAGCTGCCCTGCTCGTAGGACAGGAACGGGTAGTCTTCCAGATCCTCGAGCGTCACGCTGGAGCGGCTCGCCAGCGGATGGTCGGCGCAGACGAAGACATGCGGCGTGGCGCAGAAGAGCCCTTCGAACACGAGCTCGTTGGCGGCAAGCATGCGCTCGATGACCTCGCGATTGTGCTCCGACAGATACAGGATGCCGAGTTCGCTTTTCATATGCGCGACATCCTCGATAATTTCGTGGGTCTGCTCCTCGCGCAGGGTAAAGTCGTAGCGCGCGGCATCGAACTCGCGGATCACATCGACAAACGCATTAACGGCAAAGGAATAATGCTGGCAGCTCACACTAAAGTGCGGCACCTGCTCGGACGTACCTTTGTACTTGCCCTCGAGCAGGTCGGCCTGGTCGAGCACCTGGCGCGCGTACCCCAAGAAGGTCTCGCCTTCCTCGGACACAATGACACCCTTGTTGGTGCGCTCAAAGATATGCACACCCATCTCGTTTTCGAGATCGCGGATCGACGCGGTAATCGAAGGCTGCGACACAAAGAGCCGGCGCGAGGCCTCGGTGATGCTACCGCATTCGGCAACCTTAACAACATATCTGAGCTGCTGAAGCTTCATAGCCTTCTCCCTAGACGTTCGTGACGCCAAAACCTGCCGCGTCCATTTGGCTCATAAACGACGGCATCTCCCCCGTCGCGGCGCAGGCGGCAATCTGATGCAGAGCCCCGGCAACCGCATCATCTGCCGCAGCGCCGATATGCCAGCGTGCGGCAGCCGTGACGGCCTCGTTGGCATTGGCGACTGCAACGGAGTTGGGAACGGCATCGATCATGGGCAAATCGTTATCGGAATCGCCGAATACGGCCACCTCGTCGGGCGTCAGGCCCAAAGCACGCGCCAGCTCCAGCGCAGCGCAGCCCTTGTCCCAGCCGGTCGGAAGAACGTCGAACAGGCGCACGCGGTTGTTGGGAAACACAAGCGAGAGTTCCGGCACCTCAGCGGCAACACGCTCGCGCAGCTCGGCGAGCTCCTCGCGCGAACGGGCACTCCAGATATTCGCCTTGTATACCGGGGCATCGTCAACGACAGGACGACAGGGAGCCTCTTCGCCCTTGAGCCACGCGTTGCCGCCTGACTTCATGGCGCGACGCACACGCTCGGGATCGCTTGTCACGCAATAGGCATCGTTATTCCAAAAGTCATCACCCAGACGGTAGACCTTCAAATACGTATCGTCGGTCTCCTGTTCAAAATAATCGGCTAAGCGCATCAGAGCATCGTTATCGATTGCGCGCGAGGCGACTACTTCGCCGTCGACAAACATCACCTGGCCGTTACAGAACGCACCGGTCGAATAACACTCGGAACGGTTTTTGAACATCCAGCCCATCGCGGACGGCTGACGACCCGAAACCGGCCCAAAGTGCAAACCCGCCGCCTGCATGGCATGAATACCCTCAATGGCGTAGTCGCTGGCGCCGTCATGCCCGGCTGGAATCAGTGTATCGTCCATATCGGTCAGCACAAGTTTGATCATAAGGTCCCCTCGGTCATTCTTAATCCCATCTATTGTACCGACCTGCCAAAAAGGGACAGGTTTATTTCGGCAGGTTTCATCTGGGAAAACGCAAAGTCCCAGTTGTTACCTGCCAAAATAAACCTGTCCCTTTTTGGCAGGTGCGCTAGTATAGGGAACAACAGATTCGATGCGGGAGTGCCGGCGGTGCAAACCACAAGGCTGAGAGGGCAATGGGCCCAATCCTTTGAACCTGTCAGTTAATGCTGGCGTAGGGAGCATGCCGCCTTTACAGGGGCGCTGTCTATGCACAGCGCCCCTTTTCTATGCCAAGGAGGCATGTGCAGTGATTGATTCGGAACAGCTTAAGCAAAATGTGGTCAAAGCCGTGGAGGAGATTCGTGCCACCAATCCGATGGCCGGCTCCATCACCAACACGGTGACGATCGACTTTGTCGCCAACGCGCAGCTCGCCGTGGGCGGATCGGCCGCCATGGTCTATCTGCCCGACGAGGGCGAGGCACTCGTTGCCGGCGGCGGCGCCATCTACCTCAATATGGGCACGCTCTTCCCCATCTACGAACAGACGATTCCCCGCGCGGCCAAGGCGGCACACGACGCCGGCAAGCCCTGGGTGCTCGATCCGGTGGGCCTGGGTATCGGTAGCCTGCGCACCCAGCTGGTAAACGAACTCAAGCAGTACAAGCCCGCCATCGTGCGTGGCAACGCCTCCGAGATCATCGCACTCGCCGGGCTGTGGGGTCTTGAGGGCGAGGCGGCCGATCTGAGCCGCGTGCGCGGTGTCGATACCACCGACACGGTAGACGCCGCCCGCGATGCCGCCGTGGCGCTCGCCCGCTACACCGGCGGCGCCGTTGTGGTCTCGGGCGAAGTCGACCTGATCACCGACGGCATGACCGTGGCCAAGTCCCACGGCGGCAGCCCGCTCATGTCCAAGATCACCGGTTGCGGCTGCTCGCAAGGCGGCGTGCTGGCTGTGTACGCCTGCGCTGCCGACCCGTTTACGGCCGCCGTCTGCGGCACCGCCGTCTACAACGTTGCCGGCTCGCGTGCCGCCGCTGTCGCCGATGCCCCGGCAAGCTTTAAGGTCGCCTTTATCGACGAGCTCTACCGCGCGACCGCCCAGGATATTGCCGATAACCAACTCGAGCTCGAGGAGGCATAAGCCATGTCCGAGCCCGCAACCAATGCCGGCATGAACACACTCGTCGCCGTGGCCATCGCCCCGTGCGGCACCGGCGATGAACTGTCCGCCGAGGTCGCCGAGGTCGTGCGCGTCATTCGCGAGAGCGGCCTTCCCAACCGCACCACCTCGATGTTCACCGAGATCGAGGGTGACTGGGACGAGGTCATGCAGGTCGTGCGCGACGCAACCTTTGTGTTGGCGAGCAAGGGCATCCGCACCGAAGTCGTGCTCAAAGCCGATATTCGACCCGGATTTACCGACACCATGACCGGCAAGCTCGAACGCATGGAAGCACAGATCAAGAAGCAGGAGGAAGCACGATGAGCATCCGCGACAACCTTGATATCTCGGCCTATCTGGTACTCGGCCCCGAAAACACGCTCGGGCGCCCCGTGGGCGATGTGGTGGCCCAGGCACTCGACGCCGGCTTTACCTGCATCCAGGTGCGCTCCAAGGTGGCAAGCGCCCGCGAGATCATCGCGCTGACCGGCGACGCCGCGCAGGCAATCGCTCAGGCCGGCAAGACCGGTCAGGTCGCCTTGCTCATCGACGACCGTCTGGACTGTGTGCTTGCCGCACGCGAGCAGGGTATTGCTGTCGACGGCGTGCACGTGGGCCAAAGCGATATTCCCGTCGAGGTCTGTCGCAAGTTGCTGGGCCCCGACGCCATCGTGGGCCTTTCGGCCCGTTGTGAGGAGATGCTCGAGTACGTCAAGACCGCCGACATGAGCCTGGTCGACTACCTGGGCATCGGCCCGCTCCACGAGACCGAGACCAAGCGCGACTGCGGACGCGCGGCCGACGGCTCTATCATCACCAAGAGCTTTGAGGACCTGGCCGCACTCCACGCGGCAAGCCCCGTGCCCATCGTGGTGGGCGGCGGCGTTAAGACAGCCGACCTGCCGCAGCTTAAGGCCACCGGCGTCAACGGCTTCTTTGTGGTGAGCGCCGTCTGCAGCGCCGATGACCCCTACGCCGCGGCCAAGGAGCTTGTCGACACCTGGCAGCAGGCATAGCCATAAGCCGAGCAGCCGATTCGCAGCCTCACATCTTCAGCAATGGAAAGCGCATCCCAGTTTGGACCTCCATTCCGGGATGCGCTTTCCACATGCGACCCTTACCCCGCCAGATACGCTTCCAACGCCGGCAAAGTCGCCTCCGCATCGCGGCGACCAATCTGGTAGATGCGCTCAAGTTCATCGGGCTCACGACACAGCGACGGCACCTTCACCGATTCGCTCGGACGCACCACAAAGATATCGCCGGCGGCCTCACGACGCGCCAAATCATCGAGCGTGGCATTGTAGACCTCATGCCGATGCTCAAGCGCTGCGACAAACTCCGGATAGTGACGGAACACGCGACGCAGCATGGGCATCACGCTGTTGGGCTGCTTCACAAAGCCCGCCGGCTGCGTGAGTACCACGATATTGCGGTCATACCCCTGCGCAAACAGCCAAGCGCTGGGAATAGAGTCAGCCACGCCACCATCCAGATACTTATGCCCGTCAATAGCAACGGGACGCGTCGCCACAGGAATCGCCGATGACGCCCGGATCCACTCGATATCGCGCTCATCGCCATACGGCAGATCGTGATAGACGGCCTTGCCCGTCTCGATATCGGTACACACGCACGTAAACCGCATGGGGCAGGCGCGATATGTCTCCAAATCGATGGGATCGCGCTCGATGGGCACCTCGTGATAGGCAAAATCGGCATTGAACATATCGCCGGTTCGCAGCCAGCTGGTCACGCTTGCGTAGCGCTTGTCGGCACAATAGGCCTTGTTGTAGCGAATGGCGCGGCCGATCTGGCGCGATTTAAAGTTGTAGCCAAACGCCGCGCCCGCCGAGACACCCACCATATGGTCGCAAGTTAAGCCGTGCTCCATCCAAACGTCGAGCACGCCCGCCGTATACATACCGCGGTAGCCGCCTCCCTCGAGTGCCAGCCCCACCGTGCGCGTCGTATTTGACTGTGCCATGCGACCATCTCCGTCCCCACAAATTCAAACGGGACAAGTATACCCGTCAACATATATCGTCCCAGTCGCATTTTTATCGAACATCGCATCGTCGCGCTACCGCCTGTCGAACAATAGCCGCCCACAGCATGTGCACCCATATATAATTGTGCACTATTGTTTACACTACTCAGCTGTTATCAACAGCGAACATTAGCCGGCAAATTAACTCAACAACGCGGCAAGGCGGGGGCCTGGATACATGCAAAGCGCTGAGCAACGACGCGTGTACACAACGAGCTCGCCCGACGCAATCCGCCCCGACCTCAGAAAGCCACTTAGAACATGGAAACTGTCAGCAATTACACCGAAACGCTCGAAAAGACCGTCCGCGACCTTCTCGAACGTCAAGACGATCTGATCAGGACCGCCTTTACCGACCAGCTTACCGGGCTTGGTAACCGCGGCGGCTTTGCCCGCTCCCTCGAAGAACTCTGGGAGCAGGACGCCCCCGTTACCATGGCGTTCATCGATATCGACAATCTCAAGCACTGCAACGACGTCTTTGGCCATGACGAGGGCGACCGCTATATCTTGCAGGTAAGTCTCTATCTTAATCTGTATATGAAGGTGGGCGAAGCGGCGTTTCGCATAGGCGGCGACGAGTTTGCCATCCTATCTACGATTGCAACCGAGGACGACCTCGCCGAACGTCTGAAACACTGCCGAACGGTTCTGCTCAAAAACAACGATTCCGAGATGCCCCACTCGTTTAGCTACGGAGTGTCACATGCCGACCCCGCCCTGGGCGAAGCTTCCAATCGCATGACGCTCGATGCCGACCATCGCATGTACGACTACAAGCTACGTCATGCCATGCACCTCGATCGACGCAATATCACGCAAGTTCACGCCGACGACTTCGAAATAAGCGATCGAATTTTTGACGCCTTTTCGATGCTCAATGAGGGCCGATATTTCTTTATCGAGAACTTGGACAAACATCGCACCCTTTGGTCACAAGGTGCCTTGCGCGATCTTGGCCTTCCCTCGGAGCACATAGACAACTGTCGCGATTACTGGAAAACGCGCGTCCATCCCGACGACCTTGAGGCCTGCATCAACGACATCGACCAAGTCTACAACGGCACCAAGCACCGTCGCGTCATGCAGTATCGTGTGCGCAACGCCGTCGGCGACTACGTCCTTTGCCGTGCTCGCGGGTTTCGTATCGACGGCGACGGAAATGTCCCCTCGCTCTATGTCGGCGAGCTCGTCAACCACTCACTTGCCGAAACCGTCGACGCCGCCACAGGCCTCGGAACGCAGCGCATGCTGGCCAACGCCATCGACGCCTGCCGCCGCGATCGTTGCGAGACAGGGCTTATAGCGGTGCGCGTTCGTGGCACGACAAAGCTCAACGAGCTCTACGGGGCCGAGGCCGTCGACAACATGCTTGCCGAATACGCAGGCCGTATGCTGTCGATCACTCGCGGCAGGAGCCGGGTCTACCGTTCACGAAGCGTTCAGTTCGTCGTGCTCAGCAACGACCTAGACCACGAGGCATTCGAGCAACTGACCCGCCACCTTAAAGAGGCCGTTTTCGCTCCTGTTCGAATCGCAGGCGACACCATTACTCCCGTCTGCCTTGTCGTCCCGGCCTTTTACGAGCACTTAACCCATCAAGCGACCGCCGTTTTAGGCGAACTCAACCGTCGCCTTCGCACGGCCGGCGGGCTTGTTCCCAACGACAGCCTCCCCATACCCGAGGCTGAGCGCAAAAGCGCCATCGCCGAACGTATCGACTCGCTCACGGGTCTCTATCGACCCAGCGAGTTTATGCGGCGCGCCAACGCTTTTCTCGAGGCAAGACGCGACGGCGCCTGGTGCATCGCCACGGTCGACATGGGCCACATGCGCCTGTTTAACGAATGGTATGGACAGGCCGAAGGCGACCGCCTGCTTGCCGATGTGGGCACGGTCCTCAAGGACATCGAGAATGCCGACATGGTCGTCGCAGGGTACTGGGGCCAAGATGACTTTTGCGTACTCATCCCCTTTAAGCACATCACCGTCCATCAAATCTACAACCGCGTTCGCGAGGCAGTAGCCAGGTATGATGGCGGCGTAGGTTTTTGGCCGTCCATGGGCGTTTACCCCATCGATTCCAATGAGGAGATCACCATCGATGCGCAGGCAAAGGCCATGTTTACCAATCGGCGCGCAAAAAACGACTTTAAGGAGCGCATTGCCATTTTTTGCCCCGAGGAGTACAAGCGCGAAATCGTGTTCAACCGCACGCTGACCGAATTCCAGTACGCGCTGTCAAATGGTCGCATCACGTACTATCTTCAGCCCCAGGTCGATATGGAAACCGGCGAGATTATTGGCGCCGAAGCACTCACCCGCTGGATTAACAAGGACGGCTCTCTCATTTCGCCCGCAACGTTTATCCCCGCACTCGAGGAAAGCGGCTTTGTAGCGACGCTCGACAAATATGTTTGGCAGGGCGTCGCCATGTGGCTCCGCGAGCGCCTCAATCGAGGACTTCGCGTGGTTCCGATTTCCCTCAATGTGTCGCGCGTAGACATTCTTGCCTGCGATGTCGCCGAGCATATGGGGTCGCTCGCCGCCCAGTACAACCTGCCGCCCGAACTCATGCACATCGAGATCACCGAGACCGCCTATACCGGAGAGTCCGAGGCCGTGGATAAGCTGACCGCGGATCTGCACACCCGTGGCTTCTCGACCTACATGGACGATTTTGGCACCGGCCAGTCCACGCTCGCGATGCTCAAGAACGTCAACGTCGACGTCATCAAGCTCGACCGCACCTTTGTGCCCACCGACCGCGATCAAGGCCGCAGCACGCAAATCATTTCATCGATGCTCGAAATGGCGCAGTCGCTCCATCTGCCCGTCGTGGTCGAAGGCGTCGAGACAAATGAGCAGGCGAACATGCTACGACAAATGGGCGCCCGCTACGCTCAGGGCTTCCTCTACTACCGCCCCATGCAGGCGAAGGATTTTGAGGCATTGCTCGATGGCGGCAATAACAACTGATACGCTCGCGCGCAAAACGCCACCGTCGAAGGGGATATTTGTCTCCATTAGCTAACTTATATCCCCAATTCAAACCGAATTGGGGATATGATACAAACCGTTGTTCCGCCCAAGGAGGTTATCCATCATGAACGAGTCGTATCGCCTGGGCGAGCAATCGATTATTGCCTATCTTCAGCGACTTGCGAACGGCGTCTCGACCGCCGAACTCGATGTTGCCGCGCTGCCTGCTGGGCTACGCGCCGTTGGCGAGCAACTGCAAAAGACGCATGCCATCCTGCAACAAGAGCGCCAGCTGCTTGAGCGCAACGCCTATATCGATCCGCTCACCAACTTGGGCAACCGCAACGGATTCGACCGTCACGTCGAGCAACTCTGGCGCAAAGGCGACCCCTTCACCTGCGCCTATATTGACATCGACCATCTCAAGCATTGCAATGATAGGTTTGGCCACGCCGAAGGCAATCGCTATATTCTGAGCATCTGCCGCACGCTCTCCGAAACCATGGAGCACGATGAGATGCTGTTCCGTATCGGTGGAGACGAGTTTGTGCTCATCTCGCCCTCCGCAAACGAGATTGAACTCGAGCAGCGCTTGGAGCAGGTGCGTACCAGGCTGATCGAGGCGAGCTCAGGTGGCAAGGCACCCATGATCGGCAGCTTTAGCTTTGGCTGCTCGCGCGTCGATCCACTTGCTGGCGACACGCGTCGCCAGATGACGATGGATGCCGATCGCAAGATGTATCGCTATAAGCTTATGCATCGTGTGCAGCAACCGAAAGACGATGACGCGCCGCAACGCCCAATCGTCGACCAGCTTCCCTGCAACGACCGGGTGTTCCAAGCGATCTCCATGAGCTCCGAGACGCGCTATCCGTTTATCCTCAATCTCGATACGGGAGAATCGCAATGGTCGGTTAACGCCGTACGCGATTTTGACCTGCCCTCCCAGCACCCTTTTAACTCACTCGACATGTGGCTCGCCCGCGTTCATCCCGAGGACCGCGACAACGTACGTGCCGAGCTCGACATGGTGATAAACGGCACGTGGCACTTCCACTACATGCAGTATCGCGTAATGGATGCCACCGGAAAATACGTGCTTTGCGACTGCACGGGCTACCGCTTAGACGGCACCGATACCGAGCCCGGCATGTATGTGGGCATTATCATCAACCGAAGCTTGGCAGATACGACCGATTCCGTGACCGGCTTGGGCGATATTCACGCCCTGGTCAACGCCATTGGCGAAATGCGTCGCGTGGCGCGCAAGGCTGGTTTGATCGCCATCAAAATCGACGATATCGCTCAGGTCAATGCCCGCTTTGGCTTTGATGCGGGCGACCGCGTTTTGGCAGAAAGCGCCGCCTGCCTCATGGAATGCTCGCGCGGCAAGGGTCGCCTGTTCCGCTCGACGGGGCCGACGTTCGCGGCGCTTTTCGACGACTTTGATCCCGAAGAGACCGACGCGATCGCAGAAGAAATCGAGCGGTTCCTGGGTTCTCCCGTGCTCTTTGGCCCATTTGAATATCAGCCGCCCATTCGCGTGGCCACGCTCCATCTGGACGGCGTCGACCGTCAGCCCGTTTCGATTTTGAACGAGCTCAAAGCGTTGCTCGGGAAAGCCGTGCAGGTGCCAGGTACCAAACTGGATTAGCACCGCGCCCACACCGCCTCCCCCATCGTGCGATAATCCTCTGCAGAAGTCACCGACAGCAGAGGGAGTTTGTGATGAAGGTTCTTTTGGTCAACGGCAGTCCCAAGGCAAACGGAAACACCGCCCGGGCGCTCGCCGAGATTGCAGAGCAGCTTAAAGCCGAAGGCATCGATAGTGAGGTATTTCAGCTGGGCGCCAAGCCCATTCGCGACTGCATCGGCTGCGGCCAGTGTGGCAAGCTTAACGGTCGCTGCACCTTTGACGACGACGTGGTCAACGAGCTGATCGCTGCCGCCGAACAGGCCGACGGTTTTGTCTTTGGCTCGCCCGTCTACTATGCGCATCCCAGCGGACGCATCCTCTCGGCACTCGATCGCGCATTCTATGCCGGCAACAAGGCCTTTGCACACAAGCCGGGCGCTGCCGTTGCCGTTGCCCGTCGCGGCGGCACGTCGACCACTTTCGACGTGCTCAACAAGTACTTCACCATCAACCAGATGCCCGTGGTCGCCTCCACGTACTGGAACAACGTGTTTGGCGCCATGCCGGGTGAAGCCGCCCAGGACGCCGAGGGCCTGGCCACCATGCGCAACATCGGCAAGAACATGGCCTGGCTCCTGCATTGTATCGAGGCAGGACAGGCCGCCGGCATCGAAGCCCCCGAAGCCGATCGCGAGCGCACCAACTTCATCAGGTAGAACGGCGGAACATGAATATTCAAATCTTCGGCACCAAGAAGTCCTTCGATACCAAGAAGGCCCAGCGCTATTTTAAGGAGCGCCGCATTAAGGTACAGTTTATTGACCTTAAGGAAAAGGAGATGAGCAAAGGCGAGCTCACGAGCGTGATGCAGGCGGTCGGCGGTATCGACAAGTTGCTCAACCCCAAAGCCAAGGACGAGGAGACGCTCGCACTCATCCAGCACCTCACCCCTAGCCAGCGCTTCGACAAGCTGCTCGAGAACCAGCAGGTTCTAGCCGAGCCCATCGTGCGCAACGGCAAAAAGGCCACCGTCGGTTATTGCCCCGATGTATGGGGAGCCTGGGAGTAGCTTGTGTTATTTGCCGGCGCGTGGGTATAAGAGCAGGCGTTTGGCATAAGATTCAGCTGTAAGCCATGTCTAACAAAGGAGGGCACATGCCCAACAAACCCGTGAAAATCATCATGCTTACCGGATACCTCGGTGCCGGCAAGACCACGCTGCTCAACCACATCCTCGCTAACGATGGCGGTATCCGCGCCGCCGTGATCGTCAACGATATCGGCGAGATCAATGTGGACGCCAGCCTCATCGCCGACGGCGGCCTTTCCGAGACCGACGACCTCATCCCGCTCACTAACGGCTGCATCTGCTGCACGCTTTCGGATGACCTGGCCAACCAGCTGCAGGGCATCGCCGATTCGGGCGACTTCGATTACATCATCATCGAGGCATCGGGTATTTGCGAGCCCATCCCCATCGCCTACACCATCTCGAGCTTCTGCGACGAGGCCAAGGTGGGCGGCGAGCCCAAGCTCGCACTCGACAACATCGTGGCCGTGGTCGATTGTGCCCGCATGTACGACGAGTTCAACGGCGGTCGCGACCTGCTGGCAGAGGATATCGACGAGGACGACATCGAGAGCCTGCTCATCCAGCAGATTGAATTCTGCTCCACGCTGATTCTCAACAAGACCGATACCGTGACGCCTGAGCAGATCGCCGAGCTCAAGGCTATCGTGCGCAGCCTGCAGAAGGACGCCGTAATCGTCGAGGCTCAAAACGGAGAGGTTCCTATGGGGGAGCTGCTCGACACCGACCGCTTCGATTTTATGCGCGCCTACAACTCCGCCGCCTGGATTGAGGCCATGGAGCATCCCGAGGAGCACGATGACCCCGAGGTGCTCGAGTACGACATCGAGACCTTTGTTTACTCGCGCCGTAAGCCGTTTGACCTGAAGAAGTTCACCGATTTTGTTGAGCAGGAGTGGCCCGACGAGGTCATCCGCGTCAAGGGTCCGCTGTGGCAGACCGGCGACCCGGACATGTGCTACATGTTTGAGCAGGCCGGCCACCAGATGCGCCTGATGGAGAACGGCCTGTTTGTCGACTCGGCGCCCGAGGGCGAGAAACAGAAGATCATCGACGAGAACCCCGAGATCATGCAGATTTGGGACGACGAGACGGGCGACCGTATGACGAGCCTGTGCATCATCGGCCGTCACATGGACAAGGATGCGCTCATCGCCTCCCTCGATGCCTGCCTGACCGACTGGCACCGCGCCTAGGTTTATCCAAGCGGGTATTTTTCCGCTTACGTAACCGCCAAACCACCACGAAGGTACCCTTCGTGGTGGTTTTTCGTTCTGAGCCAAGGAGATTCATGTTCAACATTGTGCTGTATGCGCCCGAGATTCCGGCCAATACGGGCAATATCGGCCGCACCTGCGTGGTTACCGGCGCCCGTCTACATCTGGTGGAGCCACTGGGCTTTTCGCTCGACGACAAGACAGTACGTCGCGCCGGCCTGGGCTACTGGCAAAACTTAGACGTGACCACCTATGCCGGCTGGGAGGATTTCCTTGCACGCAATGGTCTCTCCCCTGCCGACGAACGCCTGCATCTGCTGACCAAAAAGGCACGCCGCACCTATGCGCAGAGTACCTACCGCGATGACGACTACTTGATCTTTGGCAGCGAGAGCTCGGGCATTCCCGAGCCACTGCTTGCCGCGGCGCCCGAGCGTTGCGAGCGCATCCCGATGCTGCGCGATTGCGACTCGCTCGATAACGCCGAGGCATGGGAAGCTCACGAGGAATCGCTGGGGCATACCGAGGACAGCCACGAGGCCATCCTTCGGCAGGATATCTGCGGCAACTTCGTCAATCCCGACGACTACCGCATCAGCGCCCTCAACCTTTCCAACAGCGCCGCCATCGTCCTCTACGAGGCCCTACGCCAAACAGGCTTTCCGGGAATGTGACAAAGGAACTGTCCCTTTGTCACTTTCACTTACAAATAGCGGCCGGTGATGCTTGCGGGGCAGGCCGCGATGTCGCTCGGCGTGCCGGCGCAGACGATTTGCCCGCCGGCGTCGCCACCGCCTGGGCCCATGTCGATTACGTAATCGGCGTTACGGATAAGGTCGAGATCGTGTTCGATCACGATAACCGTGGCGCCCTTGGCAACAAGGCCGTCGAACACGCTCAACAGCACCTGAACATCGAGCGGATGCAGGCCAATCGTGGGTTCGTCGAACACGAATACGGCGTCATCCTGCACACGGCCCATCTCGCTCGCAAGCTTAAGACGCTGAGCCTCGCCGCCCGAGAGCGCCGGCGTGGGCTCACCGAGCGTGAGATAGCCCAAGCCCAGGTCGTGCAAGGTCTGCAAGCGCGTCTGAACCTTCTTGAGTCCCACCGTGGCGTCGAGGGCCTCGTCCACACTCATATCCATGAGCTGCGGCAACGTAAGCAGACTCCCGTCCTTGCCCTCGCGATGGATACGCGAAGCCGCGTCCGCATAACGCGAACCGCGACATGCCGGGCAGACGATCTCGACATCGGGCAAAAACTGCACGTCGAGCGATATCGAGCCCGTGCCATCGCACGTAGGGCAGCGCAAGGCACCAGTGTTGTAGCTAAAGGCACCCGCCTTGTAGCCGGCCGCCTTGGCCTCGGGCGTACGGGCGAAGGCGCGGCGCAGCTCATCATGGATGTCGGCATAGGTCGCTACCGTCGAGCGCACGTTGGCACCGATGGGCGTGGCGTCAATCAGGTTGGCGCGTGCGATGCTCTCGGCGTCGACCCAGCGCACATGGCTTGGCAGGCGCTCGCCAGCTGCCTGCGCCTTGAGTGCCGGAATGAGCGTCTCGAGCACCAACGTCGTCTTGCCCGAACCCGAAACGCCCGTAACCGCGACCAAGCGGCCGCGCGGAATATCGACTTCGAGCGGCTTGACGGTATGGATGGTATCGGTTGCCATGCGGATGTGGCCCTGGTCGAACATTTCGTCGTCAGCCACCTGTGGACGCAAGCGCTTGGGGTCTGCGCGCAAAAACGGTGCGATGCGGCTGCCCTGCGATTGCTCGACCTCGTCTACCGTACCAGCGGCGATTACACTGCCGCCGCCTGCTCCGGCAACGGGGCCCATCTCGACCAGATAGTCGGCTTCCGCCAGTACGCGCGTATCGTGGTCGACAACAACCACGGTGTTGCCGTCGCCTACCAGATCGCGCATCACGCCTACCAGGCCGTCGACATTGGCAGGATGCAAGCCAATCGAGGGCTCGTCCAGCACATAGAGCACGCCCGTCGATCGGTTGCGCACCACGCGGGCGAGTTGCACGCGCTGGCGTTCGCCCGTGGAGAGCGTGGCACCGGCGCGATCGAGCGAAAGATAATCGAGACCCAAATCGACCAGGCGACGGGCCGCACCCAAAAACGAGTCGCAGATATCCGTCGCCATGGGCTGCATCTCGGTCGGCAAGGATGCGGGCACCCCGCGCACCCACTCAATCGCATCACCAAGCGTCATGGCCGCTGCCTGTGCCAGATTGATACCGCGCACCTGGGGCTGGCGCGCAACCTCGGAGAGACGCGTGCCGCCGCAATCGCGGCATGCTCCCTCGCGCAAAAAGCGCGCAACGCGTTTGAGGCCCTTGTCGTCCTTAACCTTGGCGAGCGCATTCTCGACGGTATAGACGGCGTTGTAATAGGTGAAGTCGAGCGGCGTGGCGCCCTCACCGTTTTTGGGAACGTAGAGAATGTGCTTCTTAACCGCCGGACCATGAAACACGATGTCGCGCTCTTGAGGCGTGAGCTGGTTAAACGGCACGTCGGTGCGTACGCCCATCTCGCCGGCCACCTGCTTCATCAGATCCCACATGAGCGTGCCCCAGGGAAGGACCGCGCCTTCGTTGATAGTCTTTGACTCGTCGGGCACCAGGCTCGCCTCGTCCACCTCGCGCATGACACCGGTGCCGCCGCAGGTGGGACATGCGCCGCCGCTGTTAAACGCAAGGTCCTCAGCGCTCGGCGCGTAGAATTCGCGGCCGCACGCAGGGCACGTGAGCGACAGGCCTGCGGCAACGTTAAGGCTCGGCTCCACGCGCGCCCCGCAGTGCGGGCACACGTGATGGGCGCAGCGGCTAAAGAGCAGGCGCAGGCTGTTGTTGAGCTCGGTCATGGTGCCAAAGGTGGAACGCACGCCCGGCACGCTGGGGCGCTGATGCAATGCGAGCGCCGCCGGCACGTGCAGCACCTCATCCACCTGAGCATGCTCGGCTTGCGTCAGACGACGTCGAGTATAGGTGCTGAGCGCCTCCAAGTAGCGACGCGAGCCCTCGGCATAAAGGACCCCCAGCGCCAGCGAGCTCTTGCCCGAACCCGACACGCCGGCAATACCCACGAGCCTTCCCAGCGGAATATCGATATCGATGTCCTTGAGGTTATGGACACGCGCGCCACGCACCTCGATAGCCTGCGGGCTCATCTTCTGTTCCGTCACCTTTATCACCCTACTCATGCCATAAAACGCAATCGCGAATGTACACGCCCAGCATGGGCACGGTAAACCGGACGAGACCGTATCCGGCGGCCTCGATGACGCGCTCGCGAATCAGGCTTGCGCGATATTTACTCGCCCAACTCTGGGTGCGATCGCAACGCTCAATGATATCCGCCATGCGCGTCGGCTTACCCTCGTCAGCAGCCATGGCCTCGATAAAGAGGCGCTGTGGACTGCGCAGCCCGTAATATAGAGGCGCGTCAACCGCTTCGTAGAACTCGGAGACGGCATCGGCGTAGCCAGCCTCGACATCGCACGCTTCAATGACCCGCGAGTCACGCCGGACAGCAGAGCGCCACATGTAATATCCCACGAGCTGAACCATATAGGGATGTCCCATGCTCTTGTGTGCCGCAAGGTCCGCCGTCTCCGCATCAACGCAAAGACCAGCGCCTTTGACCGTCTGGATATATGAATCGCGCACTTTGGGCAAAGAAATCGCCCCCAGCGTACGCTGCTGGGCGCGGCGCAAAAACGTCACGCTCGGCTCTTCGAGCAGGTCGTCAACCATACTGGGCAAGCCGGCGAACACCAGCGCAAGACCGCGCTGGTCGCTATCGGGCAATCCCGTATTATCCTGGTCTCCGAGCACTTGCTGATAGAGAACGGCAAGAGCCGCCAGCTCCTCGATAGACGCCGATTGAGCCTCGTCAATCGCAAACAGTATGCCCTTGCCTGGACCGAGCTTCTTGAGGCGCTCGTTGACCAGCCCTCGCAACGTCTCGCCCTTTGCTCGCGCCGCCTCGACCGACATCCGTCCAAACGACGGACCGAACTCCATTGACGTCACAATGGGTTTATTCGAGCGAAGCGCATCGACCAAGCGGTCGCATAAGCCAAGCGAAGCGGAATCGGAGACAACCGCCCATCCGCGCTCATTGGCTAGACGTTGCAGCTCCCGCAGGAGAACCGTTTTGCCGCAGCCACGGTTTCCCGTAATGAGCATGAGCCTGCCCGGCGCTCCGGCGCCGTTATCGAGCCCTTCCTCAAAATCTTCGATGACCGACTCTCGACCGATGAGTATCGGAGGCCGCTTGCCTGCCGTTGGCTTAAAGGGATTTGGATTCATGTCGGCCTCCTCGGATTGGCAAACCCTGATAATAGTTATACCAACTTATACCGAGTTATACCAATAGCAAGTGACAAAGGAGCTATCCCTTTGTCACATGTGGCCGAAAAACTCGGCGTCTGCTGCTCGCCAGGGGCGAAAGGTGGCGGGATCGATCTTTACGTGCGCCGCGGCGGGTACGTCGTACCACTTGACGGTGTAGCCAGCGCCGTGAGAGCAAAAGACCGAGTCAGGCGTGTTGGGCAGATCGGCCTCGGGCTCGTAGGCGGCCGCCTCGATGACGCGCTCGGCATCATGGCAAGCCGCATAGCCGGCGAACTCTAGGTACAGATGCCCGCGACCGCTCGTGTAGGCGGCCACCTCCAGCGCGTAATCCTGCACCTCGGATGCCGGCACGCGACCCACAAGCTTCGCCCGGTCTCCCGCCATCGCCGGCGGCTCGTACTCAGCGCCCATGCGCGTGGCATCCGAGAGCGCCCGGCCCACGCACTCCCCCGGCACCTCGAGCTCAAAGTGGTACCACGGCTCCAACAGCACCGCCGCGCCAGCCTCACGCGCCTGCATGAGCCCCTGACGAATCGCGCGGTACGTGGCCTGGCGAAAATCGCCGCCCTCGGTATGTTTGGCATGCGCACGGCCGCCCGTGAGCGTAATGCGCACATCGGTGATGGGCGAGCCGGTCAGCACGCCCAGGTGATCGCGCTCCATGGCGTTGGTGAGTGCCAGACGCTGCCAGTTAAGATCGAGCTCGTCGGTCGAGGTCACGGTGCCAAACTGCACGCCCGAACCCGCCGGCAACGGCTCCAGACGCAGATGCACCTCGGCATAGTGGCGCAGTGGCTCAAAGTGGCCCACGCCCTCGACCGGCTGCGAAATAGTCTCCTTATAGAGGATGCCGCCGGGCTCAAACTCGACCGCAAGGCCAAAACGATCAGCCAACACCCGCTGCACGACTTCGAGTTGCACGGCGCCCATCAACTGCAAATGAATCTGCCCAAGATGCGTATTCCAGCTTACGCCGAGCATGGGATCCTCGTCCGCCAACTCAGTCAGTGCCTTGAACACCGTATGGACATCGTGCTCGTTCGGCAGCACCGTATAGGTGAGGACCGGCGCAATGACGGGCGCATCGCCCGCGGGCTCCGCGCCCAGGGCGTCCCCTGGGCGAACGTGCGCAAGACCCGTCACGGCGCAGATGCCGCCAGCGGCAACTTCCTGGGCAAGCTCGTATTTCTCGCCGTTATAGATGCGTACCTGATCGACCTTTTGCTCCCATGCCTCGGCACCGGAACGTCCATCAATCATCTGCTTGGCATGCAGCGTGCCGCCGGTCACTTTAACCCAAGCCAAGCGCTCACCGCGATCCCCACGGCTCACGCGGTAGACGCGCGCGGCAAACTCCGGGAGCCACGCCTGTTCGCGCATCAGCGCGCATATGCCATCCAGTAGCTCGTCCACGCCTTGGTCCTTGAGCGCCGAGCCGGCAAAGCAGGGAAAGAGCTTGCGCTCGACAACCATGCGTGACAGCGTTGCGACGGAAAGCTCACCCGCTTCAAGAAACTCCTCGAGCGCCGCCTCGTCCAACGCAGCAGCGTCTTCCTGAACGGCACCGCCCGTCAACAGTTCGTTGGCATTCAGGCAGCCCTCGGAAAGACGTTGCCCAAGCTGTGCCAGCAAAACATCGCGGCCGGGATTCTCCAAATCGATTTTGTTGATAAAGATGAACGTCGGGATGTCATAGCGCGCAAGCAGGCGCCACAGGGTTTCGGTGTGCCCCTGCACGCCATCGTTGGCACCCACAACCAAAATCGCGTAGTCGAGCGCGCGCAGCGTGCGCTCCGCCTCGGCCGAAAAATCGACGTGGCCGGGCGCATCCACGAGCATGACGTGGGTATCACCGTGGTCGAGCACGGCCTGCGACGAAAAAATCGTGATGCCACGCTCGCGCTCGATCGCGTTCGTGTCCAGATGCGAATCGCCATCGTCCACGCGGCCGCGCTTGCGAATGCGACCCGCGTTGAACAGCATGACCTCGGCCAACGTGGTCTTGCCGGCATCGACGTGCGCCACAATTCCAACGACCGCTTGCTTCGACATGGCTCTCCTCTTATTGCAAGCCCATCGCACGCGGCAACGGGCGTTCACGCTCCACACTGGATGATACAATTTACGGGCCGGCGGGCGAAGCGGGCCCTATCCCCCGACCGAGCTCATCGCCCCGCGTTGCCGCGCGGCGATTTTCGTAGGTTCGCGCCTTGCGAAAGCCGGCACCTCCCCTTTTTGTCTGCCCGGGTTCATCTGGGGCAGTAACAACGCGAGCCTCACAACAACGCGTTTTACCAAAAATGGCCCCGCTCGGGGCCATTTTCATTTCGGTGAAACGCTGGTATGTGACTCGGCCTTTATGCCTCGCGCAGCCAGTCAAACGCAACACGCGGCGTGCCGTCTGACACATACACGACGCCGGCACGCTCGAACCCCGCCTTAATACTCGCACCCTGCATGGGCAGGTTGTCCTGATGCGTGTCGATACGCAGGTGATCGGCACGCTCCTTGGCAAAGGCAAACATCGCGGCCGCGATACCGTGCGCGGTGCCGTCGGACGCCACACGGTGCAGCACGGCGTACGGAGTGTCGCTGCGCCATTGCCCGTCCTCTATTACGTCATAGCACTCGTCCGGGCCCGGTAAAAAGGCAAACGTCGCCACCACGCGACCGTCGACTTCGCACACATAGCTGCCACCAGCGGCAATATCGGCAGCCAGTTGCTCGGCAGAAGGCGTGCCCTCGGGCCACTGCGTGGCGTTGCCATGCGCGCGCATAAAGGCGCGGGCGGCGTCATAGATAGCCATGACAGCGGGAATGTCGGTATCGAGGGTTTTTCTGATCATCACGCGGCGGCCTCACGTTTATTGGTATCACTTTGATTGAGCAATCATACCAACGTTTGGAGAGGGGCGCGATGCAGATGGGGAGCAAAAAGCGAGCCGCCTGGTCAAAGGCCAAAAGCGAGTTTTTGGGCGCTGCCACCGGCGGCGATATGAGCGACCTGTTTGCGCGCGAAGACGAGCGCCGCGATGCCCTGAACGCCGAGCGCGATGAAGCCTGGCGCTACAAGTCGTGCGAACGCAAAAACCGTTACGACACGCGCGCCGAGGCCGAGGCCGTTATGGCCGACTGCGAAAACCGCGGGCGGCGCGGCTTAGCCTGCTACAAATGCGAATACTGCGGCGGCTGGCACCTGACGTCGCACCCTTGGAAATAGGCTCCCCATTGGCGCAATGCCGGCCATTGCGCACGGGCTACGGGCGCGGCGGCACCAAAACATCGTAACGAACGGCCTTGCCCGCAAGCTGATAGCTCGGCTTAACGCCAGCAAGCAGTGGCCCCCTCACCGGCCGCTTGATAACGACCTTGCGCGGGTGCACCGCAAGCGCAGCTTCGACCAGCGTCTCCTCATCGGCGCACGGCTGTTCCAGATGATGCAAGAGTTGGAACTTCTTTTTCACCGCCGCGCTCTTGGTGCGCCCGGGAAACATGGGGTCCAGATATACCACGTCGGGAGCGGTGAGCTCGCCCTGCCCGATCAGCTCAGCTGTATGGCGAAGGCTGGCAATGCTGTCCTCGCCCGCATGTAAGCGCATGCGGGCCACGGCTGTCGCAAGCGCCGGATCATCTGCCGCGCGATCCAGGGCATCCTTGAGGAGCGCCGCGATCACGCAATCCTGCTCATACAGATCGACGGTAAAACCCGCGGCCGCCAGCAGCAGCGAATCCTCGCCAAAGCCTGCCGTGGCGTCAATCGCCCATGGGCTCTCGATGCCTTTTGCGCGCGCAGCCTTTACCAGCAGCTCTTGCTGCAGACGGCCCTGCTTGAGCCGCGGAAGCATGCGAGTAAAATCGGCACGCAGTTCCATCGTGCCGTCGGTGAGCGTGAGGCCCTCGGACGTCCCGGTCAGCTCAAGCCCCGCGGCCCGAGCAATAGAAAAGGGATCGACGACGTCCATGGGTACTCCTTAACAAGCAAAACGAATACGTGAGCGCCGTTTATGTCGGCACCCAACCGTCCGCTATTGTCCCACATGCGACATGGCCCACAGCATCCCAATGCAAAGCACCGCCATCAATCCCGTGCACACGGCAGCGATCACAGAATCACCCATGCGCCTTCCCAACGACCGCGGCTCACGCACTTGCCCTGCTCCGTACATCATGGCTCCTCCTTGAGACCAACTCCTTGTTACGGCCTCATCATCTCAGCGCCGCACATGAGCTGCCATCGATTTGGCTTACGTCCAGCTTTCCTTTTTGAAAGGTTGGGTTGGGCCGCGCGGGCTCAAAGCGCTTTCAGGCGCATGCATCGCTGCGTTGAACTACAATGTGCTTCACCATATGTGCAGTACATTGGGTGCGCCAAGTTGGCGTACTCGTATCGAAAGGACCAGCCATGAGCTTCACTCGCAAGACTCTCAAAATCCTTGCTCTCATCTACTTTGTTTTGGGCATCGCCAGCCTCGTCACCGCCGGCGTCGGTATCGCCACGGGCGGTCTCGATTCCACGTACGGTTCGTACGCCACGCTCGCAGCGGTCGTGCTTATCGCCAAGGGTCTCGTCGACCTTGCCGCAGGCGTCGCCGGTATCAAGGGCGCCAACAAGCCTTCGCAGGTGGACGGCGCGTTTAAGCTCGGTATTGTTGCCGCGGTCGCCACGCTTGCCCAAGCGGTGCTCACGCTTCCCGCGTTTGGCGGCGACGCCATCAACTTTGGCGCCTTTGTCATCGTGGTGTACGACCTGTTCTTTGTTCAGCAGGCACACGCCGTTAAGGCCGAGAACAAGGACCGCCTGTAAGCGCCCGCTTCTCATAACCTCTGTTGCAGCCAAGCAACTAAAAAGGGCCGATCGCGCATCTCCGCGGTCGGCCCTTTACGTTTGCCCAGATAAAACCTGCCAAAATAAACCTGTCCCTTTTTGGCAGGTTGTTAGCTGCGGCGGTACTCGGCGATGATGAAGTCGATATCGGTCTGGAGCGTGTCCAGGTTTGCCAGGCGCTCTTTATCGGCAGGGCGCGTGCGGTAGTAGTACGGCGTCATCTGGAACACCGCCTCGATGTCTGCCTGGGTCTGGAGCGTAATGTTCGCAGACACCCGCTGCGTTCCGACTAACTCGAGCTCGGTGGTCTTCGGCAGCTTCTCATCGTTAAGGTACGGCGTGTCGTAGAGCACCTCCTTAAGCCCAAAGAGATGACGGGCGCCCGGCACGACGGTGTAGAGCGAGCCCTCGGGCGCCAGCACGCGGGCAAACTCGCGCTCGTTAAAGGGAGCAAAGAGTTCGGTCACCATATCGAAGGTGCCATCGGCCACGGGGATATCCTTCATGTTGGCCACGAAGTAGGTCGCATCGCCGCGCTTGGCGGCCAGGCGCACCATTTCTTTGCCCAAATCGAACCCGTAAGCGTTCACGCCCGGCACCGCGCCCATGGCGCTGGTGTAGTAGCCCTCGCCACAGCAAATATCGAGCAGCGTCATGGGGCCATTCGTAGACGCGGCGCGCCCAGACGTCTGCTTGCGCACCAGCTCGACCATCGCATCGCGCAACGGCGCATAGTAACCGCGGTTCAGAAAGTCGCGACGGCTGCGCGCCTGTGACTTGGGATCACCCATGGAGTCGCCGCTCTTGGACGAGCGCAGCAGATATAGATAGCCCTCGCGCGCACGGTCAAACCGGTGCCCACCCGCGCATACAGCACCGCGCTCATCGTCCACCAACGGCTCATGGCAAACGGGACACAACAACATGGCAACTCCTTAGCGCGAACAACACAACGCCCACCATTGTCGCACGCCTTCCCCGCCTAGTCATTGGGGACGTTCTTGGATGACTAGTTAGAAGAGATAAGGAGTGTCCCCAGCTGCCGACAGAAAAGGAACGTCCCTAAGTGCCGACTGGTTGCATTAGGAGTATCATCGTCTGCGCAAATAAGCACGAAATAGCATGTTAGAGATTGAGAGCGCATGGCTGACACCGTATCTAAGCACATTGACATGACCACCGGCTCGCTGTGGCGCAATATTCCCCTGTTCGCCTTCCCCGTGGCCGCCACGAGCATCTTGGAGCAGCTGTCGAACCTCATCGCCACGGTCATTATCGGTAACTTCTCGGGCGACCAGGGAACCCTCGCCATGGCGGCGGTCGGCTCCAATGTTCCGCTTACCAGTCTTATGCTCAATCTGTTTATTGGCATGTCGCTTGGCTCCAACGTGGTCATTGCCAACGCTATCGGCCGCAACGATCAGAACATGGTCAAACGCGCCGTCCATACCTCGATTTTAATGGCGCTCGTGGGCTTTGTCGTCATCGCTCTGGGCGAGATCTTTGCCGAGCCTATGCTCGCTGCACTCAACGTGCCTGCCGAGACCATGCCGCTCGCTTCGCTCTACCTGCGCGTCTTTTTGCTCAGCATGCCCTCAATCTTGCTCTACAACTTTGAGGCCGCGATCTTCCGCTCCGTCGGCATCACCCGTATGCCGCTGCAGGCGCTTGCCGTGTCCACCGTCCTCAACATTGGCCTGGACCTCATCTTTGTCCCCGTACTCCACTGGGGCGTCGCGGGCGTCGCCATCGCCACCGCTATCGCCTACACCGTCAGCGCCGCCACGCTCTTTATCCGTCTGCTCAAGACCGACTCCGTCGTCCGCGTCACCCCACGCGACTTGGCTATCGACCCCGTCGCCCTCAAGCGCATCATCAAGATCGGCCTGCCCGCCGGCATCCAAAGCGCTGTCTTTGCCGTCGCCAACATCATCATCCAGTCCGCCATCAACAGCCTGGGCACCGAGGTCATGGCAGCATCGAGCGCCGCCATGAGCCTGGAGTACGTGTGCTACAACCTGCTCAACAGCTTTAGCCAGGCGTGCACCACCTTTGTGGGACAAAATCACGGTGCTCGCCAGATCGACCGCTGCACCAAGACGCTCAAGGTCTGCCTGGTCGAAGGCGGTATCGTTGCACTCACCACGATCATCGTTATTGTCGGCCTGGGGCGCGAGATTTTGTCGCTCTTTAACAGCGACCCCAACATCGTCTCGATCGGCTATATCCGCGTATGTTCGATCTTCCCGGCGTACGCCTTTAGCATGTTCTACGAAAACATGTCCGGCTACCTGCGCGGCTTTGGCATCTCGCTCATGCCCGCCCTCATCACCATGATTTGCGTCTGCGGCATTCGCTTCTACTGGGTGTTCTGCGTGTTCCCGCACTTCCGCACCTTTGCGAACATCATGATGGTTTACCCCATCAGCCTGGGCACCACGGCGTTCTTTATGGTCGTGGCGGTGCTACTCTGCCACCCGGCACGCACCTATCGCGCCACCCAAGCCAAAGCGACAGCCCGCTAAACACCGCACTCAACGCCACACCAGCCATTAATTGACAACATGCGAGCTCATATAGTCGATAAAGCGCCTCGTGGCGATGGGCATGGTGTCCCAGCTGCGCCAGGCGGCCACCACGTCGCGCGAGGGGGCATGCACGATGGGACGTACGCGAATATCGGCCCGCATGCCCTCCACAGTACGGCGGTAGAGCATGCTCACGCCTAGGCCCTCCTCCACCATCGCCATGATGGTATAGTCGTCGGTCACCTCGCTCGTCACGTGCGGCGACAGCCCATGCGCCGCGAATGCATCGAGCACCAGGCTCTGTTCGCCCTCATCCAGCAACACAAACGGCTCGGACGCCAGATCGGCGAGCGTCACCTTTTCCTTTGCTGTCAGCGGATGCGCAGCCGGCAACAGTGCCACCAACTCGTCGTGATAGACCACACGCTTCTCGAGCCCCGCGGTAAACCCGCGTGCCGTAAAGCAAAAATCAACCACGCCATCGTGCACCCATTGAGCGTTGCGTGTGTAATCTCCCTGCTTGAGGGTAAAGTGCACCCCCGGGTGCAGGGCCCCAAAATCGCGGATCACGCGCGGCAGCACGGTACGACTCACGTTGGTAAACGTCGCAATGCGAATATCGGTCGACGAAAGCCCTAGCAGCTCCTGGCGCTTGCCCTCGAGCTCGGCCTCGGCAGTCATGATCTGGCGCAGGTACGGCAGATATTGTTTGCCGTCGCGCGTAAGCGAGACGCCCTGCTTGCCGCGCTCGATAAGCGTGGTACCTAGCTCGCGCTCGAGCGCCTTGACGGCCTGGCTCACCGCACTTTGCGTATAGCCCAGCTCGTCCGCTGCGCCTTTAAGGCTGCCGCGATCGACCACCATACAAACAATCTGATACCGCGATGCCATCGTGCCTCCACATCAATGCAGCCGTAAAACGTTTTGTCAGCGCTTTTCGCGCCTACTTTAGCATTTCTTAATCATACTGAAGATACATTCGCTTTACTACATCCACATCTGAGAGCAGAATCCTTTGTGCGAAACCGTTCTGTAACAAAAGGAGTCCCATGGATCGCAAAAAAGCAATCGCGCTCTCATTTTCCGTTCCCGTCGCATGGGGCTTTTCGTATCCCCTCATGAAGATCGGCATGGACAGCATGAACGCCACGAGCATCGTTGCGCTGCGCTGCATCATCGCCTTTGCGGCCTGTCTGCTGCTCTTCCACAAGCACGCGTTTCGCATCAACCGCGACCTTATGGTTCGCGCCGCCATCATCGGTGCCATCATGGCAACCGAGCTCACGTGCATGTGCCTGGGCTCCAG
This sequence comes from Collinsella sp. CLA-SR-H006, assembly GCF_040097075.1. NCBI lineage: Bacteria > Bacillati > Actinomycetota > Coriobacteriia > Coriobacteriales > Coriobacteriaceae > Collinsella > Collinsella sp. CLA-SR-H006. The sequence goes on along the minus strand of NZ_JBBNPD010000001.1, from coordinate 303,281 downwards.
CCTCACCTCCGCCTCCACCGCCGGCTTTTTGCAGAGCCTGACAGTCGTAATCGTGCCGTTTGCCAACGCAGCCCTGCTGCGTCGCGCCCCCGAGCGCAAGGTGCTCGTCGGCACCGCCATCGTCACCTGCGGCATGCTGCTGCTCTCGGGCGCCGACTTTACCAGCCTGAATCCCGGCGCAATCATCATGCTGCTCTCGGCTTTTATCTATGCCAGCCACATTATCGTGGCCAAGCGCTTTGTCGAGGAAGTCGATCCGCTTGCTCTGGGCGTTTGGCAGCTGGGCTTCGGCGGCTTATTCTCGGGTATCGCCGCATTCACCTTTGGCGGTTTCACGCTTCCCGGCACGCCTAGCGAGATTGTCGTTGTCGTCGCGCTCGCACTCATCTGCTCTGCCTATGGCTTTATCACCCAAACGCTCGTGCAGCCCCACGTGCCTGCCGAGACCACCGGCTTCGCCTTCTCGCTCGAGCCGGTATGCTCCGCCGTCTTCTCGTTCTTCCTGGTCGGCGAGGTCCTCAGCCCCATCGCCTTCTTTGGCGCCGCCCTCATCCTCACCGGCGTCATGGTGGCAACCGTCGAACTTCCGCACCTTCGCGCACATGGACAGGCTCGCATGGCAGGAGCGCCCGAGCACGTCTCGTAGACCCCACTCTTCATACAGCCGTGGCATAAAGGTCTCCGGGCGCCTTTACAATAGATGCCAACAGAGCATCTGCCATAAAGGAGCCCCATGGACACCGCAACCCGCGACCTCAACATAGCAACTTGGTTGGGCAATGCGCCGCAGCCGGTACGTGACACTACGAACCAGCTGCTCGAGCGCATCGCCCTTTTGCGTGCCGAGCAGACTATCTACCCGGCACAAGACGACATCCTCAATGCCCTCGCCTTCACCCCGGCCGACCAGGTCAAAGTTGTCATCTTGGGTCAAGACCCCTATCACGAACCCAACCAGGCCATGGGACTGTCGTTCTCGGTCCCCGCAACGCAAACCAAGTTGCCGCCGAGCCTGCGCAACATCTATAAGGAACTCAAAGCCGATCTGGGTTGCCCCATTCCCGCCACGGGAGACCTAACCCCATGGGCACAGCAGGGCGTCCTGCTCCTCAACACCACGCTCACCGTGCGCGAGCATGCCGCCAACTCGCACGCCAAACTGGGCTGGAGCACGCTCACCGACTATGTTATCGAACGCTGCTGCCAGCTGCCCCAACCGGTAGTCTTTTTGGCATGGGGCCGCTTTGCCCAGCAGATGGTCGAAGGCAAGCTCGCCGCTACCGGCGCGGGCAAGGCAACCGGCAAGTTCTGCCTGGCCTCTACGCACCCCTCGCCGCTTTCGGCCAACCGTGCCACGGCAGAACTCCCCGCTTTTATGGGGTCGCGCCCCTTCTCTGCCGCCAATCGGCTACTCGAACAGCACGGCTCGACCCCCGTCAACTGGACTTGCCTCGGCTAAAAATCGATACATCAAAAACGCGCCCGACGACGATCTTGCCATCGGGCGCGTTTTCTACTCGGGCCAGACAAACTGGGTGCGGCCGGCCTCGCCGCCATCGATAAGCAGGCTCTGCCCGGTCATAAACCGGTTGGTCACGCCCACAAAGTAGATCCACTCGGCGATCTCTTGGGCAGTGGCCCAGCGCTTAAGCGGCGTGAGCTCCATAATCTGGCTCCACAGGTGTTCGTCTTCCATCACGCAACGGTTGAGCGGCGTGATAACGCCGCCCGGGTCCACACTGTTGGCGATGGCCTGCGGTGCCAGGCGGTTTGCAAGGTTCTTGGTGTAGGCGATAACGCCGCCCTTGCTGGCAGCATAGGCGGGAAACTCCGATCCCGTATGTCCGCTCGCCGACCCCACATTGACCACGGATTTGATAGCCGGCGCAGGCTTGGCGGCGAGCCCCTCCCCCACAAAGGCGTAGCGCTCGGTCACGCTGATGGTGCCATACAGGTTGGCGGCGATGTCGTCGGCCGAATCCTGCGTACCGGCAACGTTCACGATAACCTGAGGCTCAAGGTCGCTTGGAAACGAGTCCGGCTCGCGGACATCAACGATCAGATGGCGGTAGCGCTCGTGTTCGATCGCCGGCGACAGCAGGTCAAAGCCCACGACCTCGTGGCCCTCATCCAAAAAGCGCTGCACGCACGCGGCTCCGATACCGCCCGAAGCGCCCGTGATCAAAACCCGCATACTTGCTCCTTAGGCGGTTGCGTGGCGCTCGAGGTACTCGGAACCCACATTCTCGCGCTCCCAGCCGCGCACGACCTTGTAGCCCACGGGGCTCAGGAAGACCTCGCACAGCAGCTCAGCAACAGCGCCGGTCAGCGAGCACATGAGGACCTGCACCCAGGTCCAACCAAAGAACGTGTGGCTCACCACGATGGCAAAGACCAGGTTGTCGATAAACTGGCCAACACCCGTGGACACATAGGAACGGAAGGCAAAGCTCGCAAAGTTATTCTTCTTGAGCATACGGCCGAGCGACTGGTTGAGCGTGGAGTTAACCACGGCAGAAACGAGCATTGCCAGCGAAGAGCCCAGCACCACGTACCAGGTGCCGCCGATGGTGGCGTTAAGGGCGGTGTTGACCTCAATCATGCCCGTGTCGTAGTAGGCGCCCCACATGCCGGGCGTGAGCGAACATGCCCAAAAGCACAGGCTCACGGCCAGGTTGACCAGCAGCGCGAGGATAGAGATTTTGATGGATGCCTTGGCGCCAAAGCGCTTGCAGATCATGTCCTGGCACAAAAACGAAACCCAGCTCACCACAAAGCCACAGTCGAGCGCCAAATACGGCAGGCTGATGAGCTCCTTGTTGGCCAGCAGGTTCATCATGATGACGCTCACGAAAAACAGCGAAACCGTTGCCGCGGGAATGCTCCGCAACAGGACCTTGTAGTCCTCCATGACCTTCTTGATCATTATGTACTCCTTTGGTTTTAGGTTTAACGAGCAGGATATCGGACCCGAACTGCTCGGACGTCTCGGTCTTGAGACGACGGTGGGTATGATAGCCGCTCACACGGCATCAGGCAAGTAAATGGCGCGGCAGCCCCGCAGGATCACCGCGCCGATGCGTTAAAAGGCTACGTTGCCAAACTCCGACAGGATTAGGTCGGGGTTGTGGTCGGTTGCCCAATCCACGTTCCACGGGCTCGTGAACAGCAGCAGCTTACCGCCGCGCATATCCTCGACGCGCAGCGTGTCGCGCGTGAGCGAAAGGCCTGGGATATCGATGGTGTCGGGGTCATTCTGGATCCAGCGGATGTCCGTATAGGGCAGTGGCTGGCGACGAACCTCAACACGGTACTCGGCCTTGAGACGGCGCTCGAGCACCTCAAACTGCAGCACGCCGACCACGCCCACGATGACGCTCTCCATGCCGGCACCCAGCTCGCGGAAGATCTGGATGGCGCCCTCCTGGGCAAGCTCCTCCATGCCCTTGACGAACTGCTTGCGCTTGAGCGTGTCGACCTGCGTAATGCGAGCGAACATCTCGGGGGCAAACGTCGGGATCTGCGGATACTGCACGTGGCGCTTGCCGGAGCACACAGTGTCGCCGATGCTAAAGATACCCGGATCGAACAGGCCCACGATATCGCCCGCGTACGCCTCGTCCACGATGGCGCGGTCGTCGGCCATCATCGACGTGCCCGTGGCAAGCTTGAGCTTGCGGTTGCCCTGCACGTGGAAGGCGTCCATGCCGCGCTCGAACTTGCCCGAGCAAATGCGCACAAAGGCGATGCGGTCGCGGTGGTTCTTGTCCATGTTGGCCTGGATCTTAAACACGAAGCCGCTAAAGTCGTCGCGGCAGGGATCGACCGGTTCGCTGGTGAGCGTATCGGTATAGGCGCGCGGCGTCGGGGCCAGACGCAGGAACTCCTTGAGGAAGGGCTCCACGCCAAAGTTGGTAAGCGCCGAGCCAAAGAACGCCGGGCTCAGCTTGCCGCAGGCCACAGCATCCAAGTCGAGCTCGTCGCCGGCGCCATCGAGCAGCTCGATGTCGTCCATCAGGTTCTTATGGTTCTCTTCGCCAATAAGCTCGTCCATGGAGGGGTCGCCCAGCTCGGCCTCGACCTCGGCGACCTTCTTGGTGGCGTTGGCGTGACCGTCGCCCTCAAAGGCGATAACGCGACGCGTCTGACGATCGAACACGCCACGGAAATTGCGGCCGCTGCCGATCGGCCAATTCATAGGATACGTATTGATTCCCAGGACATTCTCGATCTCTTCCATGAGCTCGAACGGATCGCGAGCCTCGTGGTCGAGCTTGTTCACAAAGGTAAAGATGGGAATGTGACGCAGCGTGCAGACCTTAAAGAGCTTTTTGGTCTGGGCCTCGACGCCCTTAGCGCCGTCGATGACCATGACTGCGGCGTCGGCGGCCATAAGCGTACGGTAGGTATCCTCCGAGAAGTCCTGGTGGCCGGGGGTATCGAGGATGTTGACGCAGGCGCCGTTATAGGTGAACTGCAGCACCGAGGAGGTGACGGAAATACCGCGCTCCTTCTCGATGTCCATCCAGTCCGAGACGGCATGCTTGGCCGAGCTCTTGCCCTTGACCGAGCCGGCGGTCTGGATACTGCCGGTATAGAGCAGCAGCTTCTCGGTAAGCGTGGTCTTACCGGCGTCCGGGTGGCTGATGATCGCGAATGTGCGGCGCGACGAGATTTCATCCGACAGGCTTGCCATGCGGATCCTTTCTTGCGTTCTATATGCATTACGTCGATGTAACTGCCCTATTGTAGCTGTGAAACCTCGCCATAGGGCACCTATCAGGACAAATTCATCAGTTGGGGTCTGGGTAGCCGGCTTAATCCGAATTTTTCTCTTGCGTAACTGTGCATAGTGTATATATACTGTGCTTACCGGTTATATACACGTGTAGCCCAACAGCTAAGGAGCCGCTGTGGACATTATCCTATCCAATTCGAGCGACAAGCCCATCTACGAGCAGATATCCTCGCAGGTCAAAGCTCAAATCCTTTCGGGCACGCTCGCCGCGGGAGCCAAACTCCCCAGCATCCGCGCACTCGCGAGCGACCTGGGCGTGAGCGTCATCACCACCAAGCGCGCCTACGCCGATCTGGAGCAGCTCGGGTTTATCTGTACCGTGCAGGGCAAGGGCTGTTTTGTCGCCGAGGGCAACCAGGAGCTCTTGCGCGAAAACCAGCTCTGCCATATCGAAGAGCTACTTGCGAAAGCGGCAAGCCAAGCCGAAACCCTGGGCGTCACGCGCGACAAACTGCACGAAATGCTCGACCTGGTGGCCCCCGAAACCATGCAGTAGCCATCTGCAAGAAAGGCTATACCATGCAAAACTTGCTTGAACTCAAAGGCATCTCACGCGCTGTAAGCGACCGCTTTTCGCTGCGCGACGTCACGCTTGCCGTGGAGCCTGGCCAGATCGTCGGCTTTGTTGGTGCCAACGGTGCTGGCAAAACAACGACGATTCGAGCCGCGCTCGGGCTTATAAAGCTCGATGCCGGCGAAGTGCACCTGTTTGGGCAGCGCTGTGGCGCCGACGCGCCCGATGAGACACAGCGCTGCCTGCGCTCCCGCGTCGGTCTCGTCCTGGACACATGCCCCTTCCCTTCAACGCTCAAGGTGGCCAGATCGAGGCACTCGTAGGTCAGGCGTACCCCACGTGGGACCGCAAAACGTTCGCCGGATTCATCGACCGATTTGGCCTCGATCCCAAGACAAAGGTCAAGAACCTCTCCCGCGGCATGGGCATGAAACTGCAGCTTGCCTGTGCACTCAGCCATAATGCCAAGCTACTCCTTTTGGACGAAGCCACCGCGGGTCTCGATCCCATGGCGCGCGAGGAACTGCTCGATGAGCTGCTTGCTTTTGTCGCCGACGGCCAGCACAGCGTGCTGCTCTCGAGCCACATTACGTCCGACCTCGATCGCACCGCTGATCGCGTCATCTGCATCGATAATGGCTCGATTGTGTTTGACCTGCCGCGCGAGGACATTACCGACCGAGCCGGCATCGCCCACTGCACCCAAGCGCAGGCCGCCGAGCTTATAGCTTGCGTCGAAGGCGCCCGTGCCGCCCACCACGCCTATAGCGTGGACGTGCTCGTGCCCAACCGTCGCGAAATGCTCGAGGCCTTTCCCGAGATTCCCTGCGATCGGGCAACCATTGATGACTATCTTCGCCTCATGCTGAAAGGGGCTTCAAAATGAAACGCGCCTTTATGTCCGAGCTCGCCATCGTTCGCACGCTCATCCCGAGCATCGCGGGTGTCGGCCTGTTCATATTCGTCGTATTGACCCTTGCCAACGCGTCGGATGGCGATTCCGGCATGAGCGCCGGCGCCTGCGCGGTCAGCGCCATGTCGCCCATCATGGTCATGAGCTCGCTGGCCGGCTTCGACAATCAAAACGGATGGGAGCGTTATCGGGCAACGCTGCCCTTCTCGCGCAAAGACATCATCTGCGCACGCTACCTGTGCATCGTTGCCTTCTCGGCAATGATGGCCTGTGCCGCCGTGCTTTTGAACATTGTCGCCCTTCCGTTCTTGGACCACACGGGTATCTCGTCGACGGGACAGACCGTCTTTGAGATCGCAATCGCCTCCGCCGCATCGATGCTCATCTCCCTCATGATGGTGTTTTTGGCACAGCCGCTGTTCTTTCGCTTTGGACACGTGGAGGCGCTGCGCCTATCCGTTGGCCTGTTTGCCCTGCTCTGGTGCCTTGCCATTGCCACGTTGAGTTCCTCCAACCCCATCAGCAACTGGCTCATGTCGATTGCCGGGGCGAATCCCGATCCCACCGTCCTTGGCTGTCTGTGTGCAGGAACTGCAATACTGGCGCTCGCACTATGTGTAATCAGCTGCGCTGTCAGCACCAAGGTTTATCGAGCACGCGATCTGTAATCGACGGCTAAAAAAGCTTAGGTGGTACCCCGCTTATTTTTTCAATGTAACGAGGCGGCATAGCGTCACCACCGCCCTTCACAGCAGGCCGTCTAGTTCTTGGCAACCAAAAAGACACCGTCAGCATATCGAAGGTGAATACTTTTCCGAGAAGTGAACGAGTAAAAACAGTGCCCTGTAGCATCGACATTTTTAAGGACTCAATTCCTGCGGTTTTTGTCTAAGAATCCTGCAGTTTTGTTCGAAAAAAGTGTGCATGTTCCAGGGGTCCAGATTTACTCGTTCACTTCGCGGAAAACCATTCACCTTCGATTCGAGCCTTAACCAAATACCCTCTCGAACTATGGCCCCTGTCTCACCACAGCGATATCAAAGCTTCATGGCGGGACGGTATCATCGGACGAGCGCCGTAAATCTGGCGCGGTTGTTCTTTGGGGAGGCATTTCACCCGTGTCGTGGGTCGCAGCAGCATTTGTGTCGGCTTTCTTTGCCGGCATCACATCTGTCCTGGCCAAATGCGGCATCAAGCAGACCGACTCCGATGTCGCGACGGCCATTCGCACCTGCGTGGTGCTCGTTTTCGCCTGGGCAATGGCGGGCATTTCTGGATCCATTGGAACCATCGGCAGCATCGAACCCAGATCTTGGCTCTTTCTCGTCCTCTCGGGACTCGCTACCGGCGCTTCGTGGATCTGTTACTTTAAGGCGTTGGGCATCGGAGACGTCAATAAGGTCGTACCGGTCGACAAGATGAGCACCGTACTCGCCGCACTGATCGCCATCGTACTTTTTGGCGAGACGAGCAACCTTGCGGTTAAGCTCGTGGGAACCGCTGTCATCACCCTCGGCACGTTTTTAATGATCGAGAAGAAGCAGTCTGCCGGACCCGAGCAGCAGCAAGACCGGACCTGGCTCGCTTACGCCCTCGGCGCCGCCGTGTTCGCGGCGCTCACGTCCATCCTTGCCAAGGTTGGCATCGAAGGCGTCGAGTCAAACCTGGCCACGGCAATCCGCACCTGCGTGGTACTGGTTATGGCATGGGCGATCGTGGCAGCCAAGGGAAAACTGGATCAGGTCGCGCACGCTGACCGGCGCGAACTCACATTTCTCGCAACATCGGGCATCGCGACCGGAGCATCGTGGCTGCTCTATTACTACGCCATCGCCACAGGCCAGGTGAGCGTCGTGGTGCAGATCGACAAACTATCGATTGTCGTATCAGTACTATTTGCGCGCCTGATATTCAACGAAAAACTCTCACGACGCAGCGTCATCGGTCTCGCCCTCATCGTACTGGGCACCGCCGCGCTCGCAGTTTGGAAGTAGCGCGGCCAGCAGCCGCTACATCCTCACACCTGGCTTGGGATGCCTGTACTGACCGTGGGATGCCGTGCGCTTACCGTGCGAGATGGCAAATTTGGGACAACAGTGCAGGCAACGAAGGCAGGCTGCGCACTCCGGCTTTGTCCAGACGGGAAGGCCGTCGCGCATCTCAATCGCCGCCATGGGGCAGCGCTTGGCACACAGGCCGCAGCCGATGCAGCGATCGGCATCGACGGCAAACTTGCTCGTCTGTTGCATGCGCGGCAGCCCAATTGCGTGATACGCGCACGATGCAAACAGAGGCACGCGATGGCGCATCATGTTGCCCGTGCGGCGTGCCCGCACCGCCTCGATCACGGCATCAATCTGCGCCTCGGCAGCTCTATTGATACCCTCAACCTTTTGAGGGTCAGACAGGTCGAAAACAGGCGTCCAGGTATCGGGCATCTTGACGCTCATCGCCGCATCTAACTCGAGCCCACGCTCGTGTAGCAGATCGCGGGCAAACTTGCCCGATTGCCCGGTCGTCGAACCATATGTCGAGACATAGAACGTATACGGGCGCTCGCCGCCCTTTGCGCCGGCAGCAATCGACTGGTCGGCAGTCTTTAAAAACTCGATCATCGGCGTCGGCAAGCCACAGGCATACACCGGGGCGACAAACCCCAGCTGGCAGGGACTTTCCGTCACAGCAAGGTGAAAGGCCTCGGCATCAAAACGCTCAATCGACATAACTTTGTCGTCTGTCGCCGCCGCGATGCGACGCGCCACATGATCGCTGTTTCCCGTCGCGCTAAAGTACAGAATCATCTCGCGCCTCTGAAATTGACTCGTGAAAAACCGCGCTACTTGCGCAGCGGCTTGGGCAGCGGGATACCGGCGGCGATGACAGCCGCAATGATCATGCAGACGATACCCTTGAGTGGGAAGCACATGAGCAGCAGGCCCACGACCATGACCGGCTGGCGCATGACCGCACCCATCGTCGATGCCGTGCAGACGGCGACGCAAAAGACCGGATCGGCGCCGGTGAGGATGGCAAGGCCGTAGCCCAGGCTCACGCCCGAGAAGATAACCGGGAAGAAGTGGCCGCCACGCCAACCAAGGTTGATGAGGGCGGGCGTCAGCATGGCCTTAACAAGACCGGTCGCAATAAGCACGCCAGCGGGAATGGTCAGGTAGGTTTCCATGAGCACGTCGGCCTGGGTCTCACCGGCAAACATGGTGTAGGGCAGAACCGTGCCACAGATGGCGAGTGCCAGACCGGCTAGCATGGCCTTGACGACAGGACGCTCCCCTATTGCATGGGACAGTGCCTCGCTCGCATGCTCAGAGACAAAGTACAGCCATCCGCAAACGGTGCCGACCAACGCCAGCGGAATGAGCCAGACAAGTTCCAGGTTGCCCACCACGGCAGCCTCGAACCTCGGCATGCCCATGCCGCCGCCCACAAGCTGGCCGAGCAGCAGGTAGGTGCCCAGACCGCCGGCAATCGCAATGCCGTAGACCACCGTCTTTTGCGCCTTGGGCAGCTTGATGGTGATCTCGCCGGACGCGGACTCATCGTCGGCGTCTTCGCCCTGGCCGTCAGTACTTCCGGCAAGCGGTGCCACAAAGCCAAAGACGGGCGCGGTAAAGAGCGCCGTCAGGGCAGCCTGGGTACCCAGCAGCGTGAGCTCCCTAAACTCGGCGCCAAAACGACGCATGCGGTCGCCGGCCCAGCTGCACAGGCCCGCGATGACGCCGGTCAGACCGGCTTCCGGTCCAATACTTCCGCCAAACAGCAACGGCAGCAGCGCCGCAATCGACAGCTTGCCCAGATTGTCGTACGGGTAGCGACCGTCTTGCTTAACCTTAGCCATCACCTGGTTGAGGTCATCGGTCTTGGTGCCTGTCATCTTTTCGTACAGACCGATTAACAGGCCGCCCAGCAGGCAGACAAAAAACGGGTATGGCAGAAAGCCAAACGGTCCGCTGGCAAGCTCGGGCGAAGCGACGCCCAGCGCGTGCGGAATCTCGGTCCATAGATAGTCGATACCGTGCTCCATCGCAAAAAAGAACAGCCAGACTGCGGCACCCGCGAGTGCACCGGTCACGGCAACGCTGACCAAAAACAGCGCTCGGTTCGTGGGTTTGGCAAGGTTATCCATCGGGTCCTCCCGCGGTTAAAGTCGACATAGATACGTTTTATTGTAGAGCGAGCGTTACCCGAACGAGCCAACCACCTGCGCCGCAAACGGCACCATTGGGAGCCATAGTGGGGCAGGCTCAAGACTTATCCGTTGATAATCGAGGCAATCTCGCGCAAATCGTCGGCAAAGTAGATGCCGTGCTGGCGCTTCAGGCTCGAAAGCCCCTTATCAATCATGTGCCCGAGCAGCGCCTTGAGGTCGTTGTAGTAACCGTTCAGGTTGTACAAAATGCACGGCGCATCGAGATGCCCCAACGACACCGCGGACATGACCTCGGCAATCTCCTCGAGCGTGCCCGTCCCACCGGGAAAGGCGATGAACGCATCGCCGAGCTCAATCATCTTGGCCTTGCGCTCGGCCATATCACTCGTCACGATAAGGTCGTCGATACCGTCATGCTGAAACTCGGCCTCGATAAAAAAGCTCGGCTCAACACCCGTCACATGTCCACCTGCCTCGAGCACGCTATCGGCGAGCGCACCCATCAGGCCCGACTTTGACCCGCCGTATACCAGCGCGTGTCCGTTGGCGCCAATCCAGTTGCCCAGCTCCTGCACCGCGGGCAGAAACGCCGGGTCATTGCCAGTGTTGGCACCCAGGTACACGGTGATGTTCATATTTGTCTCCCTGTTGTGGCGCACGACGTTCGTCTTAGCGCTGACGTCGACGATACTCGCGCACGCGACGCGAAAGATCGGCAAGCTCGTCGCGATCGAGCTCTTCCAAATGCTCCAGATCATCCATAAAGCGCGCCATGGTGTCCTTTTGGCGCATCTTGATAAGCGTATTGCAGTAGTTCACCGCCACGCCCGTGAGCATGGCGATGTAGAAGATGCTGATAACGCTCAAGACGACGGTAATGGCGCGGGCAACCGGTGTTTCGGCCGGAATGTCGCCAAAGCCGATGGTCGAGACCGTCTCAAAGCTAAACCACAGGCCATCGCCAAACGTGAGGGTCGTGGGCTCGGACAGCCAGACGGCCGTCGAGCACAGCAGGTAGAAAACGAGGAACAGCTCCGTAATGCGCACGAAGCCCGCCTGGCGCAACACGTCAGCAAGCGTCCTGAGCTTTTTCATCGCGACCCTTTCCACGGACAACCAATCACGTTCGCTCGGTATTGTCCCACAACCGTCAGTTAGGGACGTTCCTTTTGTGCCGGCAGAAAGGGACTGTCCCCAACTGCCGGGCGGAACCGTTTAGCGGTGCCGCTGCCGGCTGGGCAGGCTGAGCTGGTATCCTTATGCGGTAATGTCTCGATTCGTTAGGATTGCATGTGAGAGCTGCCACTGTCCTTCGTTCAGTTATATGTCGCACCCTGGCCGCCGCGCTTACCGCGCTCGCCGTACTGAGCGCCGTCGCGCCCGCCCCTGTCTTTGCCGCCGACTCCGATCAGCAGGTCAAAACGGTCCGCGTCGGCTGGCTCGTCAACAACGAGGGCTTCCAGGACGGCACCCCCGGCGAGCGTCTCTCGGGATGGGGTTACGAGTACCTCCAGACTCTGTCGTACTACACGCCCGGCTGGCGGTACGAATACGTCTCAGGCACCTTCACCGAGCTTATGGACATGCTCGAGGCGGGCGAGATCGACCTCATGCCCAACATCTCCTACTCCGAGGAACGCGCCCAAAAGCTGCTCTTTTCCTCGAACCCCGAGGGCACCGAGCGCTACTTCATCTACGCCAAGCCCGATCGCGACGATCTGGCCAAGGGTGACCCCCGAGCGCTCCAAGGCCTTACCATCGGCTGCAACCCCGGCGTTATGCAAACCTTCGTTGGCCAGCAGTGGCTCGCCAACGAAGGCATTACCTGCACCTATAAAGAAATCGACACTGGCGGTGCCCTCTTTGACGCGCTCGCAAACAACGAGGTCGATGCCATCATCATGAACGACACGACCTCGTCGCCCAGCGCCTCCCCCATGTTCTACATTGGTTCGAGCGACTACTTTTTTGCCGTCCCCAAAAGCCGCCCCGACCTGATGGACGACATCAATGCCGCCATGTCGGCAATCGCCCGCGTCAACCCACGCTATATCGACGAAGTCAAATCTAACTACTCGGCCCAAAACAGCGGTTCATCATCGCTCAACGGCCCCGAACGTTCCTGGCTCAAAGCAAATGACAACGCCATCACGCTCGGCTACATTACGGGCAAACTCCCCTACTGCAACGAAGACGAAGACGGCAAAATGGAAGGCTCGCTCGCATCGCTTGCGACGACGCTGCACGATAAATTTGGCATTACGGTCAAAACCGTCCCCTTTGATAGCTACAAGATGATGTCAAAGGCCCTGTCAAAGGGAAGCATAGACGTTGCGCTGCCGGTATACCGAGATTACTGGTTTGCCGAGCAAACAGGCGTTGCGCAGTCGGTATCGTTGGGGACCATATCCCTCACCGCCATCCACACCGGCAGCGACCTGAACAAAGACCTTCAGAACATCGCCTGTACCAAATCATCGTTTGTCAACAAAAATGCACTTGAAAATCTGTTCCCCACAGCGACCGTGACCGAATACCAATCCGACAATGAAGTGTTCGACGCTCTCAGGAAGGGAACGGCGCGCTGCATCCTCGCTCCCAGTTCACGTGTAAAAACTATCGGCGACCGTCATGATCTCAAGGACTACGAGACGGTCGAGCTCCCTGACACCTGTGAGCTCTCGTGCTGGATTTCGCGCGGAAAGCCCGAGCTGCTGGGAATCATCAACAAGGGCATCATCAATGCCGGAGAATCGCTCTCCGCAAGCAATTACTCCTCCACGTCGTACACGACCCAGGAATCAGACACGCTTCAATTCCTTTTTCGCAACCGCACCGCCATTGCCGCTACCCTCATCGGTATGTTGTCGGTCGGCATCGTCCTGCTCATCTGGGCGCTCGTGCGCGCTCGAACCGAGCGCAAAAAAGCCGACGCTGCCAACGCCGCTAAGACGGCATTCCTCACGCGCATGAGCCACGACATCCGTACGCCGCTCAACGGTATCCTGGGCCTTATCGAGATCGAGGAATTGAAGGAAGGCGATATCAAGGTCGCCCGCGAGAGCCGTGCCAAGGCGCGCGTTGCCGCCAATCACCTGCTCTCGCTGATCAACGACATCCTCGAGATGGGCAAAATCGAAGACCGCAAGCTAACACTGGAGCATGCGCCTTTTAACCTCAAAGAGCTCTGTGACAATACGCTGGTTCTGTGCAAGCTCCGCGCGTCCAGTAACGGCATCACCATGCAGGACAATAGTCTGCCGTACGCCACGGGGCCATACATGATCGGCAGTCCCACCCATATCCGACAGATCATGATCAACCTGTTAGACAACAGCATTAAGTACAACAAGCACGGCGGCTCCGTCACCTTTAGTTCAAAGACCAAGCCACTCGATAACGGGCGCGCGCTCTTTTGCTTTAGCGTTTCGGATACCGGCATTGGCATGACTCCCAAGTTTTTAAAGCATATCTATGAGCCGTTTGCCCAAGAAGGTGACGATGCGCGCAGCAAGTTCCAAGGAACCGGCATGGGCATGCCAATCGTCAAGTCGCTTATTGAACTGATGGGCGGCACGATTGAGATTTCGAGTGAGGTTGGCGTGGGGAGTACGTTCAACGTCCAGATTCCGCTCGATATCGACAAAGACCCTCAGGCAAGAGAACGCGCGGACGAGCAAGCAGACAGCTGCTCGCTTGCCGGCATGAACGTTCTTTTGGCAGAAGATAACGAGCTCAATGCCGAGATTGCCCAGGCGCTGCTCGAAAGCGAAGGCATTGTCGTAACTCGCGCCGCCGATGGCAACGAAGCGGTCGACCTATACGTTGGCCGTCCCGCCGGCAGCTTCGATGCCATTCTGATGGACATTATGATGCCGGACATGGACGGCTATGAGGCAACCCGCGCGATTCGCCTGAGCGAGAAGGTCGATGCAGCCGACATTCCCATCATCGCGCTCACCGCCAATGCCTTTGCCGAGGACGCCAAGGCGGCACACGACGCCGGCATGAACGCCCATCTGTCCAAACCGCTGGATTTTAACAAGCTCAAAAACATACTCGCCCGCATCAAGAAAAACGGCTCCGTTTCGCTATAGTTTGTGCTCAACAACCATACGCAGCAGAAAGGACGCCAACGATGTTTAGGCCCTTACGTCGAAAGAAACGCGCCATCACCGACGAGGAAGCGCGCGAACTGCTCGCTACCTGCAAGCGCGGCGTCTTTGCCGTCAACGGCGACGATGGCTACCCGTACGCCATTCCCGTCAACTACTTCTTTGACACCGAGCACGACAAGATTTATTTCCATGGTGCCAAGGCCGGCCACAAGGTCGATTCACTCAAGCGCGATGACAAAGTCTGCTTTACCGTTTACGGCAACGAGTGGTACCAGGACGGTGACTGGGCTCCCTACGTAATGAGCACCGTGGTCTTTGGCCGCTGTCGCCTGGCGAATGACACCCCCGCGTTTATCGAGGATAAAGTCCGCCAGCTCGCCCTTAAGTACTACCCTTCTGCCGAAGAAGTCGAAGAGGAAATCGCCAAGGACATTAAGGGCGTCCAGCTCTACGAGATTACGATTGAGCATCTTTGCGGCAAGCAGATTCAGGAGAAGTAAGCTCCAAAAGCAGGCCTCATCAATAACAATATGGCCCGGTTCCAACCCACCTTGGAACCGGGCCATATGCTTATGAAGCGTCGGCGGCTATGTGCGCAAGCGCCTCAACGAGCTCCTGCGAGCTCACGGGTTTACTCAGGTGCGCATCCATGCCCGCCTCACGCGAAAGCCTGCGGTCGTCGGCAAAGGCGTTGGCACTCACGGCGATAATCGGCGTGGTCGCGGCATCCTCGCGATCGAGTGCTCGAATTCGACGCGTGGCCTCAAGGCCATCGATACCGGGCATCATGATGTCCATCAACACCACGTCGTACTCGTGCGGTGCGCTCGCGGCAAACGCCTCAACGGCAGACTCGCCATCCTTAGCATGCGTCACGACGGCACCGGCACGGTTGAGCGTAAACTGCGCGATCTCGGCATTCAGATCGTTATCCTCTACGAGCAAAACGCGCAAGCCCTGGAGCGCATCGCCATCACCCGCATCCACGCGAACTGCCTGAGGAATCTCGGAGCGCTTGCATTTCTCGAACGGCAGGCGGATGGTAAACGTCGTCCCCTGCCCCAAGACGCTCGTAAAGCTCATGGTTCCGCCCATAAGCTCGACCAGCTGTTTTGCGATAGGCGCGCCCAGGCCAGTTCCCGACGAAGCGCCTTCCACCTGCTGCTTCTCGCGGCAAAACGGCTCGTAGAGGTGCTGTTGGAACTCCTCGCTCATGCCAATACCGTTGTCGGCGATCGTGTATTCATAGACAGGGACGCCATCTACAGGCTCCACCTCGCGGCACACCAGGCGAACATAGCCGCCCTGGCGGTTGTACTTGACGGCATTGCCGGCAATATTGAGCAACAAGCGCTTGAGGTGCGTCACGCTCACCCGTGCATAGGGATGATCAAGCGTCTGCTGGTCGCAGATAATTGTCACCAGACGCTCCTCGGCCTGGCGCTCCAGAATATCGCGCACTTCACAGTTGAGTGCCACCAAATTTGTGGGTACGAGGTTCAGGTCGACCTGCCCGCTCTCCAGGCGACTCATATCGAGCGCCTCGTTGGCAAGGTCGAGCAGCAGTCCCGATGCCGTCCAGATCTTTGAGCGGCACTCGGTCTGCTTTTGCAGATCGTCCGCATTGGCATCGCCAACCTCGACCATGCCGCGAATGCCGTTGATAGGCGTGCGCAGATCGTGGCTCATGCGACGCAAAAACTCCGTCTTTGCCGAGTTGGCGGACGAGGCCTCGCGCGCCGCCTTTGCCAGCTTGTCGCCATAGTCGCGCTCCTGCAGCAACAGGTCGGTCATGCGCTGGCGCTCGGCACGGCGACGCATCATCACAACGGCGGCTATTGCACCGCCGTAGAGCACCAGCACGCAGGCGACAACGGCGGCGACGATCTCGAAGTAATGCCGCGCCGAGGCATAGGTGTACACATAGAATTTGTGCGCTTTTCCAAATGTGCCCAAATACCACTCGCCGTCGGCGTTAATCAATTTGACCTTACCGGCCAGGCATCGATCCTTAATACCGTCGACAATGAAGACATCCGTCACAGGCAGATCGAATACGCCCAATATGGTGGGTTCAACGGCATTGGTCGCAACGACCTTGCCGTCGCTTTCGATCACGATATTGCCGCTATCGATGGTTTCGTAGCCTTCGAGCAGGCTCTGCAGTTTGAGCGTATTACTCGCGACCGCCTTCGCGCCCTGATGCCTTACCGCGATAACGACGCCCTCGCCATCCCGCCGAGACACGCAGCCAATGTCTGCGACCGAATCATCCGCAAGCGTGATGCGGGCGGTATAGGACTTAAGCGGATGAGTTGCCACCTCCAGCACGGGTGATTCTTTGAGATACGTAGTGAGCGACTCGTAGCCCACGCCATCGGTCGAGGACTCGGACACCAAATTGCCCGATGCGTCCGTCACGATCAGTGCGCTCACGTTGAACTGGTCGGCATATTGCTCCAGTGTGGCGTTATCCACCGAACCGTCGCGCTCCATATCGCGCGCTGCCTCTCCGGCGATCTCCATAACGCGTATCAGGTTTTTGGTTGTATAGGCGCTATTGAATGCATCGTAGGAAAGGCTCTGCGTCGCCACGTAATCGACAACGTCGGCAAAGCGCTGCTCGGCTTGGGCCGTCATGTAACCGTAGCTCATCATGCCGGCAGCAACCGAGAGCACTATCCCCAGCAGAGCGACAAGGAGCCATGCCCCTGCCGAACGATTACCCCGCTCCTCTACGGCGTGGTCAGGCGCATCGATCATGACAGACCCTCCACATTCAAAAATGGCGAAGGGTCATCGAAGTACTTTGACACCAGGCGTTCCATGGTGCCATCGGCAAGCATTTCTTGGTAGGCATGAGTGAGCTTAACGTTGACGCCGCGCGTATCGTTGATATCGAAAGCGGTGCCCAAACCAACCTCCAGCAGCGGCTCATCCAAAATGCGATACGTTACGCCATAGTCTTTTTCGTAGGTGAGCAGCAAGGACTCATGCGCGGCGATGGCATCGACCAGGCCCTCGGCGAGCGCGGGGTTCAGGCACGAACGGTCCGAAAAGCAGTAGAGTTCCTTGATCTGCGGAACGTTTTCATTTGTGCGATTGAGCAAAATGCCCTCAGGCTTGGTGGTGGACTGAACCGCTACGATCTTATCCTCAAGATCGGCAAGTGTGTAGATATCGCTCTGGGGATCGACCGCGACCACCTGGCGGCTCGCAAGGTACGGGCCGGCCCAACGATACTCGTTTTCGCGACCCGTCATGCTAAAGCTGCCCATGACGCAATCGAGCTCGCCGCTCGCCAGCAGCTCTTTCTTCTTTTCCCAGTCGATCAGCTGGTATTTTGGCTTATAACCAATGCGGGCCAAAGCCTCGGTCAATATCTCGACATCCAGGCCAACGATATCGCCGTACTCGTCGGTATACACAAACGGTGGATAGAGGTCGCTGCCGACGTTGAGCGTCTTGAGGTCGTCGTCTTTGATCTGCGAGGCGTCCAGACCTTCTAATGCAGACGTCGAGGCTTCGTCATTACGCCCAGAACAGCTAGCTATCGCTACGACAAAGGCGCACGCTACCGCAAGCGCAACAAACAACGATATGGCAACCGAGCGACGGGGTCTTTTCATCGAGCTCCAGACGATCCTGTTTACAGACTGAAATGGTAGAAAATAATAGCAAACAAAACCACACGAGTGCCCAATGGTTACAGACGTTTTACCATGCGGGGCCTTCCAGCCGACTTGGCAGAAGGCCCCGCATGCAGTGCTCACTTACCGTGCATTAAAAACGTAGTGGTCCAGGCGGTCGCACGCCTCCCTTACGCGCGAAAGCGGCAGCGCCAGATTCACGCGAATGTGGCAGGGCCCGTGGAACGGACGGCCATCCTGGTAGCCAACGCCCACGCGCGCCCCCGCGTCGAGCAACCACTGAATATCGCGGCCATGCTCGCGGCACCACTCGGTGCAGTCCAGAAACACCATGTACGTGCCCTGCGGACGCGAATAGGACACGCCCTCAAAATGCTCGTCCACGTAATTGCAGAAGTACTCGATATTGTCGGCAAGCACCTGGTTGAGCTCGTCCACCCACTCGTAACCTTGCGGCTGGTAGGCACCGATAAGCGCATGCATGGAGAGGACGTTCATCTCGTTGTAGTGAGTCTTGTTGGACACGGCGCACACGCGGTCACGCAGCGTCCCGTTGTAGACAATGTGGTAGCTGCCGACCAGGCCCGCCAGGTTAAACGTCTTGCTCGGCGCATAGAGGGCGACCGTGCGCATGCGGGCATCCTCGCTCACCGACTGCGTCGGGATATGCTTGTGTCCCGGCAGGATGATATCGGACCAAATCTCGTCCGATATCACCACGCAATCGTGCTGGCGATAGATGTCCATGGCGCGCTCGATCTCGTCGCGCCCCCATACGCGGCCGCAGGGATTGTGCGGCGAGCAGAACACCGCAGCATGGATGTGGTTTTGGGCGAGCTTGTGCTCCATGTCCTCAAAGTCCATACGCCACACGCCCTGATCGTCGAGCTTAAGCGGGCTGTGGACAATGTGATAGCCAGCGGCCCCAATGGACTTGGTAAAGCCGATGTAGGTAGGGCTGTGGACCAGCACCGCATCGCCCGGCTGAACATACGCACGCAGCGTCGACACGACACCGCCCAGCACACCGTTTTCGTAGCCGATATGTTCAGGGCGCAGGCCCTCGACGCCATTGCGGCGGCTCTGCCATTCAATGATGCGGTCGAAGTACTCGGCACGCGGGTTAAAGTAGCCAAACATGGGATGCTGAGCGCGCTGAATGATGTGCCCCTGGACCGTGGGCACCGTGGCAAAATTCATGTCGGCCACCCACATGGGAATGCGGTCGAAGCCCTCGTCGGGTGCGTTCGGAGCCATACCGGGGATCTCGCCCCAGGAGTCAACGGCGATGGAGTCCATGCCGTGGCGGTCGATAAGCGAGCTAAAGTCGTATTTCATGCTGAGCCCCCGTGCAAAGTGATTGTTTTGGTAGGCGTTATTGTCCACCAGCGTGGGCGGTTTTGGCGCGGAGTTTGGCGCTTAATTTGACGGGTGCGGACGAATGGCTGGTTAGTCTTGCGCGTCGTTGACGGCGACTACGGTTAGCTGGGTTTCGTCGACCGTAAACGATATGTCGAGCCCGGCGTAGGCCAGATGGTAGACGCGGTTTGGCTCGTGCTTGCTGCCCGCGCGGCGCGGATCTTGGCGAAGGACCTCGACCAAGCCGGGGAGCTTTGTGGGCGGGACCATATCTTGCAGCGCTCGCGGAAACTCGACGTCGAGCTCTTGCCACGGAGCATCCTCAATCCAGCCGCCGGTCGCATCCGGGTGGCAGTCCGCAAACGGAATGTAGGGCTTAATGTCGTAGATGGGCGTGCCGTCGCGCAGATCGGCCCCCAGCACATGGATGATGGGACCATTGCCGGTGAGCTCGACGCGATCGAGCTTGACGCAGGTAAGCCCAATGGAATTAGGGCGAAACGGACTGCGCGTGGCAAAGACACCCACGCGCTCGGCTCCGCCCAGACGCGGCGGGCGCACGGTCTTCGACCACTTGACGTTGGTGCCGGACCTGTCCTGCGACTTGGCATCGGCAGCTATGTCCTTAGCCGTGCCGCCGGGCGTTCCGTTTTCGAAGCGCCAGAGCAGCCATAGGTGAGAGAAGGAATCCAGACCCTCAACTGCTGCGTTGGAGGCAAATTCCGGCTCAAAGACGATGCGTCCCTGCAGATGGGGCGCCAAAAAGCTGTTGCGCGGAATGCCGAATTTCTGCGGCAGGTCGGTATGTATGTGTGCAATAGGTTCCATGCCGGTCATTGTACGGCATGGGGCGTGGGGCGTTGCGCGCAATTCTTCGCCGCGGTCCCCCGTCGTGCAACCAACGGTTGCTTGGAAGGGCGCCTGCCGCCGCGTATGCTTAAGCCATCAACCAGCAGAAAGGAACCGTTATGGCCTTTGCAGAAAAGCTCATCGCTGTCCGTCGCGCCCATCACCTTACCCAGGAGCAGCTCGCCGCCAAGCTCTTTGTCACACGCCAAGCCGTCAGCCGTTGGGAACGCGGCGAAGTCACACCGGGCATCGACATGATGAAGCTCATCGCCGCTGTGACCGGCGAGCCCCTGTCTCATCTGCTCGAAATGCCCGAGCACTATTGCCAGAGCTGCGGCATGATACTCACGCCCGACGACTGCGGCACTGATACCACGGGCACCGCGACCGATCATTACTGCAAGTGGTGCTACGACCACGGCAAGTACACCTACGACACCACGATGGAGGCAATGATCGAGGATTGTGCCCCGCGGCTGGCACAAAACACCGGTATGTCGCTCGACGAAGCCGTCTCGCTCATGGGCGCCGTTCTGCCGCAACTGGAGCGCTGGCGCGCCGTGCAGGAAAACGAGGAGCGCTACGGTGCCGAGGCGCGGGCGCGCTATGGCGATGAGGCCATCGATGCAGCAAACGAAGCACTGCTGGATATGGATCCCGAGACATGGAACGACATGAAGGAACTTGAACGCGCGCTTCTGGGTCAGCTCTCGATTGCCATGGGCGACAGCGACCCAAAGAGCAACGAAGCCCGTAAACTTGTCGCAATGCACCGTCGATGGATTGGCCTTAACTGGGGACACCAGCCCCAAGACGAAGCATACCTGGGCCTCGCCCACGGTTATCTTGCCGACCAGCACTTTATTGACTACTACGACAAGCCCTGCGGCGCCGGAGCCACGGCTTTTCTGGTCCAGGCCATCGAGTCGTCGCTGACCCGCGCATAGACCGCGGCGGCTTTGGGTATTTCAATCGAAACCTCAACCGATTGGAGACCCATGGCTACTGATCACGAGCTCACGCTGTACGTTATGACCGGCTGCCCGTATTGCATAAAGGTCAAGCGCTTTTTGGCCGATAACGGTGTGACCATCCCTGAGCGCAATATCTCGACCGACCCCGATGCCGAGCAGACGCTCATCGCCGTCGGCGGAAAACGCCAGGTTCCCTGCCTATTCATCGACGGCAAGCCACTCTACGAGTCGAGCGACATCATCGCATGGGTACAGAAGAACCTGCTCTAGCACGCGCACTCTGTCCATCCAAGGAACCCCACCGACCCAAACATGTACGCCAGCATCCAAAGTCGACATTTTTCGACATCTTTGGATGCTGGTGTACAGCTTTTGCGGGTAGTCATGGACGCTCTTAACCGGCTAATTGTTTGAGGCGACCTTTGGATTATGGCTGTTTGACGCCTCTGGAAAGGGTTTCCGAGAGGGCTGTGGTCAAAAAAGGGCAAATATGAGTACTGCTACCTGTTTAGTAGCAGCGATTTTGATCACTTCAGGAGCTATTCAACGTTCCATACGTCCGTAGACGACGCTATTTCTCCTCATATGTTCAATAAAAGTAGCTCCTAATGGGAACAAATCTCATCAGGAGCTACTATTTATAGCAAAATAAATGCAACTATAATGGCAACAGTACTCATATTTGCCCTTTTTTGACCACGACCCTCCAGAATAGCCGCTGAGGACGACACTAAATGACAAAATCCGGCACTTGGACGTTCTTATATGATTAGCCATTGAAGGACACCTAACGACTACTCCCATCCGCGACACACTGTGTCGCGAATTAAGCTGGTCCCATTATCGAAGACCAGTGAGAGCTCCTGCCCAGAATCTCGATAGCTTAATAAAGCGCTCCCCTCCGGAAGTTCAATGAGCATCCAAATTCCAGGCTGAAAAGCAAAGGAGTATCGAAGCCGTCAATGCTCATTTTCTATCGAACACGCGGGTCAAAACAAGCTAATTAGCCTGATAAACTGTTTGTTTTTTTGTCTACAAGACTGTATACAAAAAGATTATCCGTTGACCTGTGCTCGACATTATGCCGATCGATAGGAGACGCTATGGACGCTAAGCAGCTCGAAAAAATGATGGGGTTTGCCCCCGGAGAGTTGGAGAAAGCCGCAGAGGCATACGAAAAAGATGAATGGCCGAAGGGTCGCACCATCAAGCTGGGAAGGCCGTCGATCTCCGATGAGCCAAGCGTTGTTTTATCGGCACGTGTGGGCGAATCGGTCCTTGAAGCCTTTGACGCAAAAGCAAAGCGCCATGGGCAAACACGCACGGAGCGACTCAGGGAGCTCATCACGCTCGATGCAATGATTGCCTAAACTCAACTCCCCCGCCGACCCAAACATATACGCCAGCATCCAAAGTCGACATCTTTCGACATCTTTGGATGCTGGTGTACAGTTTTTGCGGGTAGTCATCGGGGACGTTCTTAAATGACTAGTCGCTAAAGAACGTCCCCGATGTCTAACTAGCCGCGGAAGCGAGCTATGGGTGCGAGTGGCTGCTCGCGAAAGACCCGCTCGACGGCGGCGCGGTATTCGTCGACCTTTTTGGTCTTACGTACGAGCTTGTGAACGGTAGCGGGGTCGACGAAAGCGCACTTGGCGTAGAACCACCACTCCTTCATACGAAAGACCGCGTTACCGCCAATCTCTTCTGCATAGGCCGCAAACAGCGTGTCGTGGAAACGCTGCAGTTCGGCTGCCGTGGCAGCAGGGCCGCCCTTGACCATGCGAGCGAGAGCGGGATTCGCAAGCAAGCCACGCCCCAGCATCACATGGCGTGTCCCGGGATAGGCCTCCACCAGCGCATCCATATCCTCAAGATCAAAAATATCGCCGTTGTATGCCACCGGAAACGGCGCACGTTCCAGCGTCTCGCCATAGAACTCTTTGCGCGGTGAGCCTGTATAACGGTCCTTCTGTACGCGCGGATGCACGATCAGCTCTGTTAGCGGCATGCGGCAATACAGATCGAGCACGCGCTCATACTCGTCGTCGTCCTCGAGCCCCAGCCTAGTTTTGACCGATACCGGCAACGGCGACCGCTCGCACACATCGCTTAAGAACGCCTCGAGCTCGTCGAGATTGCGCAAGAAACCCGAGCCCTTGCCCTTGGCGACAACCGTTCCCGAAGGGCAACCCAAGTTGAGATTGACCTCGCGGTAGCCCATGTCAGCGAGCACCTGTGCCGCCCACACAAACTCGTCCGCGTTCTTGGACATCAGCTGAGGCACCACGTTGAGCCCCTGGTTATTGGCAGGATCGATCTCCTTAAACGCCTTGCCGCCAAAGCGGTTTCCCACCCGCGGCGGCGGCAAAAATGGCGTGTAATAGCAATCGAGCGCACCGAAGCACTCCGCATGCACGCGACGGAACACATGCCCGGTAATCCCCTCCATGGGGGCCAGCGAAAGGATCATCTACTCTTCTCTCATATCAACACAACAAAGGGGCCGTCCCTTTGTCACATGCATTATGCCTTGCGCTTCAGGCGATTCACAAGGAAGAGGTAGCTACTGAACGATGACCACCCTCCAGCCGCACCCCATACAACGAGGTCTAATACTTTTCCCGAGAAGTGAACGAGTGAAAACGGGCCCCGAAGCATCTGCACTTTCGAGATGCAATTTCCTGCGGTTTTGCCAGCCAAATCCTGCGGGTTTGACGTCTAAAAATGTCGATGCTTCGGAGGCCCAAGTATGGCCGTTCACTTCTCGGAAAAGTATTAGACCTCGATTTACATGCCACTCAATGTGACAAAGTGGCTGCTCCTTTGTCACATTCGATGAAAAAGGGCACCGATGTTAGTCGATGCCCCAAAGCGGCTGCAGGTTAAGCCCTACAGCGTATGTCTAAGACGAATCGAACTATTCGTCCCAGGAGAGGTTCTTACCAGTCTTTTTTGCCAGCAGCAAGAACAGGCCGATAATAACGTTGCATGCGATGCAGAAGATGAAGACGCCCTGGAAGGAGCCGACAAGCTCATAGACCTTCATCATAACGGGCATGCCAAAGGCGCCGACAATATAGCCCACGGAGCAGATCAGCGCGAAGATGCGACCGAAATCGCGGGAGCCAAAGACATCCATAACCAAAACGGTCAGGGCAGTGCCAGCGATGACGTACATTACGTCGTTCACGCCTGCTGCGAGGATGCTGAGCGTCGAGTTGCCGCTGCTCATCATGAGCATGACAAAGGAGAGGATGGAGACAGCGAGCCAGCCCAGAATGGCCTTCGTGCTGCCGAACCTATCGCAAGTGGTGCCGACGATCGGATTGAGGAACAGATCGAAGAGCGATGCAGCGGATACCATGAAGCCGCCCACCATGGGGCTAAAACCAACCTCGGAAGCATACGTCGGGAAGAGCTGGTTCATGCAGCAAGTGAGCTGAACGAGACAGAGGAAGCCGATGCAGAAGAAGAAGGCAGGCGACTTAATGGCGCGCGCATAGCTAACGCCACGCGTGCTATCCTCGGTCGTCTCCTCGGTCTCGGTGACCGTCTCGCCCTCGACGTAGCCATAGGGCAGCATGCCCTTGTCCTGAGGCTTGTAGCGGATGATCAGAATGGAAGCTGGGAGAATGAGCACTGCGGAAACACCGGCGAGCACCAGATAACCAGTTCTCCAGCCAGCGGCCTCGATGACAGAGGTGATGACGGGACTCATGATGAGCATGTAAATCGAGTTCACTGCCCAAGCGAGACCGATTGCCAGGCCACCAGATTTTTTGAACCACTGGTCAATAACGTCGGACATAGCGACGCCGGTGGTGAAGGCGAAGCAAACGCCAATCAGGGCGCCAGCGGCGATGAACATCCAGACTTCGGTGTAGAAGGCCATGCCTGCGCCGGCAGCGAGCAAAATAAGCTCGACAACGGGGAGCCAAACCTTGCCAACGACCTTGGGAATGAGTTTTCCGACAAACGGAAGAGCTGCCGCAAGACCAATGAGCGTTGCGGTGAAGTAATACGAGAAGATGGAATAGTCAAACCCGAACTCCTCGCACACGGGTGCGACGAAGGAGCCCGCGATGACGCTATAGGATCCGGTCGTGCCGGCAGACATAAGGCCGAGCGCGATTACGAGAACCCATGCGTAAACCTTGCTGCTCTTTAACTTTGCATTTTCCATTGACGCAGCTCCTAGAGACCCAGAAGGGCACACATAACGGCCTTGATGGTGTGCTGACGGTTCTCTGCCTCACGGAAGATGACCGAAGCGTTGGCCTCAAAGCACTCGTCGGCAATCTCGAAACCCTCGGTGATGATCTCGCGATGAAGGTCGTTCTTGCACTGGTCGAGGAGCATCTTGCCAACACGGTGATCCGCGTTGTGGACAGAGGGAAGCTCATGCATGCAGAAGATGTCAGGATTGTTGGTGCGCTTGCACAGCTCGCTGGTGACGCGATAGGGGTACAGAGACTCGGCATCGCCCAACCAGGAGTTGTAGTCGTCGGGATCCAGAACCTCTTCTCCGCACTCGGGGTTGATGTAGCGCCACTCCTCGGTAACGATAACGTCAACGCCATCCAGGGCATCGAGGTCAGAGGTGATGGTAAAGGTCCTATTGGGAGCGTACTTGGCGTAGCAGGCCTCCACCTCTTCGATCATTTCCTTGCACATCTGATGACGGAGGTCGTCGGGGCCGATGGCGAGGAAGTCCATGTCGAGCATAGCGCACAGACGGCCATACCACACTGGGGCGCCGGCGCAGTTGCCAACGAAAGCCATCTTCTTGCCGCGGCTCGTACGCAGACCGCCCCATTGCTCTTCCATCGTAAGAGCGTCAGCGAGCATCTGAGTCGGGTGATCGCCGAGAGTAAGGGCATTGATGACCGGGATGTCAACCAGGTCGGCGACGTCATAGAGGAACTGCTCGTCCTTCTGTGCGCGGTAGACGATGAGATCGTACATGCCGTTAAAGACGCGCATGGCATCCTTGACGGTCTCGCAGTCACCCATGTGGGAGTTGGTCAGATAAGTGAAGCCCATGCCCAAATCATTGCAGGAGGTCTCGAATGCGCAACGAGTACGGGTCGAGCCCCACTCAAAGTTGGCGAGGACGTTTTTGCCGGGGAAGTAGCGCTGGTCGACACCAGACTTCTTCTGAGCCTTAAGGTTCCAGGCAAGATCGATGAGATAGCGGAAATCCTCGGAGGAGAGATCATGGATGTTAATGTAGTCGCGACCGCGGAGGCTGTTGTTCATGCCTATTTCCTTTCGAATTATTATCAAAATTATTGTTGAATGTGTCCCCGAGGAAAACACGGATATCCCTCGGGGAGCGGTACATGTGGCGCCTAAGCCAAAGAGCGCAGGCTCTAAGGCTCACTAACGACTGGCCGCCACGTCCTTAGTCCAGCAGTGCACGCCGCCGCCGGACAGGTTAAGCGCGAGGGAATCAATCATGATGACTTTGCGATCGGGGAAGCAGCTCTCAAGAACTGCCTTGGCCTGCTCATCCTTCTCTTTCACGACCTCGCTCATGCCCTCGTGGTAATAACGCTGGCCAAGAACGACGCCGTTGCAAATCAGGAAGTTGCAGTAGCTCGCTGCGGCGTAGAAGTGGACGGGGCCCTCGGGCCAGGGGGTGCCATCCATAAACTTGCCGCCCATTTCGTCGATGAAGCCCTTATAGAGCTCGTAATCTTCATCGCCAGGGGCGATAACGACTTCAATAGGCTCGGCGGTGGGCATACGAACGATCTCGAAGGGCTTGCCCTCCCAGTCCGTTTCGTTGCTCAGGATCTCGTAGGCTGCCTCAATGCGGCGACGAGACTCTGCTCCAGCCTTGCTCGAGGCTGCCTCTTCATCGGACACCTCGGCAAGAAGAATCTTGTTCGGAGTGATAAAGCGACACATCTCATCAATGTGAGCTGCAAAGCTCATGCCAAAGACGGGAGTTCCGTCTTCCTTCTCGTCGAGGATGCCCAGTCGATAGTCGTCGTCCTCGAGCATAGGCTGCGGAAGCCAGATAACCTTGTTGAGGTTGTAGATGCGCTTATACTCGGCCTCTACTTCCTCTTTCGTGAACTCGGGATTACGCTTGCGGCATTCCGTGTCCTCGATGGCGATCAGAGTGCCGTGACCGTCAAACTCGCGGTCGCCGCCCTCCGAAACCATTTCGGAATTGACGATATCGAAGCAACCGAGCGCAACCGCCATGTGAACGGCTGCCTTACGTGCGGACTGGCACTCCGGGGAGTTCTTGTCCCACACGCCGTAATAGGTCCAAGCGGGGTTGACCATATAAGAATGGCCCTTGTCGTCGACCATGATGCTGGGACCGTTGTCGCGGACATAGAAGTTGGAGTCTTCGAACTGCGTGATCTCGATGCGATCGAGATCAACCCCCTCCTCCTTCAGGCGCGAGCAAGCCTCCTCATAGGAGCCGGGGGTGCCGCAATTGAGGTTGACCGTAACGTCGCCATACTCGAGCAGAGCCTTGATCACGTCAACGCAGGGCTGGCGGTTATCGTAGCCCTCTGCACGGATGTAATCGGGAAGCCATGTCACATAGACGTTGGAGCGCTTCTCGAACTCGCCCGGCATACGATAGTTCTCGTACATGGTTGGTCCTTCCGTCGGGTTTCCCGCGATGCTGTCCGGCCGCGACAATAGCGGGGTTTCACCTGCTATAGTACTACTATACCTACCGTTCGGTAGATAATTTTGAATAATTGCCGCTCGCCTACTGATACATACCGTTCGCCGTATATAGTGGTCATGTTTGGACACGAATTGATGTTCCGTTGCCATCCTTAATAATGTTGGTAGTGCGGAAGTGATTTGCAATGGAGAAATGCAGCGTGAGCACAAGAAAAAAAATATTGGACGCAATGTACGATCTTGTGGCAGAAGTCGGTTATGACAAAGCGTCTATCGGAAAGATTTGCGACTTTGTCGGTATATCCAAGCCGTCGGTGTACTACTACTTTCCCTCAAAAGAGGAGATTTTCACTACGCTCTTGGACAGCATGTTTCCGACCATTGACTATCAGCGCGACTACTCGCTAATAGTCGATAGGGACGGGTTCAAGGCCGCGCTTATCGAGCTCGGCAATTCAGTTATAGGTGGCTATCGAAGCGATGAAAAGCGCCGGCGCGTGCTGGCCGAGGTTAGCGTTCAAGCAAATCGAATTCCTGCAGTTCAGGAACGTCAAGCGACGGCGACCAAACGAACCATGGATGCGCTTAAAGACATCCTTCTTCATGGTGTAGAGATTGGCGCGTTTTCCGATAGCGCCGACGTAATGCTCTACGTACAAATTCTTTATACCGTTCTGGAGGGAGCAAGCAATACGGTCGCTCAAGGTGAGGATATTGATGAGAAAGCGGTTTGGGCGGGAATAGTCGAGCTTATGTTCAAATAAACCAGCCAAGCTGAAGCGCATGTTGGCACCCATGGTGCCTGCGGGCAACCTTTAAAACGAAAACAGGGGTCGACTCCAGTCTGGCTTGGAGTCGACCCCTGTTGCATGGCAATCTATGCCGATGCAAATCGGCGCTTATTACTTTTCAGCAGCCTTATTGAGAAAGCCGGAAACGATAGCAAACGCAGCAATCATAAGGTTGCAGGCAATGCAGAAGATAAATACTCCCTGGAATGACCCTGCCATGCCGTAAACCTTCATCATGACCGGCATTCCAAAAGCACCGACGACATAGCCCGCTGAGCAAACGATCGAATAGATCCTTCCAAAATCGCGTGATCCAAAGAGCGAGAGGAGAAGCATCGGCATTGCGGTTCCAACGATGGCGAACATGACATCGTTTACACCAGCTGCAATGATGGAAACGGTCTCATTGCTTCCGCCAATGATAAGAAGCAGGAATGAAAGAATGCTGACACCTGTCCATGCGACCGTTGCTTTAATAGCGCCAAGCTTGTCGCATGTTTTGCCCACGAAGGGATTTAGGAAGATATCGGAGAGTGAAGCTGCCGAGACCATTAAGCTTCCTACGATAGGATTGAAACCGACCTCGCTTGCATAGGTTGGAAACAGCTGGTTCATGCAGCAGGTGAGCTGCGCCACGCAAAGCAAGAGGACACAGAGAATAAAAGACGGCGTTTTCGCGGCATCGCGGAGTGCCATGCCCGAAAGGACATCTTCCTGCTCATCGGCGCTGCAGCTCTCATGGGTTTCGGAGGCGGTCTCTCCGTACGGAAGCATATTGCGATCAGAGGGGTTAAGGCGAATGATAAATGCGCTTGCAGGCAAAATCATAGCTGCAGAAACGGCCGCAAGCACGATGTATCCCGTACGCCAGCCTTGCTGCTCGATGACCAGTGTAATGACAGGACTCAATAACAGCGTGCAGAGAGAATTAACGCCCCAAGCGAGGCCGATGGCGAGACCGGACGATTTGCTGAACCATTGGTCAATGACATCGGACATGCAGACGCCCGTTGTAAACGAAAAGCAGATGCCGATCACTGCGGCGGAAACGGTGAACATCCAGACCTCGGTGTAGAACGCCATTGCGGCGCCGGCGGCAATAAGGACGAGTTCAATGCAAATATGCCATGGTTTGCCGATTACTTTTGGAATGAAGCGACTCAAAAGCGGAAGCCCAAGCGCAAGGCCAAGAAGAATCGCGGTGAAATAGAAAGAAAAAGAAGTGTAGTCAAAGCCCAGATCTTCACATACTGGAGCAACGAATGAGCCGGCAATAATGCTATATGTGCCAGTTGTTCCGGCGGACATTAAGCCGAGCGCAATAACGACGACCCAAGCAAATGCGCCGCTTTCACGGAGACAATCTTTTTTGGCTGGTGTGGTGAGAGTCATGGTTGCTCCATTTCTATCGGCAATACATCCTATATGCCTACCGATAGGTATATAAACCAGAGGACTCTTCGTCAAGCATTAAGCGGGGAGAGGGAGTTCTTAACCTGCCGAACGGTAATTAGACCCCGTTTTCGCAAGGGTCTCAATGTGACAAAGGGACTGCCCCTTTGTCACATTATTCGGAGCGCAGAGCTTCCACGGGGTCTTTTTTGGATGCGCTTCGGGCCGGCAGCAGACCGGCAACGACCGTCAGCAGCACCGAAATTGCGATGAGCACCAGCGCATCCTGCACGGGCAGGCTCATCAGGTTGGGGACCTGTTTGGCCGCAAGCGCCCAGGCATTAACCGGGAAGCTCACGAGTACCACAACGACAATAGCAAAGACGCCGGCAATGAGGCCCTCGATAAAGGTCTCGGCATTGAATACGTTGGCCACGTTGCGCTTTGACGCGCCGATCGCGCGCAGGATGCCGATCTCCTTTTTGCGCTCCAACACGCTGATGTAGGTGATGATGCCGATCATGATGGAGCTCACTACCAGGCTGATACTCACGAATGCGATGAGCACCAAACTGATGGTGTTCACGATGTCGGTCACCGAACCCATGATGATGCCCATGTAGTCGGTGTACGAGATTGCCTGTTCGTCGTGGCCGGCGGCTTTGACCTGCTTGTTGTACGCATCGATATGGTCGAGTACGCGCTCCTTTGCCTCAAAGTCACGCGGGAAAATCTTGACCGAGATGGGGTCGGCCTCATCCGCATAGCCCAACGTGGTCAGATTGTTGTCGTAGGTGAGCTTCGACGCCTTGGCGTAACTCATCATGAGCGAGCTCAGGTCCTCGGCGTCCATGTTGAAGTGAAAGGCATTGGCAAAGGCGCTCGCATCCACGTGCATCGCGCTCGCCAGGCTGGCGAAACTCGAAGACATCTGCGTCGCCATCTGGTCCATGAGCCCTGCCGCGCCCGCCTTGAGCTGGGACGATACCGTCGACGCTACCTGCTCGCTGATTGCCTTCATCACCTGATCCATAGCCTGCTGCAGATACGGAGCCAGCTGCTTTTGCACATAGTCGGTCATCGCCTGTTGCAGGCGCTCGGCCAGGGCATCGCCGCCGAGCGCTTTGAGCTGGGCCAGGATTTGCTGGGCTGCCGTATCACTCTCAAGATACGCCGAGAACGCGGCGGCAAGCTTTGACGTGTCCTTAAGATCTTCGGGTGTCAGCGCCCTAAACTGATCAGACTGCAAAAAGCCCTCAAACAGCTGGTTGGCAAGCATTCCCACCTGCTGCATTTGCTCGGGCGTAAGTTCCAGACCGTCAAAGATACCCGAGAAATCTGGGGCTGGCGCTTTGGCCATGATGTCGCTGAAGTCGATGTCCTTACCAACGCCCGAAAGGTCAATGTCCAGCCCGGACAAGTCAAGACCAGACAGGTCCATACCGCTGGCCGCACCCGAGAGCGCAGACGCATCGAACGAGAACGCGCTCTTCAGCGCTGCCTCGTCCACACTGAATATGCTACCAAGATCCACGCCTTGCTTGGCCTCGCCTTGCAGCTCATCGAAAGACTTGCCCGTAAAGACATCCGTCTCGGGGCGGGCGAGTTGCTCCTGCACAATCTGCGAATCGGCGGCGCGTTCCATAAGCTGGCGAGTCAGCGCATGCGTATAGGCAATGCCCGGGGTCAATGCGCTCGCGTTGGCCGTCTCGTTAGGTCGCACCACGCCCACAATGCGCACGTCAATACCGTCGGCAACCTTGGCCGTCATAAAGTCGGCATCGTCAGACATGTCAGTCCACATGCCAGTCTCTTCGTTTTTGCGATACGCATCAGCCGGCGACAGCACCTTAAACGTGGTAGACAGCGCATCGTCGTAGGTAAAGTCGGTGCCGGTCTCGGGCGTTTCGACCCCACCGTCAGCCGTCATAGCGCTGTTTACCAGATCGTTGAGCTCATCGATGTCCAGCGCACCGATGCTATAGAGCGTGTAGTCGCCCACCGTACCGCGGCTCGAAAGCACCATCACGGCTTCGTTGGCTGACGTGGGCCAATGACCGGCGACGACATCGTACTGGCTGTCGAGCAGGCTCTGGTCGTCAATCATCTCGTTAAAGACCGAGGTTCCCATGGATTCCATGCTCACCGTTGCCGCCGAGCTCGCGCCTCCGCTCATTGCCTCGGTCATAGCGTTGGGAACAAGCCGGACGGGCTTCTCATCGCCCTTGCCGGCACGATAGACAACCGGCGATACACCGTAGCCGTACTGAATGGCGTTGACCTCTTTATCGATGCCGTCGCCACCGGCATCGAGCCATGCCTTAAAGCTTGTCATGTCGTTAGACTTAACGCTTGCGAACATATCCTTTACGGCCGTGACCACAGGGATCCTATCGGTCCCCTGAGCCTTGCCGTCGGTGCCGTCGTCGGACGAACCCTCGTTCTTGGACGTATCGTCATCCGTGGCCCTCTGTCCGCCCATCATGGACGACAGGTCGTAATCCTGTTTGGAAATGGTGAGCGGGTAGCTCGAGAGCGTATCCTCCTCGACCTTTTTGATGTAGCCGTTTACGCCGTTGGACAGCGCCAGAATCGCCGCGATACCGATAATGCCAATCGAGCCCGCAAAGGCAGTCATGGCCGTACGGCCCTTTTTGGTCATAAGGTTTCGGGCAGAAAGCCCCAGCGCCGTCACAAAGCTCATCGAGGTTTTGCGCGTAGGCTTGGCCTCGCGGCGCGTGACGTCAGCGACATCGAAAGGATCGGAATCGTCGGTGATCTTGCCATCCGCCAGGTTGACGATGCGCGTGGCATATTGGTACGCCAGCTCGGGATTATGCGTGACCATGATGACCAGGCGGTCGCGCGCCACGTCCTTAAGCAAGTCCATGACCTGTACGGATGTCGTTGAATCCAAGGCGCCGGTCGGCTCGTCTGCCAGCACAATCTCGGGGTCGTTGATCAGGGCGCGGGCAATGGCCACGCGCTGCATCTGCCCGCCCGACAGCTGACTCGGACGCTTGTTAACGTGCTCGCCCAGGCCGACTTTCTCCAACGCCTCGCGCGCACGCTGGCGGCGCTCGGCATGCCCCACGCCCGTGAGCGTGAGCGCCAGCTCCACGTTTTCCAAAATGGTCTGATGTGGAATGAGGTTATAGCTCTGGAACACAAAGCCGATGCGGTTGTTGCGATAGGCATCCCAATCGCGATCGCGAAAGTCCTTGGTTGAAATGCCATCGATGAGCAGGTCGCCGGAATCGAAATGATCAAGCCCACCGATAACGTTGAGCATCGTGGTTTTACCCGACCCCGAAGGTCCCAGAATGGCCACGAACTCGTTATCGCGAAAAGACAGGCTCACGTTATCGAGCGCCACCTGCGTAAACGACTGCGTGACGTACCTTTTGCAAATACCTTTGAGCTCCAGCATGGACGGCAACCTCTCCTGCGCAGGCACCCTGCCCGCTCTCCCCCGCCGTTCGTATTCGACGCGTTTGTCCTACTCTATCCCCATTTTTTGCCGGCGCCAGTGAGGAATGTAACGAACCGCGCCAAAAAACGAACGGGACGGTGCTCAAAAGAAGAGGTCCCGAGCGGGACCTCTATATGGTGGAGCTTATCTTGAAAGGTAGCGGACTACTTCGCACAGCGACACACGATCCTCGCTATGCTTTACGCGTTTTTTACTGCTCGCTATTCGCAATCGCCTGGTCGATAAGTTTGTTGAGTGCTGCGCGCTGCTCGGCGGAGCTGATGGCTCCCACGATTGGATCCCCTACGATGTTGCCGTTCTGATCGATGACATACGTTGTCGGGAACGAGAACAAATTTGACGTGAACTTACCGGCCTCGCTATCTGACTTGAACCAGATGTTCTTATATGTCACGCCCTTCTTGCTCAGCACGTCCTTGGCATCTGTAATCTCGCCCTTGTTGCCATCGAGCGTAAAGGAATTGACGCCCACGACCTGGCCGCCCTTCTTGGCAAGCTCCTTATTCAGGTCCTCAAGGTCGCCCAACTCACCCACGCACGGCTTGCACGTGGTGAACCAGAAGTTCATGACGGTGACCTTGTTCTTAGCGAACAGCTCGTCGCTGCTCACGTCGTTGCCATCCAGGTCTTTGCCCGTAAAGCTGGGGAACTTCGTCGCCTCGCTCGAAGCATTGGCACCAGCCGTCATGCCAGCGGCCGAAGCGTCGACGCTCTCGCCTTCGCTCGGTGTGCTTCCACAGCCGGGGAACTCCTTCTCCAAGCTCTCGAGCTTGTCCTCGATCTCCTTGATCTGCTGCGCACCGGCCTTGAGCGTCTTGAGCTCATCCGCCGTGAACTCATCCTTGGCGCCGTCGATGGTCTTGAGCAGGAAATCGCCGTAATTGCTGCCGTCCTCAATCATTACCGAGTCTTTATTTGCCGCATTGAATACCTTTTCCCACAGCGCGTTATCACTCGAAAGGATATCGTTCTCCTTTTTCATGAGCTTCGCATACAGCTCGGCGGCCTCATCGGCATTGGTCGGCTTCTGCGCAGTGAGTTCTGCGATCTTAGGATCGGAGCTCGCAGATTCGCTCGCATTGCCACTGGGCGCCGAACACGCCACAAGGCACAAAGCCAATACTGGCACCATAAACAGGGCCGCAATCTTAGAAAGCTTCATGGTCATTCCTCCGTTTTGTCGAAGCTTGTTTACTTTTTATCGGCGGTCAAGGGGAGCTTTTCCGCCGACACATCCAGGCCATAGCGATAGCTGATGGCGTCGACGGGACAGGCCCCGATGCACTTTCCGCACCGGATACATTCGGCATGATTGGGCGCGCGGACCACATCAACGTCCATCTGACAAACCTTTGAGCACTTGCCGCACGAGACACATTTGCATGCGTCAACCCGAATCCCCAGTAGGGACACCCTATTCATGAGCGCATAGAATGCGCCGAGTGGACAAATCCATTTGCAGAAGGGGCGGTAGAACAAAACGCTCAGCACTACCACGGCAATGAGAACGGCAAGTTTCCAAGTAAAGAGATGTCCCAGCGCAGATCGAATTCCGGCATTGGCAGCCGCCAGCGGAATGGCGCCCTCGAGCACACCCTGGGGACAGATGTACTTGCAAAAGAACGGATCTCCCATCCCCAGATCGTTGACCACCAGCACAGGCAGCAATACCACGGCAAATAGCAGTACAACGTATTTGATATACGTAAGCGTCTTGACCCTTTTCGTCGAAAACTTTTTGCTGGGAATCTTATGAAGCAGCTCCTGCAGCCAGCCAAACGGACACAGAAAGCCGCATACAAAGCGTCCCAGCAGCACGCCGAGCAAAATGAGCGTACCGGTGACGTAGTAAGAAAAGTTGAACTTGGATGAACCTACCACCGACTGAAACGACCCGATGGGGCACGCACCCGATGCCGCGGGGCACGAATAGCAGTTAAGTCCAGGTACGCAGACTGTTTTTCCCGCGCCCTGATAGATGCCGCCTTTGGCAAAGTTTGGCAGGTGAATGTTGGTGACCAGCGTCGCCGCCGCCTGAATGAATCCGCGAAATCGGGCCAAAACATGCGACGCAGTGTTTTCTCTTTTATCCAATTCCGATACACTCCAAGCACAGCCTAATCGCTTTGGCCAGCACGGCATCCGCCTCGCCACGCATAACACCAAAGCACACCATGGTAATTCCGACGATCAACAAAGCGACCTGTACCACGGGTTTTACCGCTTTGAACAACCCAACCACTCCTTTCGTTACGCGACCATTGGACCATATCGACTATAAAATCCGTGTTAAGCGCGATTTGGAATGTGCAAGGAGACTGTTATGCGTATTTTGATCGTCGAAGACGAGCGAGCACTGTGCGATGCAATCGCGCGCAGCTTGCGAAACTTGGCGTACAGCGTCGACTGCTGTCACGATGGACGGGAGGCGCTCGACCTGCTGGGCGTCGAAGTCTTTGACCTCGTGGTGCTCGACCTCAACCTTCCCCGTATCGATGGCATGACCGTGCTCAGGGAACTTAGGAAAACCGACTGCGAGACCAAGGTGCTGATTCTGTCCGCACGTGGCGAAGTATCCGATAAAGTCGACGGACTCGATGCCGGCGCCAACGATTACCTCACCAAGCCGTTTCATCTGGACGAACTTGCGGCAAGGATCCGCAGCCTTACCCTCAGGCGCTTCGCACAAAGCGACATAGTATTAACCTGCGGAAAGCTCCGCTTTGACACCAAGGCGCGCATCGCTTCCGTGGACAGTGAGGCTTTATCTCTTACGCGCAAGGAAACGGGAATCTTGGAATACCTGATGCTTAATCAGGGGCGTCCGGTAAGTCAAGAGGAGCTTATCGAGCACGTTTGGGATAGCAGCGTGAACAGCTTTAGCAACGCAACCCGCGTTCACATCTCGTCACTCCGCAAAAAGCTACGCAGCGCTTTGGGATACGACCCGATTCGCAATCGGATTGGAGAGGGCTACGTTATGGAGGATGGCGAATGAAAAGGCTTTCGCTGCAATGGCGCATAACGATTATGACGGCACTGCTGACGTGTGCGGCGTGCGTGCTGACGAACTGCCTGGTCGGCTATACGGGCATGCGCTACATGGATGCCATCGGCAGCAACATCTCGGCCTTTAACGCAACCGGCGAAGATTCGCCCCAGGCGTTCGACCCAACGAAAGCGACCCCCGATGACAAGGTCACGATCGTCGTAAACGACGCACAGGAGTCTTTTGGCACGACAACCTGGTACATCACGGCTGGAGTCACACTCCTTGGCGGCGTGCTGGCATACTTTGTGAGCGGCCGTGCACTCAAACCGCTACGGGCTTTTGCAGCCCAGGTTGAGCGTGTGCAGCCTGACAACCTAAGCGAAATCCGACTCAGTGAAGATGTACCCACCGAGCTACAGCGATGCAGCGTCTCATTCAACGACATGATCGCCCGGCTTGGTGAAGGGTTCTCTGCACAGCGTCAGTTTACCGGCAACGCCGCACACGAGCTGCGCACCCCGCTTGCCCTTATGCAAGCACAGATTGAACTATTCATCTCCGAGCACTCCGGTTTGCAACCCGAAACAGCCGAGTTGCTTAGCCTGCTACAAGAACAAACCGAGCGCATGTCTCGAATGACCAAGGTATTGCTCGAGATGAGTGAGCTCCGCAGCGTTCCTTGCGAGGACGGTGTTGAACTTGGTCCCTTGTCCGAAGAGGTCCTCACCGACCTTGCGCCACTTGCCGAAAATAAGGGCATAGCCCTCAATTGTGCTGGAGACGCTTTAGTAATCGGGAGCGACACGCTCCTCTATCGGCTGGTGTTTAACCTGGCCGAAAACGCCATCCGTTACAGCCGCTCCGGCTCGACTGTCAACGTCTCCATCAGCGACAGCGACAGCCACGTGCTCCTGCGAGTCGAGGACCAGGGCCCGGGAATACCCAAGCAGTACCGTGAGAGCATCTTCCAACCGTTCTTTCGTCTAGACAAATCCCGCAGCAGGGCATACGGCGGCGCAGGGCTCGGGTTAGCGCTCGTTTGGGAGATTGCAGCGCTTCACGGTGGCGCTGTAGAGGTCGAAACAAGTTCCGAAAACGGAACCGTGATGCTCGTGACCCTCTCAAAGGGGGCCACCACGTGATCCGACTGTCCAGGGGTTCCACTCGGCATTGTGAAACGCGTCCCAAAACTTGGATATGAGGAATGGGAGGCAGTTCGCATCTATGCCGAGGACGAAGTCCTGGCGGGGATTCAGGATGCGCAGAGGAAGCTTACGGCAGAAAACCCCGACAGAGTCGTGACCGTCGGCGGCAACCGCATGGTGTCGCTTGCCCTCTTCGATTACCTGCACGGGAAATACGAGAACGTTGGAATCGTCTGGATCTATGCGCATCCGGATGTATCCACGCTGAATGATGGCTACCCCAACGCTCACGCCATGGTACTTGGCAGCCTTTTGGGAGAAAGTCATCCTGGTCTTCGGCGGCGAATAACGCGAATGTCCGCAGGCAGACTCCAACCTGTGCGCGGAGAAGCTGGGCGACGCAAACAAGATTCCTCGATTCGAGCATGGAGATAAATCCGTCTATCAGTCTCATCGCATACTCAGAGGAGGATGCCAGATATAGATCCCATTGGGTAAAGTCGCCGTTCATAAAGGGAATCACTGCATTGCGCTCGGCGACTCTCAAGGCACTCAGGCTTTGTTCTATTTTCTCAGCTTCTTGTTTGAACTGTTCGCTATCCAAAATGCCCCCAAATGCCGGCTTCTCAACAAATCAGAAAAAGCATTGGCTATACTGATGCGGACAGTTCCGGGAGGGGTGCAAGAGACGGAAGGGCCGTAATGGGTGAGAAGGGCGAGCGGCCGGAGCGGGTGTTCCCCGGCAGGACAGACCCGTGGTTCATAGCGGCCATGGTGATTGTGGCGGGCGGTTTATCCGCGGCGTGTATCGCGTGTTTCCTGAGCTCGAGTCCCGCGCTCCTATGGGGCTGGCTCGCGCTGCTGCCCATCCCGGCCCTCGTGGCCCTGGCTGCCCTTCCCGTCCGCAGCAATCGCCTCGAGCTCTACGGCGACCGCCTCGTCGTCGTGTACGCTGGGACGCGTTCGGTGATACCCTACGCCCACGTGCGGGGCGTCCGGCGCACCAGGACGCTCTGGGCGGGGACGGCCAACTCGCTCGACCGCGTCTACATCGAGGCGCCCTACGACGGCGACGCCATCGTCTCGGTCAGAGACAACGACGCCCTCGTGGCGGAGCTGGGGCGCAGGTGCGGCCTTGGGCCCGGCGCCTGACGCCCCGAAAGGAAGAGAGGATGGACGTCCCGCACTGGCCCTACTGGAGGAAGTATTCCCTCGGCGGCACACAGGTCTGGTACGCGGACTGGGGCGACTGCCCCTTCGACACTGGTCTACATGAGCCCAGTTGAGTTCAGGAACGCAGGGCTGTCCCTGTAAAAAATGTTTAAGCAACCGTTGCAAATCCATTCTCCCGCGCAGAGAGCCCCGGGTAGGCCGAGCTCGCGTCGGGCATGTAGCCCATACGCCTCCGGGCGGCGGCAAGCCCGCGCCCGCCGCGCTCGCCGAACAGCTCAACCGAGCCCGAGCTGGGGCTGGCGGTGCCAGTGACGATACAGATGAGCGTTGACTTCCCGGCGCCGTTTTCGCCGATGAGCCCGTAGACGCGCCCCGCCTCGAGGGCGAGGTCGATGGGGCCGAGGACGGTCCTCCCGCGGTACGCCTTCGTGACCCCGTGAAGGCGGAGGGGCATGGCTGTCGTCATTGCGTTCCTTTCTCCTCGGATGGATTTTGGGTATGCGTCATGGGCCCCCGCGCGGGACGGGGAGCGAATCGACGCAGGCTCGAGGCCGGTTGGGTTGGGGTTGAGGTCCGGGTTCCACAGGCTTGCACAGCCCGACGGACGGGGCGTCCGGGCACGCTATGCTTAGGGAGCGGTGGGCGCCTCCGGGGCAGCAGGGGACTCGGACGCGGTGATGCCGGAGGTGTCGACCTCGCCGATTCCGGCGAGCTGCTCGATGAGGGGGAGGCCCGTCGGGTCGTCCACCTCGACGCCGCCGAGCACGATGGTGCTGTCGCGCGTGTCGATTTGGGTTGTGAACACGGCCGGGTCGAAACCCGAAGCGATAAAGCCAATGCCCGCGAGGACAACACCCGCGGCAACGAGCCCGCCCGCCACGGCGAGGTAGATCTTCTTCGCGCTGGTCATGGTACTCACTCCTTTCTACGCCGCGAGATGCGCGGCAGCGCCGCCCTTCTCGCCCTTACCCTTCCAGAAGGGCGAGGCGGCCTTCCTCGCCCAGAGCGCCGAGAGGCGCGCAATTTGTTTTGAGGCGGCCCAAGCGCCAGCACCAACGAAGAGCGCCACGCCGACGAGGCCGAGCCCCACGCCCGCCGAGGCGAGGGCGTACGGGAAGTGGCCGATGGTGACGCCGCTTACGGCAAGCAGGAGCTCAACTACGCCCACGCCCCCGAGTGCCGCCGCGACGATCCACACGCAGAGCGCCAGCACCCAGATGCAGATATAGACCGTGACGGCCACGGCGGCGAAGGCGGCGAGCAGCGGCACCCACACCGGGGAGCCCACGATGGTCAGCACCCACAGCAGCGCGGTGCTGCGCCGGCGCGTCCTCGCGATCGCGCGCGGCACGGCGGGCAGGTCGTCGAGCGTGGCCTCGGCAACCTCGCCGGGGGCGCCCATGGCGGCCACGGCCTCCTCCTCGCTCATACCGTCCTCCATGCGGTCGGCGATGGCCTCCGCATAGAACGCCTTGGTCTCCTCCACCTGCTCGGCCGGCAGGCAGGCGAGCAGCTCGCCCAACCGGCCCAGAAACTCATCGCGCGTCATGGTGCGCCCCCTCAACGTATGCGTAAATCTCCCGTACGGACGGCCACTCGGCCAGGAACTCCTCGATGCGCGCACGCCCATCGTCCGTGATGCGGTAGTACCGGCGCAGCCGCCCGTTGTGCTCGGCAGAGCGCGCCGTGATGCACCCGGCCTTCTCCAGGCGCTTGAGCAGCGGGTAGAGCGTCGACTCCGTGAGCCCCATGCTCGCCGGCACGTCCTTCACGATCTGGTAGCCGTAGGACTCCTCGCCGGAGACGGCCGCGAGCACGCAGGCCTCCAGGAAGCCGCGCTTCATCTGGGCCTCCATCCGCACACCTCCTCTCGTCATATACTATGCTATACACACTATACGATGCAAGGTATTAGACGTCAACTCTCATCGCGAAGATTCTCCGGCCCCTGCGCGCTGCGAACGTGATGTCGCGGGGCGGTTGGCATTATGTATGAAACGTCAAGTAACGCTCTTTTGATCCACTTCCACTCGGCCCCATATGCCTTGTACAACGCCCCCTTCGACCTCGGGTTCAAGAGAGCCGCTAGTCTTCCTTTATACGTTCGGCATAATCGTCGGCGATACCCACAAATTCCAGTCCCGAGCAACAGGAGTACAATTGCTGCTATTGTTGCCAGCTGTTGGGAGATGGAAGATGGACTGCGATGGCTACCCATGCGTTCCCATGCCGTTGATGTGCACCGCCTTTGTGCCGGGGCAGATTGACGCTGCGGTTGCAGGCATTTCCGACCCCGATTCGCGCGCCATTGCCACAGCAGAAGCGCTGTACTTTCGCGGGCAGGCCACCCTCGCTGCCAAGACGGCGCGCCCCTATCTTGACGCCACCGATCCCGCACTGCGCTATTCCGCATGCTTTATCTGCGGATACGCCAGCCTGTCGCTCAACCGTATCGCCGACGCCCGCCGGTGCCTTGCTGGCATCCTCGATACGCCGGCCGACGAGGAATCATCCGCTATCCACGCCACGCATATCCTGTTCGCCTCGGCCGCAAGCGTCCTGCTGCACTTGCCTTCCCCGTATTCTGCCGAAGAGTTTTATCCACTTGCGGCGCATCTGCCCGAAGGCCTGCGCCTGTTCGCCAGCTACGTGATGGCGCACGCCTTGTATCTGCGCGGCGAATACGGCCGCAGCCTGGGCATGGCGGAAAACGCCCTGATCATGAAACAGGGAAGCTATCCGATCTCGGAACTGTTCCTGCACCTGGCAGCCTCCATGGCATGCATGAGCCTCAAGGACATCGACGCCGCAAAGGCACACTTCGGAGCCGCTTGGGGCATTGCGCGCCCCGACGGCCTTATCGAGCTCATTGGCGAGCACCACGGCCTTTTACAGGGGCTCATCGAGGCGTGCCTAAAAACGCAATACCCAGACGACTTCGCGCGCATCATCGAGATCACGTACCGCTTCAGCTACGGCTGGCGGCGCATCCACAACCCTGATTCGGGCGAGGACGTGGCCGACGATCTAACGACCACGGAATTCACCATGGCCATGCTCGCCTGTCGTGGGTGGACCAACGCCGAAATCGCACGCCATATGGGAGTATCGCCGGGCACCGTCAAAAACCGCCTATCCGGCGTATACGCAAAGCTTGGTATCGGCACACGCGCCGAGCTGGTCGCGCATATGTTGCGTTAACAACCGGGCTGCCAAGCGCATCGAACGCGTTCCGGAACCCGGCGCTTCGCTCGATCAATTTGGACATTTCGACCCTTGAACGGCACTACCACCACGGGGCACCTTCTCGCAAAATTGGATTATTTCCACCGATATCTGCGGGATGGGAGCCCAAAATGCTTGATCGCCGTTCGCTACTCGTTGCCGGAGCGTCCTCACTGGCGAGCATTATGTTGCCGCGCGCGCCGGGAAGCGCAAACGCCTTCATATTGCCGTTCGCGCCCACCGAAGCCTATGCCGACGAAAAAGACCCCTTCAGGGTGCTCGTTCTCTCGCGCACCATGTTCGGTGTGGTCGTGGTCGACGTCGCCAACAAGAATACGCCCATCACGGGTGCCCAGGTCACGCTCACATCGCGCTATGCCGCAGGCAAGCAGCTCACCGCCACGACCGATGACGAAGGCACGGCCATCTTTGAGGTCGCGCCGCTTTCGGAAGGCTACGTGGACGAGGCAACGCTTCTCGACGCGTACGACTTTAACGGCGGCATCTCCATTAGCGTGGCGGGCTACCGTGATGTCGAGATTCCCCTTGCGCGTATCCAGGGCGGCACCGCCATAACCGCGCCCACGCGTCCGCTTTCCGACGGCGAGCCGTACTTTCGCCAGCTCACATTCGACGAATGGGACATCCAGTACGCCGACGCCACGTTTATGGCACTGCCGAAGGACGACGCCGGAAACGACCAACCCGACACGCACGCCTTTACCGTGCAGGCACATCTGCCACAGGGTGGACAGGCAACGCTGCACATCAACAAGGTAATGCCCGCTGCGGGTAGCTCGCCCGAAACCGTCACGCAGATTGGCCAAGTCAAGGCCAGTGCATCGGGTTCGGACAATCTGGCAACGTTCACACTCGAAGACAAGTTTCTTGACGCGGCATCGGTCCTTCTGGAAGAAGGATGCAAGCTGCGCTTTGTCCTCGACTATCAGGGCAAAACCTACACGCTCTCCTCCCCCATGGCCGTTGTCACCGCACCGGCCGCAAAGGCGGAATCCGGATCGACCACTATCGTCCCCACTACCATGGACCAAGAGATCACTCCGTTTGATTTCCCAGCGGCGTTTCCCGGCATCGGCGGCAACAAGTTCACCTGCTGGATGCCCTCGTTCCCCATTCTGTTCGATTTCTCGTTTGCCGGATACGTGCTGTTTGGCGGAGGATACAAACCAGCCAGCTATATGAACGATTCGGGCAACCCTGATCCGGAATACTGGAAGAAATCGCCGCGCGAATCGGGCGCCAAGCAGGCAAACCGCTACCTCGACGAGATGGAGGGGAAGTGGAATCAGTACAAGAGTATGAGTGCCGGTTCGGGCACCGATCCAAGAAACACTAAGCTCCTTCGCCACCATTGCACGCCGCTGTTCACGATGGATATCGCCACACAGCTGTATGGCTCGCTCGCCTACGATTGGGTGGGCAAAACCTGGGGCAACAACAACGATCCCGCATACGGCAATATTAAGGCTCTCTTCCAGGTAAGAACCGACCTCAATTGGACCGAGCAGTTCACCTTGGGACCGGTGCCCTTTTTCCTAAACGTCAACCCCTGGGTGCTGGCGAAGCTGGCGCTCGCCGTGGGTGCCCACACGCACGGCAGCGGCGCGGCGTTTTTCAAGAACATTTCGCTCGACTATTCCAACACGTCGGGCTCGTTCACCATCCAGATCGGGCTTGCCGTCACCTTTGGCGCCGGCGTTGCAGGCGTCGCCTCGTCTGCCGTGCGCGGCGCCGCATCCCTCACGTTGTTCATTGGGTACGAGAAGGCGGATGGACACCAGCTTCCGCGACTGCGCGTAGGTGCAGACGTCGATGTCGATGTGATACTCCAGTTCGTAATGTTCAAGTGGACCACCAAAGCTTGGTCGGGATCGTGGCCCACACTCCTCGATTCGTGGAATATGTCGGTGAACAACGGCGACCAGTATGTACTCCAGTGCTCTGAGCTTGCATTGGGTGGGGATACGCCTTATACGCTGGATGCCTGCTTCGGCTCGGCCGGCAACGCCGAGGCAGGTGGTGTGCCGCAGTTTATCGCATCGGCCACCATCGTCACCAACGCCGAGCTGCTCGCACGCGCCGAGGTTAATGCCACTGCCGCAAACGTTGCGCCTGTCGTGCGCGATTGGGATCAAGCGGTCACGCGCATTGAGCTCGAGGCGGATGCAGAGAGCGACGACACGGGACAGGTCGAGCATTTCGTCCACGCACTGATAGAGAACGACGAAAACGCCGCGCCGATGTATGAGTATACCTACATCGTTCAGGCGACGAACGCCGTTGCGGACCCCAACGCCAATTCTGCCGGCGTGTCGGAGGACGAGCGTGGCGGCATA
Organism: Collinsella sp. CLA-SR-H006; assembly: GCF_040097075.1. Classification (NCBI taxonomy): domain Bacteria; kingdom Bacillati; phylum Actinomycetota; class Coriobacteriia; order Coriobacteriales; family Coriobacteriaceae; genus Collinsella; species Collinsella sp. CLA-SR-H006. The sequence continues at coordinate 258,710 of NZ_JBBNPD010000001.1, read as the reverse complement.
AAACCCTCGAGCGACAACGTGCTGTTTACTGGCGTGCTCAGCGAAGCTCACATGAAGCTGGCAATGATCGCCGGCGTAGAATGCCTGTTCCGTATCGCCTCGGTGCGCTACGGCGACAATGGCCGCTCGCGCCTGGTGGTGCACACAAAGGCAAACGGCACGTGGTCCGCTCCCACGCCCGTGGACTTCCCCCTTGGCTTTGGCGAGGGCGACGTGGAGCGCGACGGCCTATTCGATTACGACTTCGACGTAGTGGAATATACGGACGGAAGAGAAAACCAGGACGCTTACGTGCTGCTGGTCTCGGGCGAGCGCCCCGACGGCGACAACACCTTTTTCGATGCGGCGAGCACATCCGGCATACTGTCCGTTGTGCGCCTGCGCATAAGTAATAGCGAAGTTCGCGTGATATCGCACACGTCGTGGCGCAGCATCTCGCGCGGGCGCCTGCAGGAGGACGGTTACCATTGCCTGCAGTGCCCGCGTATCACAGCGGGTAAGACGCTGGTCGACGGCCGCCTGTCGGGCGCCTATCTCCATCGCCGCGGAGCCACCTCAGAAAAGGCGCTGGGCAATGAGGCAGAGGTTGCGCTGGAGTGCTTCACCCTGTGGTCGGACGTTTCGGGCGATAGCCTGACGTTCCGCCAAGTTCTCCGCTTTCCGCAGGCACCGTCGAGTATCGAGCTGGGCGCGCCCGAGAATATCAACGGCAAAATGGTGGTGCCCGTTGCGTACGAGACCGCAGACGGTTGTGGCTGTGCATCGTACGCCGTGATCGGCCAATCCATCGCGGGTTGGGGCGTTATGTCGCCAGATGCCGCAGTACCCCACGCGGTGCCGTGGCCGCAGCACACGGGCTTTTTGGCTACCGTCAACGAGCGACTGCAGCATATTACTTGGACGCGAGGCGCATCGGCATTTGCAACGCAGCCCGTGGGTGCCGCAGGCTGTGGCCCGGCATCGTTTAGCGTAAGCAACAACGGCAGGTGCGTGCTCTATGTAGAGAACACCGACGGCAAGGTGGGACAGACCTACGACGAAGAAGGCAACCCGGTAGCAGTGATGGGCAAGCACTTCCGCATCTTCGCCAGCACCTTGGCAGGCGATCTGTTCACGGAACCGTTCGTGATGTGCGAGCTGGACCATCCCGTCGATCAGATAACGACATTTTTGACGTCGGGAGGCATGCTCTCCGCGCTCGCCACGCACATTGTGAGCGCGGAGAAGAGCGAGGCAGAGCTGCACGGCATCGAAGTGCCCCTGGTGGCGTGTGCCACTCCGACGGGCGCGGTCGCTACCTCGGGTGCGGTGGTGCCCGGAGCAGCAGGCGAATCCTTTATGGTCACGGTGCGAAACGACGGCAACACCTTGCTGACCGCCGGCACGATCGATCTGTACCGAGAGGGCTCCAGCCAGCCGTTCTCCAGCGCATCCATCGGGTTCGGAGCGAATGCACGCATGGCATCAATCTACGATCCGGAGCTCGCCGAGGATGCTTCGGCCAACGACATGGCACGCGTGAAGTACGCGCTCGAGACGCTGGGCGCACGTTTTGCGACGCACCCGCTGGTTGCCGACAATGGCAACGCCGTGCTGGCACCAGGCTGCACGGCACAGTTCCGCATGAGCTTCGCCATCCCCGAGAGTTGGAGCGACGAAGTGGGCAAACGCGTAACGCTGTATGCGAAAGCGCGTGATCTGGTGGCGCTCGATCCCGTAACGCTCGAGGAAATTCGACCAGGCGCAAACTCGGCGCTGGGTGCCGTACTGCACGAGCTTCATGTGCCCGACGCGACATGCGAACGCTCAGAAGTTCAGGTCGGCGTATGCGACAGCGCGGATACGACAGGACTTCACGACGCCCCGATGACGGTCGACGGCGATGGCGGCACGAGTGGAGGTGGCTCCGGCGGAAGCAGCTCCGGAGGCGGCAGTGGATCTGGCAGCGGCAAGAATCACGGCAATAAAAAGCGCTCCGGAAAAGCGGGCGCGCTTGCGGGCACGGGCGATGTCAACGCTCCCCTTACGGCAGCCGCCGCAGCACTCGCCGCGGCAGGCGCCGGCCTCGTCGCCTACAGCGCCCGCCGCACGGCGCTCGAAACCGACACCGCCAATGAGGCCAATTCGGATGAGCCTCGCTAGCTCCTAGTTACTTTTGTGAGAGACGCCGACTCGGCTTATCGAGCACCAAAAAGGGCTGGCCCCGATAACTCGGAGCCAGCCCTGAGTCGCCTGACATGGGAATCACAGCGTTACTTGAGCTTCAGCGCCTCCATCATGGGCACGGCGGCGTCCCAATCGATCTTCCAGCCAATCGACACGCGGACGGTTTCACCCGTTGCGGGAGCCGTCGCAAACAGCGTATGGCCGTTGTCGGGACCGGTAAAGCGCAGCCACGTTATGCCGTTGTACTCGACCTGGTCGGTTGTTGTCTCCTTGCCTTCGTAGACCTGCTCTAGGCTTGCAACCTCTTCCTCCGGCGAGCGCGGGAAAATGCTAATGTTCAGGCGTCCTCCAGTCTCGTCGTGGAAGAAGTTTGCCTTTTCGCGCTCTTCGTCGGACGAATCCAGCGTGTACCCATCGGCGGCCTCGATGCTGTACGATGCGCAGTCGATGCCCGTTAAATCTGCCTTCTCGCCAGAATCGGCCACGCCGCCGGCCGCCTTGAACTCCTTGGTCTCGCAGTCCGTGGTGTCAAAGTGCATGGCCTCATGATTCTTGGCAGGGGCGTAAGCGTCTACGAACTCGACAGTGATGGGCCCGTAGTACGCCGTCTTGGGCGCCCAGAAGTAAACATACTCAACGGTCTCGCCCGGACCGATATCTGGCCTCTCGGAAAGGTCAATTCCCTTGTGCAGATCATCGGGAGCTTCGCTTGCGACGTAGTCGAGCACAGCCGCCTTGCCGGAAGTAAACAACGGGTCGCCTGCCTCAAGATCGCCCTGAGCAGCATGCACGTTAAAGGAACTGAACGTCCTGTTCTTTGTGTTGTTGTTGGTAATCTTGATGTGCAGGTAAAAGCCGTCCTGCTGCTTGGCATCACCGCGATAGAACGTACCGTGAGCCACCGACTCATAGGTAATGCCTGCCACCTCGACCGTCTGCGACTCATAGGCCTTGGGCTTTTCCTGCACAGGCGCGCTGCCGCCCGAACCGCCAGGCGAGCCGCTCGGAGCACTACCGCCACAGCCGGCCACTGTACACGCCAGCACGGCCGAAAGCGTCACGGTGGGAATTCCTAACAGCAGTTTCTTTGTCATGGGCCTCATCATTCTCACCGCTCCTTTCGGCTTGCAGCTCATCCATTGCCCAAGGCCTTCGTCGTCCCGTGGCATCGGCTTCCACTATGAGCGTATGACGAAACACGGCGCCGGCGAAGTGACCCGTGGCCCAAATAACGACCCACCAGCGTTCCTTATGGGCCAAAAGAACTCGCACATGCACGCCCCCGGCCCATAAAACGAGACGTCTGTCCCAATGTTCGATTCGATCCAACAATCCGCACGACACGTTTTCGACAACGTATCCAACCGCAAACGCAGCAAGACGCATTCGGCCGCCTTCAAATTTACTCGGGCAGAACCGACTCGGTTTTGTCCGAGTAAACTCGAGCATAAACTGATCCATGCGATACAATTAACTCGGACAAAACCGAGTCGGAAGGAACCGAGTAAGTGGAATTTATTGGCAGGGAGCGTGAGCTCGCCCGTATTAAGAAAACGCTCAAAGCACCCGAGCAGCGCAATGTTCTCATTTACGGCAGGCGTCGCGTCGGAAAAAGTGAGCTCATCAAGCAGGCGCTAACCGATTTGTCGGACGTCGCAACGGTCTATTACGAGTGCCGCCAAACCTCCGAGGCAGACAACCTCGAGAGTCTGTCCGTCCTTGTTGCTGAAGCGCTGAGCTTTCCTCCGCTCGCCTTCACAGGCATCCGCGAGCTCATCGAATTTCTGTTTGCCCAAGCTAAAGACAAGAACATTACCCTCGTTCTCGACGAATACCCCTACTTGAGAGATGCGGTTAAAGGCTTAGACAGCATTCTTCAGACCTCAATCGACGCCCACAGGGAAGACTCACGTTTAAACATTGTCCTGTGCGGCTCCTACGTTGAGATTATGAAATCCCTCATCGAGCATGAAAGCCCCCTCTACGGGCGAATTGATCTCACGCTTGAGCTTAAGCCCATGGATTACTTTGACGCTGCGAAGTTCTATCCCGCGTTCTCGCCCGAGGACAAGGTGCGGCTCTATAGCGTTTTTGGCGGTATCCCCTTTTACAATCGCCTCATCGAGCAATCCCAAAGCGTACGCGACAACATCATCGAGCTCGTCACGGAACCTGGCGCCCGCTTAGAAAGCGAGGTGCCGTCCTATCTCAACGCCGAGATCTCGAAGATGACCAACGCCAACGAAGTTTTCGGGGCTCTCGCACAAGGCTACTCCCGTTGGGGGGACGTGCTGGCACAGTCGCACGTCTCGAGCGGTCCGGCCATGGCAGACGTGCTCGACAAGCTCATGTCACTCGAAATCGTCCAAAAGCGTGCACCCATCAACGACCCTACGAACAAGCGCAAGTCTGGCTACTTTGTAGTGGATCCGCTTTCGCTATTTTACTATCGCTATGTTTTCCGCAATGCCTCAGCGCGTCAGCTGCTCGACCCGGAAGTCTTCTATGATCGTCACGTCTTCCAAGACTTCGAGGAAAACTACGTTCCTCATATGTTCGAGGAGATCTGCCGTCAATACCTCGTGCGGCAGAACAGGACCGGCAAGATCGAACCGGCTTTCGACGCCATAGGCAAGTACTGGTACGACGACCCCGCAAACAAAACGAGCGGCGAATTCGATGTGGTAACGCAAGACCCCGAGGGCTACGCATTCTACGAAGCAAAGTTCCGCAAATCCCCCATCACGCAAAAAATGGTCGACGAGGAAATCGCCCAAGTCGAGGCAACGGGACTCAAGTGCCATCGCTATGGATTCTTCTCCCGTTCGGGCTTCGAAGCTGGCGAAAGCGATCGAACCGTCTTCATCGACCTGCCGCAGATGTTTGGATAGGACAGGACAGGTCCCTCCCGCATTCCAAGCATTCATTATCTAATCGAACGATTGTTCGATGGATTTCGTGTTGGTTGGAATCGTCTGTGGGCTGGGCTATGCTACCTTGACTATCTATATGACTAAAACGCAGCAAAGGAGCACCGAGAGAGCGAGTATGGCAAAAAACACCGCAAACTATGGTAACGACAGTATCCGCCAGCTCAAGGACGAGGAGCGCGTACGCCTGCGCCCCGCCGTCATCTTTGGCTCGGACGGACTCGACGGCTGCGCGCATGCCGCCTTCGAGATCCTGTCCAACGCCGTTGACGAGGCGCGCCAGGGCTACGGCAAGCTCATCACCCTTACCGCCTTTCGCGATGGTTCCATTCAGGTAGAGGACAACGGCCGCGGCTGCCCGCTCGACTGGAACCCCTCCGAGAAGCGCTTTAACTGGGAACTCGTCTTTTGCGAGCTCTACGCCGGCGGCAAATACAACAATAACCAGGGCGGCGACTACGACTTCTCGCTCGGCACCAACGGCCTGGGCTCATGCGCAACCCAGTACGCCTCCGAATACATGGACGTCACGGTTTGGCGCGACGGCAACAAGTACTCCCTGCACTTTAAGAAGGGCAAGGTCGTCGGTGCCAAAAAGAAGGCACTCGAGATTGAGCCCAGCGACGAGGATCGCACCGGCACCACCATTAAGTGGCGTCCCGATCTTGAGGTCTTTACCTCCATCAGCATTCCCCACGATTGGTATCGCGAGACAATGCGCCGCCAGGCCGTGGTCAACGCCAACGTGACCTTCCGCCTGCGTATCGAGGGCGACGATGGCGAGTTTTCCGAAGAGGATTTTTGCTATCCCAAGGGCATCGAGGACTACGTGCTCGAGAAGGTCGGTACCGACTACCTCACCGAGCCCTTCTTTATCGAGGCCGACCGTCGCGGTCGCGATCGCGAGGACCTGCCCGACTACAACGTGAAGATTACCGCGTGCATGTGCTTCTCGCGCACCTTCATGATGCAGGAGTACTACCACAACTCATCGTGGCTCGAGAACGGCGGTTCGCCCGAGAAGGCCGCCCGCAGCGCTCTGACCAGTGCCATCGATGCTTACATTAAGCAACAGGGCAAGTACAACAAAAACGAGAGCGGCATTAAGTGGCAGGATGTCCAGGACTGTCTGGTGCTGGTGACCAACTGCTTCTCCACCCAGACGTCCTATGAAAACCAGACCAAGAAGGCCATCAATAACCGCTTTATCCAGCAGGCCATGACGGCATTCTTTAAGGAGCGCCTCTCGACCTACCTAATCGAGAACAAAGACGCTGCCAACAAGATCATGGAGCAGGTGCTCATCAACAAGCGTTCGCGCGAGAACGCCGAGAAGACGCGTCAGAGCATCAAGACCAACCTACAGCAGAAGACCGACATGGCCAACCGCGTGCAGAAGTTCATCGACTGCCGCTCCAAGGACAAGAGCCGCCGCGAGATCTACATCGTAGAGGGCGACTCGGCAGCAGGCGCCATTCGCACCTCGCGCGATGCCGAGTTCCAGGGCGTTATGCCCGTCCGCGGCAAGATCCTCAACTGCCTGAAGGAAGACTATCCGCGCATCTTTAAGTCCGACATCATCATGGATCTCATGCGCGTGCTGGGCTGCGGCGTGGAAATCAAGGACAAGCGCATCAAGAACCTCGGTGCCTTTGACCTGGATAACCTCAACTGGAACAAGGTCATCATCTGTACGGACGCCGACGTCGACGGTTATCACATCCGCACGCTCGTGCTCACCATGCTTTACCGCCTGGTGCCCACGCTTATCGACGAGGGCTACGTGTATATCGCCGAGTCACCGCTCTACGAGATCAACTGCAAAGAGAAGACCTACTTTGCCTACACCGAGCTCGAGAAGAACGGCATCCTCAAGGAGATTGGCGATCAGAAGTGCTCCATCAACCGCTCCAAGGGTCTTGGTGAGAACGACCCGGACATGATGTGGCTCACCACCATGAACCCCGAGACGCGCCGCCTGATCAAAGTGGAGCCCGAGGACGTCACCAAGATGGAAACCATGTTCAATCTGTTGCTGGGCAACGACGAGGCGGGCCGCAAGCGCCATATCTCGGAGCACGGCAAGGAATACCTGGACCAGCTGGACCTGCAGTAACAGCAAATCGATAACGACGGCCCATAAGAAGTTCAAGAGGAAATCGTGGCAAAGAAGAAGACGAAGAACCAGCCAAAGAAAAAGCAGGTCAACGCCGAGAACGTCATCGGCCTGCACTCCGAGGTCACCGACCAGCCGATCACGCAAACGCTCGAGGTCAACTACATGCCCTACGCCATGAGCGTCAACGTCTCGCGTGCGTTCCCCGAGATCGACGGCTTTAAGCCCTCGCACCGCAAGCTGCTCTACACCATGTACAAGATGGGTCTGCTCAAGGGCGAGCGCCAGAAGAGCGCCAACATTGTGGGCCAGACCATGAAGCTCAATCCGCACGGTGACGCCGCGATCTACGAAACGATGGTGCGTCTGGCCACCGGCAATGAGGCACTGCTCGCTCCCTTCGTGGAGTCGAAGGGCAACTTTGGCAAGTACTATTCGGGTGACCTGAGCTACGCCGCTTCGCGTTATACCGAGGCCAAGCTCTCCCCCATCAGCGCCGAGATCTTCAAGGACATCGACAAGGATCCGGTCGACTTCGTCGACAGCTACGACGGCGCCATGAAGGAGCCGCGCCTGCTGCCCACCACGTTTCCCAACATCCTTGTCTCGGCCAATAAGGGCATCGGCGTCGCCATGGCATCCGACATCTGCGGCTTCAACCTCAACGAGGTCTGCACTGCCACAATGCATTACCTGCAGGATCCCGACTGCGACCTGCTCGAATATATGCCCATGCCCGACTTCTCGACCGGCGGCGAAATTATCTACCGCCGCGAGGAGATGGAGAAGATCGTCGAGACCGGCCTTGGCAGCTTCCAGATTCGCTCCCGCTGGCGTTGGATCCCCGAAGAGCGCATCATCGAGGTGTACGAGATCCCCTACACCACCAAGACCGATGTCATCATCGAGCGCATCGTCAAGCTCTCCAAGGAGGGCAAGGTCAAAGAGATCGCCGACATCCGCGACGAGACCGACCTCTCGGGCTTGCGCATCGCCATCGACCTTAAACGCGGCGTCGACCCCGACAAGCTCATGGCCAAGCTCTATCGCTCGACCACGCTGCAGGATTCGTTCTCATGCAACTTCAACGTGCTCGTCGACGGCTATCCCCGTGTTATGGGCGTGCGCCAGATCCTGCACGAGTGGGTCAAGTGGCGTATTGAGTCCACGCGTCGCCGCATCAACTTTGACCTAGGCAAAAAGTCCGAGCGCCTGCACCTGCTGCACGGCCTCGAGGCTATCTTGCTCGACATCGACAAGGCGATCGCCATCATCCGTGGCACCAAGCTCGAGGCCGAGGTCGTGCCCAACCTTATGCGCGGCTTCGACATCGACGAGACCCAGGCCGAGTTTGTTGCCGAACTCAAGCTCCGCAACATTAACGAAGAGTACATTCTCAACCGCACCAAGGACATCGCTAAGCTCGAGGGTGAGATTGCCGAGCTTGAGGAGATCCTCTCCAGCGAGGAGAACATCAAGAAGGTCATCAGCGACGAGCTGGCCGCGGTCAACAAGAAATATGTGATGCCGCGCCGCACGGGCAGGATCGAGCCCCATGAGGTCGTCGAGGTAAGCCTGGAGCCCGAGGTCGAGGAGTACCCGGTGACCATCATGCTCTCGCGCGATGGCTACCTTAAGAAGATGACGGACCGCGTGCTCAAGAAGGCGACCACGCTCAAGTACAAGGACGGCGATAAGCCCTTTATCGAGTTCCCGTCCTCCAACACGCACGAGCTGCTCGTGTTTACCAACAAGAGTCAGGTATACAAGTGCAAGGTCGCGACGTTTGAGGATACCAAGTCGGCCCAGCTGGGCTCGTACCTGCCGACCGATCTTGAGATGGAACCCGACGAGAGTGTCATCTGGGTCATCGACCCCGAGGACTACAAGGCCGACGTGCTGTTTGTCTTTGAGAACGGCCGCGTGGTGCGCGTCGCGCTTTCTGGATACGTCACCAAGACCAACCGCAAACGCCTCAAGAACGCCATCTACGGTGGCAGCAAGCTGCTGTATGCCCAGGTGCTCAACACAGATCGTGACATCGCGCTGGTCTCGAGCGACTATCGTTTGATGAACTTCAACACGTCGCTGCTCAAGACCAAGACGACCACCAACACGCAGGGCGTCCAGGCCTTTACGGCCAAGAAGGGCCGCTCGGTCACCACCGTCGGCACGACCGAGGAGATTCTTGGCGCCGGCGTCTCGGCCGAGAAGTTCACCGCGCAGAGCCTCCCCTCAGCCGGTGCCCTCATGAAGGAAAACGACATGCCGAGCCTGTTTGACTAGGTACCACGGCAACGAGACCGTTAGATACTTCGCAAAGCGACGAGGCCCGGAGCGCAACGGCATTGCGCCCGGGACTCGTCGTTTTTCTTCTCAACTATTTCTTAACGCAGATTAATTGATTTCTGCTTATTTTTCTGCGTTAAAAAATGTCAGCGTCACTGCTTCGATGCCCTTTGGTCGGTCGTTAGCAAAACTTGCAAAAATTAGCAAAACTTGCAAAAATTAGCAAAACTTGCAAAGGAGACACCATGGAGTACAGCAAGAACCCCTTTACCCCGACGTTCGGAAGTATCCCTCCCTTTCTAGCGGGTCGCGAGCATATTCTGCGTGACATCAACCGTGGTTTTATCAACGGCCCGGGAGATCCAAACCTGTCGACTATTTTTACGGGCGCAAGGGGAACGGGCAAGACGGCGCTTCTCTCGCTCCTTTCAGAAACGGCGCTTGAACACGGTTGGATCGCAGCAAATGTCTCCGCCATGCCAGGCATGCTCGAAGATATTATCGAGCGAACCAAAGAAGCCGCAGATAGCTACCTCTCACAGCCTCATGCGCGCATAAACGGCGTTCAAATTGGTCCAGTGGGCATCGATTGGACATATGCTCAAGAGGTCCAGGGCAACTGGCGCACACGCATGAATGGCATCTTTAAGCAACTCGAAAAACATGACATCGGACTTCTCATTACCATCGATGAAGTCACCGTCGATCTCGAAGAAATGCTTCAATTTGCCTCTGTTTACCAGCACTTTGTACGCGAAGGTAAAAAAGTTGCCCTACTCATGGCAGGACTGCCCTACAAAGTATCGGCGTTGCTGCGTAACGATTCCGTCTCGTTCCTCAGGCGTTCCCAATATCATCAGTTAGGACGAATCACTGACGTTGAAATTGCAAACGCGTTTCGCAAAACCGTTGAGGCCGGAGGACGTTCAATCACACCAGAAGCGCTCGAGAATGCTGTGAAGGCCGTCGACGGATTCCCCTACATGATGCAGCTCGTCGGATATCGCACTTGGGATGTTTCGGAGAACTCGCCCCAAATCAGTGCATCCGATGTCCAGCAGGGTTCCCTACTCGCACGCATGGAGCTGCGTGATCGCATTCTCGAAACGACCTATCGAGAGCTTTCCGATAAAGACATTGAGTTTTTACTCGCGATGCTGCCCGATTCTGGCCCCAGCAGAGTCTCAGAAATTGCCAAGCGTATGGGCGTCGCCAGCAACTATGCAAGCCAATACAAGCGCCGCCTCCTCGAGGACGGCGTCATCGGAGAGCGTGGGCGTGGTCTCGTTGGCTTTGACATCCCCGCATTCAGGGAGTTCCTGAGCGAGAAAGTCTCCTAGCACGCGGAGATTGTCCATAAGGACATCAACGCATGGCAATCAGTAATCCTCTTGGTAAGGGAAGTAGGCTTTCCGCCAACGCTGATTGCCATGCGTTCTTCTTGTCCTTAGGCGAGCTTGCGAGCGAGCTCTCGCACCTCTTCCAACTTGGGCGACGATGCCATGCTGTCGCGCTCGGTCATACCGCTAACGGTGACAATGCCCTGGTCCTCCCACTTGCAGTACGCACAGGTTGACTTGTACATAGCGATCGCCGCATCATAGACGCCCTCGCTGTGGCTATCGAGCAAAAGGGCCGTCTTGGTGAACGGGAAGCCCGTGGCACCGAAGGCGTACAGGCGGTCGATGGCGGCCTTCTCCTGCGCGGTGATATCAAACCAGTAGATAGGCGAAGCGAAGACAACCATGTCGGCGTCTTTCAGCGACTCGATCACGTTGGCCATGTCATCCTTCTGCACGCAAGTGCCCTCGTGGGCGAAGCAATACTGACACCCCAGACAACCAGCGATTTTCTTACTAGCAACGCGGATGACCTCGACCGTATGGCCACCCTCACGCGCGGTCTCAGCAAACGCCTCGACCATGGTGTCGGTATTGGCGCCCTTGCGCGGGCTACCGCTCAATACAACGATATTCATAAGAATCTCCCTTCTTCATGCCGCAGGCGCGCGGCATACATTTCGTTGTAACCAAAACGGATGGAGCTATTCAGTCGTCTGTAGATCGCATCTCTCGTTCGTGTTCTCTAGACACAATCTCATTGCCTGATAACTCCTCGGCCACCTTGATTCTCTCTCCGAGAATTGAACAGCAAATCGTTGCTCGCAAAGTATCGACTGTGAGAAAATTAGCTTGAGCTTTCTCCCTACTCGCATAAGCGTTCGCGTGAAAGAGCCTAGCCGCATCGGCCAGGCGCAATATAGATCCGCGGAAACCGGCCTACGAACAAGGAGCGTCTTATGTATGGACAGCATGTTGCACCGCAGACCCATAACAAACGGACTGGCCTGTCTATCCGCGACGTCAAGCGTCATGCAGACGCCAGAATCGCCGCCTTCGGAGTAAGCATTCTTGTGGCAGGACTGCTTTTGCTACCCTGCGCAGCACTGGCGACAGAAATGCCCGAAACCGATGTCGCAGCACCCATTACCTGCGACGAAGCCAACGCAGAAGGCAGCCTCACAGCTACCACCGTTGTCGACCATAACTATGACCTGGAGCTCCCTCCTGCCTTTATGTTGGTCCAGAATGAGGCGTTTGTATACGATTTCCCCGACAAACCCGAAGACTTCATCTACGGGCTTAACGACACCGTCCTTCTCTTCAAGATCGACACCGATACCGAAGGCCTTATAAAAACCGAGAACCCCAAAGAGGCCAGCGTCTCTATTGCCCTGACCATGATCGACAATCACGTTAGAGCAACCGTAGTCTTTACAGGCAGTTACGCCGACGACCAAATCCCTTACAGGCTGAACCTCAACAGCTCAGCCCACCTTGGCACACACGTTGACCGTGACTTCGACAGCGGGCAAGGGATTATGCACGAGACGCGGCACGATTACTACATCCGTTACATCTTCGACAGTGACGTGCACTTGATTGCAACCGATACGAGCGGTTCCAAACCCGATCCAAGTGTTAAACCGAGCCCAGAGGTCAAACCAGAACCGGAAACCAAGCCCGAGCCCACACCGCAGCCCAAGGCAGAAAAGCCCGCGGCAAATCCCGTTTCCACTAAGGCAGTAGCGGCGGTTAAACCAGCCAGGACCACCCTACCCGCGACGGGCGACAACGGTGCGATGGCTGTCGCCCTGAGTGTTGCCGGTGGCGCAGTTGCAGCAGTTGGTATTTCCGCAACAAGGCGTCGCAACCGCTAGCTAAAACGAATACGCCATTCACACAGGCAAACAACCAAGGTCCAACGAAAACAGTCCAGTCATCCGACTGTACCGCACTCCAGTAGTTCGCAGAGGATATCAAGGAGGTGGCCCAAGCTTCCCTTGTCGCCCTCGAGCTGTGCGACAGGCAGATCAGGTTTGGGAAGTAGAACGGCCCTTGCGCGAGGCGTGGATCGGGCAAGTTTGACTTTTATTCCCAGGGCCAAGCAGGGCCGGAGGTTTTATTGGCGGCTCTTGCGGGCGGCGCGAGTTTTGGCGAGGACGTAGGCATCGGGGTCGTCTTTGAACCAGGGGCAACGGCGCACGCCGGAGACCATATGGCAGTGGGGGCAGCCGCCCATGCACATGGGCAGAATGTGGTGCGCGGATGATTGGGCGTCCGCAGGCTGAGTGAAGCCATAACAACACTTCGTGCATCGATCAGTTTGAGCCAGCGTGCGCATGTCGGCGCCATACCGGGAAAGGAGGGCCTTCTTGTAGGGCGGACGACCCCATTGCAGTCTCCTTCCGCTCTATAACTACGGAATCGACGGCAGCCGCAGGAGAATCGCTATCGTACTCGTAGCGGTTCTCCGCCCCCTAAGCAGCGTGTCCGCTACGAAACGACCGTCTTGTAATAAGCGCCGAAGTCTGCGAGCGAGTCCATGATGGGCATCATCTGGCGGCCGAGCTCGGTAAGGCCATACTCAACGCGGGGAGGATTCTCGCCATAGTCATGGCGAAAGACCAGCCCATCGTCCTCCATCTGCCGCAGGCTGTCGGTAAGCACCTTCTGAGAGATCCCCTCAAGGTTGCGGCGCAACTCGTTGAAACGCCAAGGGCGTACGCGCAAGTTACGGATAATGAGCAGCTTCCACTTGCCGCCAATGAGCGCTACCGCCGTTGCGACCGAACACTCCGGAAGCTCCTCTTTCGCCATCACGGGAGACCCAACCTCCTCGACCATACCGGTTTCACAAAAAGGTATGCAGTTACAAATATGTGCGTACTCGTATTTGCATGCGCCTTCGCGTTGAATATAACTCGCGCAGGAGATGCCTGCAAAGTAAATCAACCCAAAGAGAGGAACCATTATGGCTAATTATGCAAAGACCCACATCGGAAATGAGAGCCGTGTCGAGCTGCACGAGGTGCTCGGGCTTACCGGGGCAGAGGTGAGTGTCAGCAATCTTCCCGCCGGCGCTGGCGTTCCGTTCGTCCATGCACACAAGGAAAACGAGGAGATCTATGGCGTGCTCGAGGGCGCGGGCTCGGTCACGATCGACGGTGAGGAAATCGAGCTTGCAGCCGGCGACTGGCTGCGCATTTCCCCCGCCGCACACCGCCAGTTCCGCGCCGCGTCCGACTCGGGCATCACATACGTCTGCATCCAGGTCAAGCAGGGGTCCCTTAATACCTTCACGGCCGACGACGCTATCATGTTCTAATTCGCAATCGATGCGCAAGGGGCCAATGAAGCCCCGCCCGTTGGCCCCTTACGCTAATCTGTTGACGCAAAGCTACCCCACATCCCAGCCGTCTTCACGCAAAAGAGGCGGAGGCACGCTTTGTCGGTTCCGGGAATAAAAGCCAAGACAGTTACAATATAATCACTTCGAACTCAGGACGTTGAGCTTTCGTTTTGTCCCAAATCCTTGCCAGCTCTGTGGCGGATGCCGAAAGCTGCAGATCGATTATCTGCGGATTGCATTAATCCATGCCTGAATATCTTTCTCAGAAGTACGGAGCATGGATTCATCGAACTGTACATCGAGGCCCGGCTTCACGATTGCGCCCTTGCAGGCTTCCTCAAAGTCCTTCAGCGCGTGTCCCAGCCAGCCTCCATTGGTGGCAAACGGATACACGATCTTCCCGGTCAGGTCAGCCCGCTCCAGGAAACTGCGCATGGCGGGCGCAAAGGTGTACCACCAGACAGGAGAACCCAGGATGATGGCGTCGTAATCTCTCCAGCCAATGTGCAGCGGCTTCAGTTCCGGGCAATAACCCTCGGCAATCTCACGCTGCCCCTGATTGACGACTTCATCATAATCGCCATCGTAGGGAACAACCGTATCCATACGAGCAATATCCCCGCCGATTTCCCTCTGGATCATCTCGGCGATGCGCTTCGTGTTGCCTCCGTAGGAGTAGTACAGAATCAAGGTTTTCATTTCACGCTTTCTCCTCATGCAAGAGGCTTTCCGCTGAACACGGGAAATGCGCTGAATTCACCATAGTTGGCGATGCGCTCCATGTTCTTGAGAGTTTCCATGTCTTCCTCGGAGATCGCGAAATCCACGTCCGCGTTGCTTTCCATGTGGGCGGGATCTGCCGTCTTGGGAAGCGCGACGGCTCCAAGCTGAAGGACATAGCGGATGCAGAGCTGGGCGGCAGATACGCCGTACTTCTCTGCCATCTTAACGATCGCCGGATTCTTCAGCGCCTCACCGTGGGCAATGGGAGAGTATGCCTCCACCTGGATGCCCTGCGCCTTGCAGAAGTCCACCAATGCCGAATCGGTGCTGGTGATGTGCAGGAGGATCTGATTGACCATGGGCATCACGCGGCAAGAGCCCAGGAGGTTCTCAAGGTCATCTTGCAGGAAGTTGGACACGCCGATTACCTTGACCTTGCCCGCCGCCCGCGCATCCTCCAACGCACGCCAGACCTCCTTGTTCTCCTCGAAATAGCGCTTCTCCACACGGAACTCGCTCCACGGCTGGGGAGAGTGGATGATCATCTGGTCGAGGTAGCCGAGCCCCATCCTCTCCAGCGTCTCATCGATGGACTTCGCCGCATCCTCGTAGGTCTTCAGCTCTGCCGCGATCTTGCTGGCGACGAAAAGCTCTTCCCGGCGAACGCCGCAGGTGCGCACGCCCTCGCCGACGCCGCGTTCGTTTCCGTAGGCCTGTGCGGTGTCGATCAGGCGATAGCCCAGCTTTACCGCCTCGCGAACGGCTTCCGCCGCCTCTGCATCGTCGATAAACCAGGTGCCCAGTCCCAGCTTGGGAACCTGAACTCCGTTTGCCAACGGATAGGTTTCATTTAAGATCATCGTTCTACTCCTCGCCCCAGATATCCTTTGCCATGCGGAAAACCGCCCACGCCTTGGGCCAGCCGCAGTAGAAGGCTGCATGGGTCACGACCTCCGCGATTTCTTCTTTTGTAATACCGTTCTTCTTTGCCGTCGTCAGGTGATAGCGGAAGCTCTCATCGGTAAGCCCCTGAGCCATCAGAGCGACGACGGTCACGAGGGAGCGGTCGCGGAGGCTGAGCTGCCCCTCTCGGCTCCAGACCTCTCCGAAGAGCACGTCATCGTTCAGTTCCGCGAATTTCGGGGCGAATTCGCCCAGGGCATCTCTGCCTGCCGTCTGCTTGACTGCCATGTTTCGTTCCTCTCTACAGCCTTGCGTACTCTTCATGGGATACCGGCTCGCACCACTCGTTCTCGCAATTCTCGCCGGGAACCTCCACGGCGATATGGCTGAACCAGCTGTCCTTCTTCGCTCCGTGCCAGTGCTTGACGTTGGCGGGGATCATCACGACGCTGCCCTCGTGCAGGCTGACGGCGGCCTTGCCCTCCTCCTGGTACCAGCCCTCGCCAGCCGTGCAGAGCAGGAGCTGACCGCCTCCTTTGTCCGCGTGGTGGATATGCCAGTTGTTGCGGCATCCCGGCTCGAAGGTCACGTTGGCGGCGAACAGGCCGCCTTCCGGATCGGTCAGCGGATTCAGGAACGAATCGCCGGTGAAGTACTGGGCATAGGCGGTGTTCGCCATTCCCGTGCCGAATACGTTGACCTTCTCGAACTGCTCTTTTTGTTCATACCTCATAATTGAAACCTCCTGCTAAGGATTATCGATTCACGCCATAGCGCAGCCAGACCGCCCCGCCGTCCATGGCCTTCGCCTCTTTCAGCGTGAAGCCAAGGGCCTTACTCTCCGAAATGCCTTCTGCGGCTCGGAAAACCGGAGGCGTATCCGGGTTCCCGTCTGCCGCCGCCGCCAACACGATGCTGATCTCATCGCACATCCCCGCTTGCAGGAACGACCAGTTCAGCACGCCGCCACCGCCCAGCATCAGGGTCTCGATGTTGAATTCTTCTTTCAGCTTGGAAAGGGCCAGGCCGTGATCCAGCTCCGTTTCTCCCGCGATGATGTACGAGATTCCCAGCTTTCTCAAAAATGCCCTGTAGGCGTTGCCGACCTGCTCTGTCAGCACCTCGACGACATGGGCGGTGGTATCCACATAGCGCAGGGTGCTGCTTTTCCACCCCAGCTTGCCGTGGGGGTCCACGGAGACATAGAACATTCCGAAGTCCGGCTGCGCGATGAAATCACCTGCCGGAACGGCCGGCGCATCTTCGTCCAGGTCCGGCTTCCTGTAGAAGGTGAAGTTGTCGTCCGTCGTCACCCTGCCGGACAGCCAGCCCTGGTGATGGTAAAAGGGCTCTTTCCCGAAGGCGATGTCGTAGAACGCATCGCCCGCCGCTCTGCCCTGCGGCGTTCCCATGTAACCGCCCATGATCTTTCCGTCCAAAGCGCACATCATGTGGCAGAAAACATACGGCCTGTTCACGTTCGATTCCCCTCCTTATGATTGACAAACATTCTGTTTGGAAGCATGCTTCCTTTGAACTTCATGTGCATCCTAGAACTTGAAGTTAACTTTAAGTCAAGGGGATTCTGGAATAATTCGGAGGGGTTTTCAGATGGTCTATACGGTGGGAGAGATGGCGAAGCTGCTGGGGGTTGCGGCGTCCACCTTGCGCTACTACGATAAGGAGGGGCTGCTGCCCTTCGTGGAGCGCTCCTCCGGTGGCATTCGCATGTTCCGGGAATCGGATATCGAATGGCTGCAGGTGATCGGCTGCATGAAGAAAGCCGGGATGTCCATCAAGGACATCCGGCAGTACATCGAGATGGCGCTGCAAGGAGACGACACCATCGATTTGCGCCTTGCCATGTTCCGACGCCAACAAGAAGTTCTGAAACAGCAGATGGCGGAATTGCAGCACACCATGGAGATGGTGGATTACAAGTGCTGGTATTACGAAACGGCGAAGGAAGCGGGTACGGTCGATGCCCCGCAGAAGATGGAGCTTGCCGAAGTCCCGGAACGCTTTCGGAAGATTCGGCAGGAGCTGCGCACTGCGCCGGGGACTGCAACAACGATATGACAAGACTGCTTAGGCAACGGCAGTCAACCGCCTTGCTCGCCTTGGGGTATACGCTGCAACCGAGCGTGGCGACCTTGAAGGTCTTGCCGTGGTAGCTCAGCTTGCTGGGGACCGCGTAGACCCGCTTGGTCTTCGCGCTGTAGGTCGGCTCGGCGAAGAGGCTCTCGATGCTGACGGTCCCCTTTGCCAGCGACAGGACCCGCGCCTCTGCCCCAACGCGAGGTGGGTCTGGATTGGCAACACCTATTTGGACGATTCCGGGAGGGACGGCCCCGCCTCCCTGAACTCGACCGGCGACATGTAGCCCAGCGTCGAGTGGATCCTGAAGTTGTTGTACCAGTGCGAGTAATCCGAGAGCTTGGCTCGGAGCTCGCGCATCCCTCCTCGGTCCTGCGGAGTGGCCGACGATCTCCCTGTTGTAGAGGTCGACGAGCAGGCAGACGTAGTTCCACGAGGCCCGACGCGCACGTAGGTCAGGTCGCTGCATATATGGGTGCGCGGCGCCCTGCCGCCGAAGCCGCGCGCGGCGACGTTCGGCACGTCGGCCTCGTTGACCGCCCCGGGGTGCACCTTGAACCTCTTCCTGCCGTACGCGTCGACCAGGCCATTCTCCCTCATGATGCGGCAGACCCGGCGCCGGCTGACGGTGACGCCCGACCTCCCGGGCGACGCCTTGATCTTGCGCGAGCCGTACCGGCCCTTGCTGGCGGCGTGCGCCGCCGCGGCCGCCGTCGCCCCCGACATTAAGGTCCTCGAGGGCCGCGTCGTCTCCGGCGACCAGTTCGTCTCGCCCACGGAACAGAAGGAGCGCATCCTCGCGACCTTCGGCGACCTGTGCTGCGAGATGGAGGGCTGCACCATCGCGCAGGGCCCTTTCCAAAGCGAAGTGTCGAGCCGAAGTGTTGAGCGTCGGCCCCGAATGTTCAATGGCCGTTGTTTTCTGCCCCTCAAGTGGTGAACTTCTCCTCGGGGCTGTTGATTCCCCCACGCGCCCCCTTCCGTTCTCTGTGTTCCCCTTATACTCCTTGTACAAGGAGGTAAGAAGTCATGGACAAGACCGCACAGGACAGCTTGGCAAAGAAGCCCGTCGACATGAGGGACAGGATTCTCGAGCATCTCGAGGCCCTCACCTCTGCCGTCTCGCTCGACGACCTTGCCCGTCTGTCCACCTCCGACATCGCCGAGACGCTCATCATCTCCAGGAGCCTGGCGAGCCAGTACCTCAACGACCTTGTTCGCGCCGGCCTTGTGGTTAAGGTGGCGGGCAGGCCTGTCCGTTATTTTCATCGCCGCGCGTTCCAGAAGCGTTTTCAGGTAAAGCTCTCTGCAAGCGAGTACGCCTCGCTCGCCGACCTCATCCAGGCGACGGGAATCGCCGATCACCGTGACTTCGCGCGTGCCGTGGGCTTTGACCTGAGCCTCAGCTCCGTTGTCGAGCAGTGCAAGGCTGCGGTTCAGTACCCTCCGTTTGGCCTACCCATCCTCTTGAGCGGCGGCGTGGGTGTCGGTAAGTCTTTCCTTTCTCGCCTTGTGTACGAGTACGGCAAGAACCAGGGCTTGCTGTCCCGCGACTCCTCCTATGTGCGCATCGACTGCGCCGGGGTCCCGGACGCCGCCTCGTTCAACGGGCTTCTTGACGAGTCGATCGCGAAATCGCGCGGGGGTGTGGTTTTTGTCAACGGCATCGAGGCACTCTCTCCCTCTGCGATGGAGCACTGCCTTGCGACGGCCCTCGGACTCGATGCCTCCCAGGATGCGCCGCGCGCTCGCCTCGTTCTTTCGACGACGCTTTCCGCCGATGACCTGAAGGTTTCCTCGGCCTACAGCAAAATGCCCATCTGTGCCCGCGTCCCCTCACTCAAGGAGCGGACCCCCGAGGAGCGCGAGGATCTCATCTTGAGCTTCCTGCGCAGCGAGGGGTGCCGAATCGGTTCTGATGTGAAGATCAGCCGCGGCGCATACCGTTGCCTCGTGAACGCGGACTTTTCCGATAACATCGCCGGCTTGCGCGCCTGCGTGACGAACTGCTGCGCCAAAGCGTTCCTCAATCGCGAGGGCGACTACGTCGTCGTTCGCCCGTATCTTCTTCCCAGCGGGCTCCTCTCCTCCGCGCAGATCGATCAACAGCCCGACGATGGCGTTCTGATCGACGCGTCCCTGGATGCCGCCGAGAGCACAGGGCCGGTCGAGCAGGCGCTCGATGCCCTGTGCTCTCTCGATGAGCGATTCTGCGCCGGGGAGCTCTCTGTCTCCGAGCTCGTCTCGCAAGCTGTCTCCGCTGTGCGCGGCGTTGAGGATCACTTGATCTTCGGCCGCGGCGTTACCTCCTCGAGGTCGCGCGCCTTCGAGCGCATCGTGGGCGCGGTCCTTGCCGACGCAGGCTCTTCTTATGGCATCGAGCTTTCGAGGAAGGTCGCTTTTCTGCTGGCCCAGGAGATTTGCCTGCAGTTGTGGCCGGGCATCGGCCTGGCTAAGCGAAAGTCTGCCTGTGCGGAGCAAATCTCCCATCTCCTCGGTGCCGTGACCTCCGAATTACCGTTTGCCTCGAGCGTCTCCGATCAGGTCGCCGCAGACGTGGAAGGGGCGCTGGGAATCTCGCTCGATCACTTCACGAAGACGCTTCTGACGCTGTGCGTCGCATCGGAGTCTCGCGACGCGAAGGCCCTTCGAACGCTCTGCGTCATCTTGTCCCACGGCTACTCAACGGCGACGAGCATCGCCGACGCGGCGAACCGTATGCTCGGCATGCATGTGTACGAGGCGGTCGACATGCCCTACGACCAGCAGCTGAAGGACATCGTCGGTCCGCTCCAGCGCCTCGTCGACCGCCATTCCTACTGCACCGGGGTTGTGTTCCTCGTCGATATGGGCTCCTTGGAGGAGGCCTATAAGGCCCTCGAGAACGTTACCGACTCCACTATCGGCGTGGTGAACAACGTCTCTACCGGTCTTGCGCTCGAGATCGGGGTCGGGCTGCTCGGCGGCAAGTCCATCGCCGAGGTTCTTGGCGATGCGACCGCCGCGTGCGTGACGCACTGCAAGGTGATCGAGCGCGTCAACCGTGAGGACGCCATCGTCTTCTGCTCCGAGTCCGGGGTCGACGCCGCGGAGAGGATACGCCAGCTCGTCTCGCAGAGCCTCCCGCGCACCATAGGCGCGCGCCTGCTCACGAGGCCCTTCAAGCAGCTCGTCGCGAACGGGTCGAACGACGCCGTTTTCTCCGAGCACCGCGTCTGCGCCGTCATTGGCACGGGAGACCCCGGGGTCGCCTCCATCCCCTTCGTCGCCCTCGAGGACATCATGTCGACGGCGTCCGCCTCTAAGGTTGATGCCGTGTTCGGCAGGTGGCTTGACGCTTCCGAGCTCTCTTCTTTCCACGAGAAGCTGCTCTCGAACATGACGCTGCAGAACGTCATCCGCTCCATCACCATCCTCGACCCGGAGCGGCTATTCCACGAGATCGAGAGCGCCGTGCACGAGCTTCAGCGCAGGACAGGCGAGAAGATCGGCAGCAACGCCATCATTGGGCTCTACGTCCACCTCTGCTGTCTCGTCGAGCGCCTTGTTACCAGAAACCCCATTGAGACCTACGTTGGCCAGGACCGCTTCGAGGAGGAGCGTGCCGATTTCATCGAGTCCTTCAGGCAGAGCTTCTCGAGCATCTCGACGCGCTATCGCGTAGAGGTTCCCGTAAGCGAGATCGCATATGTCTTCGACTACATAAGCGTGAGCGCCGCCCCGGCGCGAGAAGAGCGCCTCGGCTCCTCGGACCTCCTGCTCGACGAGTGAACTTCCCCGCGCCGCCGCAAGCTGACCGCGCGTCCTCAATAATCCGATAACCCCTTGCCCGGCGCGAATCCGGATAGCGCCGAGGCAGTACCGAACGTAAAACTTCATTTGATAGGAGCAAACATGAGTGTTGTTATGGCACGAATCGACAATCGCCTGCTTCACGGCATCATCGTGACGCAGTGGGCCCCGGTGTCGGGCGCGACCCGAGTCATGGTCATCGACGACAAGGTCGCCGGCGACGAGGTCCTGAAGTCCACTATGAGGATGGCGCGCCCCGCGGGCATGGCCGTCTCGATCATCTCCGAGGAGACCGCGCTCAAGAACTTCGCGGCGGGCAAGTACGACCGCGAGAAGGTCTTTGTCATCGCCAAGGAGCCCGAGACGATCCTTCACCTGGTCGAGTCGGGCATCGAGCTCCCGTCGCTGATCGTCGGCGGCTCGCTCGTCAAGGAGGGCGGCGTCCAGCTCACCCAGCGCGCCTATGCCTCCGCCGAGAACGTCCAGAGCTACAAGGCGCTCATCGCCCGCGGCGTCAAGGTGACGGCACAGTTCGTGCCCGCCGACAAGCCCGTCTCCGTCGCCGACCTCATCTAAGGAGGGATCATGGTCAACTTCACTATCCTGCAGGTCGTCCTTTTGACCCTGCTGGCCTTCATCAAGCACGTGGACTACTACGGCATCCCGATGATCTTCGTCAACTATGCCGTCTTCTGGGGCCTTATCACCGGCGTCGTCATGGGCGACTGGCAGACCGGCCTCGTCATCGGCGGCACCATCCAGCTCATGCAGCTCGGCGTCGCGGGCTTCGGCGGCTCGTCGATTCCCGACTACGGCACGATGGCCATCATCGCCACCGCCTACGGCGTGACCCTGGGCGCGGACACGGGCCTCGCCATCGGCCTGCCGGTCGGCATGCTCGGCATCCAGCTCGACGTCATCGTCAAGATCCTCAACGGCTTCGTCGTCGAGAAGTCCCAGAAGTTCTGCAACGAGGGTAAGTTCAATCAGATGAACGCCATCCTGTGGGTCTGCCCCGCGCTCTTCGGCCTGTGCGCCGCCCTGCCCGTCTTTGTCTCCGTGACGCTCGGCCAGCCCGCCGTCAACTGGCTCCTCGAGGTCATGCCTCAGTGGTTCCTCTCCGGCCTCACCCTCGCCGGCAAGATGCTCCCGGCCATCGGTATCGCCATGCTGCTCCGCTACATGCCCACCGGCAAGTACTTCCAGTACCTGCTCGTCGGCTTCTTCCTCTCGGCCTTCCTGAACGTGCCCATCATCGGCGCCGCCATCGTCGGCGTTGCCCTCGCGATCGCGTTCTACCAGCGTGCCGAGAGGGACACCGAGCTCGCCGCCCACGCTTCCGCAGACGCCTTCATCGGAGAGGATGAGTAACCATGGAAAACGAGAACATCACCGCCGTCGCCGAGGGCAAGCCCTCCGGCTACAAGGTCACCAAGAAGGATCTGCGCAACGCGAACTGGCGCTGGCTCATGAGCGTGTGCACCTTCAACTACCAGACCCAGCAGGGCGCCTCAGTCGCCTACGCCCTCTCGCCGGTCCTGAGGAAGATCTACACGAACGACGAGGACTATAAGCAAGCGCTCAACAACCACTTCCGCTACTACAATACCCAGCCTTGGCTCGCCGCCATCATCCTTGGCGCCTGCGTGGCCATGGAGGAACGCGACGGCCTAGCGGCGGCGGACGCCGTCCAAGACCTGAAGATCGGCACCATGGGACCGCTCGCCGGCGTCGGCGACTCCCTGCTCATGACCATGATCCCGACCATCATGGGCTCCATCGCCGCCTACATGGCCATCGAGGGCAACCCCGTGGGAGCCGGCATCTGGTTCGCGCTCATCCTGGCCATCTTCTGGGTCCGCATGCACGCCCTCGAGTTCGGCTACAAGCAGGGCGTGAAGCTCGTCACCGACTTCAGCGAGAAGCTTCCCAACCTCACTGCCGCCGCCTCCGTGCTCGGCCTCACCGTGGTCGGCTGCCTCATCGCCTCGGTCATCGGCGTCACCTGCCCGATTAGCTTCAGCTTCGGCGACGTCTCGATGGAGATTCAGCCGCTGCTCGACAAGATCCTGCCTGCCATGATCCCCGCCGCCATCACGGGAAGCGCGTATTACCTTCTTACCAAGAAGAACGCGAGCATGACGGTCCTCATCCTCGTGGTGATCGTCCTCGCGATGGTCGCCTCCGCCGCTGGCATCCTCGCCTAGCTTCGACCCAAGAGATTGGTGAATCAATGAGAAAGATAGTTGTGGCGAGCCATTCCCTTCTCGCCCAGGGCTTCAAGGACACCCTCGAGTTCCTTACGGGTAAGAGCGACGCCGTCAACGCCGTGTGCGCCTACGTGAACGACAACGGCGAGGGGCTCGACGCGGCGGTCGAGGCGGCTCTTTCGGGCACTGACGAGGTCGTCGTCCTCACCGACGCGCTCGGCGGCAGCGTGAACCAGCGCTTCTCCCGCTTCGCCTCCGACCGGATCCACGTGATCGCGGGTGTCAACCTCCCGCTCGCCATGACGGTCGCGCTCGCGCGCCCCGACGAGAAACTCGACTTCGACGCCCTCGTCGACGAGGCGCGCCAGCAGATCGTCTACGTGAACGGTGCCAGTTCCGCCGAGTGCGAAGACGACGAATAGAGGAGGTCGACGATGAGAGAGTTCCTTAAGGACGTGTGGATGCACGGCGGTGAGGAAAGCCGCGCCATCACCCCCGAGAACATCACGGGCGAGAAGGGCCGTGCCGCCATGTCGGCCAGCCACCTCGGCGTCGGCCGCAAGGGCTCGTGCTGCGTGCCCCTTGAGTCCGGCGAGACCATCACGCTCGCGGACATCGAGGGCCCCGGCATCATCCGCCACATCTGGATGACCGTCCCCGACAAGACCGCCGCCGGCAGCTTCGTCATGCGCGACCTCGTGCTGCGCTTCTACTGGGACGACGAGGAGACCCCCTCGGTCGAGTGCCCTGTCGGCGACTTCTTCTGCAACGGCTTCGGTGAGCGCGCCATCGTCAACTCGATGCCCATCTGCGTGAACCCGACGGGCGGCATGAACTGCTACTTCGAGATGCCTTTCAGGAAGCACGCCAAGGTCACGCTTACGAGCGAGCACCCCGGGTTCATTAAGTACATCTTCTACACGTTCAACTACGCGCTCACCGACGTGCCGGACGACGCCATGTACTTCCACGCCCGTTTTAACCGCGAGCGCAGCACCCGCAGGGGCGTCGACTACACCGTGCTCGACGGCGTGCGCGGTAAGGGCTACTACGTCGGCACCTACATGGCCCTGTGCGCCCTGGAGCGCTATTGGTGGGGCGAGGGCGAGATGAAGTTCTTCCTCGACGGCGACGAGGAGTTCCCCACGGTCACCTCGACGGGAGCCGAGGACTACTTCGGCGGTGCCTGGGCCTTCCTCGACAGGCCGCCCCACGCGCTGCCCGAGGCGCAGTGCTTCAACACGCTGTTCGCCGGCTACCCGTACCGCTCGACGCGCGACGCCACG
Organism: Collinsella sp. CLA-SR-H006; assembly: GCF_040097075.1. Lineage (NCBI taxonomy): Bacteria > Bacillati > Actinomycetota > Coriobacteriia > Coriobacteriales > Coriobacteriaceae > Collinsella > Collinsella sp. CLA-SR-H006. Next base: position 233,506 of record NZ_JBBNPD010000001.1, on the reverse strand, counting down.
CGCGACCGCTTCAGCGCGGGCAAGCCGAACCCGAACCCGATGCTCGCGACCAACGACGACGCGCTGCCCAGGCACGGCCTCTACAGGTGGCACCTTCCCGACCCGATCTCGTTCAAGGAGGACCTGCGCGTGACGTTCCAGGACCTCGGCAACGACGACATCAAGCTCTACGAGCGCGAGGACGACATCTCCACCGTCGCCTACTGGTACCAAAGCGAGCCGCACGCCGTGCTCGCCCCGTTTGCCGCAAGGCAGGACCGCGTGCCCAGGTAGGGTCGCCTCGAAACAAGCCAACGTTATGGGCGCCCGCGGTTGACCATGACTGCGGGCGTCCCTTTGTAAGGAGGATCACATGAGCGAAAAGCAAATGAGGCTCGGCGCACTCGAGGCCGGCGGGACCAAGATGGTCTGTGCCGTGGTGTCCGGCGACGGCGAGGTCCTCGACCGTATGGAGACCCCGACGCTTACGCCCGCCGAGACCGTCCCGCAGATGATCGAGTGGTTCACCGCCCGCGATGTGGACGCGTTGGGCATCGGCGCCTTCGGCCCGACCTGCGTCGACCCCGTCGACGAGCGCTACGGCTCCATCCTCCAGACGCCCAAGCTCGCGTGGCGAGGCCATGGTCTTCGCGCCGCGTTCGCCGACGCCCTCGGGATTCCGGTGGCCTACGACACGGACGTGAACGTTGCCTGCCTCGGCGAAGTGGTCTTCGGCTGCTGCAAGGGGCTCGAGGACGCTGTCTACGTGACCATCGGCACCGGCGTGGGCGCGGGCGTCATGTGCGCGGGCAGGCTCCTCCACGGCATGCTGCACCCCGAGGCCGGCCACATGCTGGTAAGGACCCGTCCCACCGAGGAGGGACGCTGCGTCTGCCCGAGCCACGCGAGCTGTCTCGAGGGCCTCGCCTCCGGCCCCGCCATTGCCGCGCGCTGGGGAAAGCCCGCGGCCGAGCTCGCGGACAACGATGAGGTGTGGGCGCTCGAGGGGGATTATCTGGGGCAGATGTGCGCGAACCTCGTGCTCATGTACTCGCCTCGCCGCATCGTCCTCGGCGGCGGCGTGATGCACCAGGAGCAGCTCTACGGCATCGTCCGCAAGAAGACCCTCGAATATCTGGGTGGCTACATCCAGACCGCCGAGCTTAAGGACATGGAGCGCTACATCTGCGCCCCGGGCTGCGGCGGCGACCAAGGAATCCTCGGCGCGGCCGAGCTGGCAAGAAGGGCGCTCGCGTAACTTGCGCTCTCTCCGCCATACAACGCGTTAAGAAAAGACGAGCGCTTCTTGCCAATTGGGCGGCAAGAAGCGCTCGTCTTTTGCATTTGTTTTTGGGACAGGACGCCCCGCCTCCGCTAGAGTCCCTGGACCGCCACGCCCACGAGGTTTGGGCCGGTGTGGACAAAGAGCGCGGGGCTGATGTCGGAGCGGACAACCTCCACCGCGTCGCCCGCATCGTCTTCGGCGCAGAACCGTCCAATGAGGAGATCCTGCGATTCGTTGTCAACAAATGGGCGAAACTCTCGTTCTTCGGCCACGATCCGACCGAGGCGAGCAAGCCCGCGAAGAACCCCAAGCGGCGCGCTCGCGAGGCAGCGAAAGCCCTTAAACGGCCCGCGGTGAGCACCAAGGCACAACAGGCGCTCGCGGCACAGCGGGAAGCGATGAAGCGGGAGTCGGCTCAAGCAAGAAGTCAGCGTCGCGCGGATGAGGCGGAGACGCGCTTCGAGCAGCGAAAGTTGAAGCACAAGCAGAAACATCGCGGGCATTGATCGCTATTTGCAGCAAGGCAAACCATATACAGCAGCGGCGCCAGTTCCACTTGAAGCCGACGCCGCGTAGACGCTGATGGTAACGGCCATGCACGGGCACGGGCGCGCCACCGCACTTCACAGCTTGTTTCTCAAGTATTTGGGACGCACACGCGGCGTTCAAAAATGCGGAGCGACTCCGCATGGCTCGAGACTGAGCCGAGGTGCCCTACTTCTCGCCCTCCAGCAGCCCCACGATGCGGTCGATGTCGACGGCGAAGCGGGGCCTTCCCTCGCGCTCGTAGCGGTCGAGGTATGCCTGGCACTCGGAGACAATGCGCTTGGTGTTGCCGTCGATGATGCGCTGGAGCGTCTCGTAGTAGGCCGAGCCCTCGGTCCTGAAGCGGCGCTGGTAGGCCTTGGTTATGGGGAACATCTTGATGTAGTGGATGCCGTGGCGGCAGCCGGGGCGCGTCGTGGGGCGGGGTGGCAACGCAAAGTACTGGTCTTTGGGCACGTTGGGGGCGATGTTGGAACGCAGCGGCACGGCGAAGTCCCTGCGCTTCCCGCGGAAACGCAGCCTCACCACCACGATGCAGGGGCGATCGCGCTTAAGCATGAGCTCGCGGTCGCCATCGGCGAGGTCGAAGAAGTCCTGGGAGATGGATACGATCTTCATCGGCTACGCCCCCTTCATACGAAGCGGGGCCCGCATCGCTGCAGGCCCCTACAGGTGGGCGATATTCTACGCCTTGCGGCACCCCGTCGCCCACGGAGGTTAAACGTACACGTAAGCCGTACTCTGAAAGCCGCGGCTTCCGGCAAGTAGTTTATACCACGAAAGGTCGCTTTCAATGCGCCTAGCTCGCAAAATAACACTCGCTGGGCCGTCACCCCTGATCTTCTCGACCGTCTCCTCCGGGCACTTATTGCGTGCCACTGGCACCTCCGTCCTTATTATCACGATAGAAATACCATGAGCGGCGTGCGGGTCGAGATTGGCTGGCGCCAAAAGAGCCCAACGGCCGTTACAGCTTCGTTAGAAACGCGCCCCACCATGGATGGTGAACCCGAAAGGTAAGGCGCGCAGGCACGGCGACTCGGCCCGCGCGCCCGGAAGAGAAAGGACGAACCCATGGGTTACATGCTCGAGACGCGCGGGCTCACCAAGCGCTTCGGCCGCGGCGACCAAGCGCAGGATGCCGTGGCCGACGTGAGCCTTCATATCCGCGAGGGCGAGGTGTACGGGCTGCTCGGTCCCAACGGAGCCGGCAAGTCGACAACGCTCAAGATGATCTGCGGAATGCTGCGGCCGACGGCCGGGGAGATCCTCTTTGCCGGGCACGCCTGGCGCCGCGAGGACCTCTACGCAATCGGCAGCCTCATCGAGGAGGCGCCGCTCTACCCCAACCTCACCGCGCGCGAGAACCTGCGCGTGCGCACCACGCTGCTGGGCCTTCCCGAGAGCCGCATAGATGAGGTGCTCGCCGCCGTGGACCTCGCGGACACCGGGAAGAAGCGCGCCGGGCGCTTCTCGATGGGCATGCGGCAGCGCCTGGGGCTCGCGCTGGCGCTGATCGCCCGGCCACGCCTGCTCGTGCTCGACGAGCCCACCAACGGCCTCGACCCCATCGGCATCGAGGAGCTGCGCGACCAGATCCGCGGCTTCGCGGCGGCGGGTACGACGGTGATCGTCTCGAGCCACATCCTCTCCGAGGTGCAGCAGATGGCGGACACCATCGGCATCATCTGCGGGGGACGCCTCGCCTACGAGGATGCGCTTCGGCCCGGGCAGGACCTCGAGGAACTCTTCATGAGCTTCTGCCGGGAAGGGCGTCGAGCGCGCGGGGAGGTGGCGGCATGACGGGCGAGAAAGGCAGCCTGCTCGCGGGCCTGCGCGCCGAGGCCCTGAAGTCGCGCCACGCGGCACCGGTTCGCCTGGCCGTGCTCATGGCGCTGCCGATGCCGCTGCTCGGCGCGATGCCCTACCGGGGCGTGCAGATCTTCAGCGCGTGGAACTACTGGTACGCGCTCTTCCTGCCCGTGTCTCTCTCGCTCGTGGTGGCGTGCGTCGCGCGGGCGGACGCGCGCACGCGGATGCGGGGGCTTCTGGGCCTGGGCTTCCCGCTCGGGCGCGCCTGGTGGGCCAAGGCGCTCTGGTGCCTCGCGCTCTGCACGCTCTCGAACCTCGTGGTCTTCGGCATCTACCTCGCGGGATCGGCGTTCTCCTCGCAGGGCCTCACGGCCGCGGGCACGTTCACGATGCTCCTCTGCGCGCTCGCCAACACGGTGACCGCGGCGTGGATGATCCCCGCAGGGCTCTTCCTCACGGCGCGGCTCGGCATGCTCGCGGGCATCTTCTGCCCGCTCGCCACGCAGCTCGTGGGTGGGTTCGCCTGGTCGCTGATGCCGCTGCCGCAGCTCTTTCCGCCGTCGGCGAGCATGGTCATCCCTACGAGCTTCATCCCCGTGCTGCCGAGCGGCGAGCCACTCGCGGCGGACATGGCGCTCGGCGGGGCGCTCGCGGCGGACGGCATGCTCACACTGGCGGGCCTTGCGGTCTGCGCGCTCGCGTTCGCAGCGCTCACGGCGGCGGGCGCGGCCTGGTTCGCGCGCTCCGAGGAGAGATGATGGCCATGACACGACTCTCCGACCCGACGCCGCGCATGACTCTCCCGCGGGCCCTGCTCTCCGAGGCCCTGCGCCTGGCGCGCTCCCCGCTCACGGCGGTGCACCTCGTCTGCGGCCTGGCAGCCGGTCTTGCCTGCGGCGAGTACTTCTCCGTTACCCGATGGGACCCGGCGCTGGGCGCGGACGCCTACGTCCAGTTCCTCGGCGCCCTCATGCCGCTCATGTCCGCCATCGTCTGTGGGCTCGCCGTGGACGAAGAGCGTGCTGCCGGGCGCCTCGCCAACCTCACGGCGGTCCCCTCGCGCGGGCGCGCCGTCGCGGCGAAGCTGCTCGCCCTTGCGGCGCTCGGCGCGGGCGCGCTGGCCGTGGCGCTCGGCGTGTTCGGGGCCGTGCTCGCCGTCGCCGGGCGCCTGCCGCTCGGGCCCGCTCCGCTTGCGGCCGCCTGGGCGGGCATCGTGCTGGGCAGCCTGCCCCTCTACGCGCTGGGGCTCAGCGTGTCCCTGCGCCTCGGCCGCAACGCCGTCATCGGCGCTGGCGCGGCGGGGATGCTCCTCGCGTTCTTCTCAGTGGGCGGACTTGCGCACGGCCTCATGACCGGCGAGCTCACCGGTGCCCTGGCGACGCCCCTGAGCTGGGTGCCGCTCGCCTGGCCCGTGCGCCTGGGGTCGCTCGGAGTGGAGGTCTTCATCGACGCCGCACGCGCGGCGGCCCCTCTCCTCACGACTGCGCTCGCTGGCCTCGTGCTCGCCCTGGCAGCCGCCGCCGTCCTTCTGGCCTGGTTCTGCCGCTTCGAGGACGGGAGGGCAGATGCGTAGGAAGCCGCTCGCCGCCGTGCTCGCCCTCCTCTCCGCAGCGCTCGTCCTGGGCGGGAATGCCCTGCTCGACGCCGGCTGGGGGTCGGCGCTGCACTCGATCGCCGAACGCGTGCTGCCCAACCCTGAGATCACCATGTGGGCGCCCGCGCCCGAGCCCGGCAGTCACGCGAGCTCCTACGCCGACGCCACCGGGGCGGGGGCGAACTACGTCTACCTGGTGGACGCGGCGGACGACAGGGGCAATGTCCGAGAGCTCCAGCTCATCTTCTTCGGACGGGAGTCGGACGGCGAGGGCTGGCTCGAGATCGAGGCGCGCGGCGGCTCGGGCGTGCGCTACCGCGCGTGCGATGCGGCCGAGGCGCCCGCGGCTGCGCGCGAGGCTCTGGACCGCTGAGCGCGGCGCTAGTACAATTTCGACGGAAGTTTCAGGAGGTCGAACATGGCGAGGATACTGGCAGTGGATGATGAGCGGGCGATCCTCGACGCGCTCGCGCGCGTCCTCGGCCGCGACGGCCATGAGGTCGTCAAGGCGGCGGACCCGACGGCGGTCCCGGGGATGGACCTCTCGCGCTTCGACCTCGTGCTCTGCGACGTCATGATGCCGGGGCTCGACGGCTTCGAGCTCGTGCGGCAGATCCGCCCGGACTTCGACGGGCCCATCATCTTCCTGACCGCGCGCGTGGCCGAGGAGGACGCCGTGGCCGGCTACGGCCTGGGCGCCGACGACTACGTCCGCAAGCCCTTCGGGGCCGCGGAGCTGCGCGCCAAGGTCGCGGCCCATCTACGCCGTGAGCGCCGGCCGCGCTCGCACGCCCTCTCCTTCGGGGAGGTGCGGATCGACCTCGGGGCGCGCGGCCTCGCCGTGGGTGGCGAGGCCGTGCCGCTCACGCCCACCGAGTACGCCATCTGCGAGTACCTCGCCCGCCACCCCGGACAGGTCATGAGCCGCGCGCAGATCCGCGAGGCGGTGCTCGGCTGGGAGAGCGACGCCGACGACGCGGCCATATCCATGCAGGTCAGCCGCGCCCGGAGGAAACTCTCCGAGGCCGGCGCCGATCCGATCGCGACCGTCTGGGGGATGGGGTACAAGTGGCAGCTCTGAGGACCGGGGCGCGAGGTCGCGGGGGCATGCCGCTCTCCTTCGTCATCGCGCGCTACTTCGCCTACGCGTTCGCGGCGGTTGCCACGGCGTGGCTCGCCTCGTTCATGGCGCTCTCCGCGGCGATCAACGCGGGCTTCGTCTACGAGGCAAGCTGGGGGCCGGCCAATACGCGCGAGGTCGCGGAGGGCCTGGCACGCGACGGCGTCTGCGGGCAGCAGGACGTGCCGACGGCGTACCGCTACCTCATCCTGAATAAGGACGGATACGTGCTGATGACAGACCTCGAGGGCACGCGGCTCGAGGACGCAACGGAAATGGCCCGTGCGGCACTCGCCGCGGATCCGGGCACAGTGGAGATTGAGGGCGGGGGCTCGGGCCTCACCTACGCCGCGTTCCCGCTCAAGGGCGGCGGGGCCTGCGCACTCGTCAGTGAGTACCTGCCGCAGTGGGTCTCGCGCGACCTCGCCGGCCTGCTTCCCAACCCGCAGAACCTCATGCTCGTCGGCGCCGCTGCGGGAAGCGCACTCGCACTCGCGCTCGTGGCGCGCCGCGCGAGCCGCGTGATCTCGCGCAAGATGGCGCCGCTCGCGGAGGCGGCGGAGCGCGTCGGCGCGGGGGAGCTCGACTTCGCGGTCGGCAGCACCAACGTGCGCGAGGTGAACGACGTCCTGGCCGCGATGGACGCCATGCGGACCTCCCTCGCCGAGTCGCTCGAGGCCCGCTGGGCCGCGGAGCGGGGGCAGCGCGAGCAGGTGGCGTCGCTCGCCCACGACCTCAAGACGCCGCTCACCGTGCTGCGCGCCAACGCCGACTTCGTGGCGGAGGAGCTGGAAGACGAGAAAGACGCCGACCTCGCGGCCGCCGCGCGCGACATAGCCGGCAGTGTCGAAAGGCTCGACGGCTACGTGCGCCTGCTCATCGAGGCCTCGCGCGGGTCCGGCGGGGCTGAGAGGGCCCCCATGCGGCCGGCCGAGCTCTGCGAGCAGGTCCTCGCCGAGGCCGCCCAGATCGCCCGGGCGCGAGGCGTGACGCTCGACGCGGCCACGGGCCCTGCTGTCGCGGGCGCGCCCGAGGCCCCGCTCGACCGAACCGCCCTGGCGCGAGCCGCCGCGAACCTCGTGGCCAACGCCGCCGAGCACGCGCGCTCGCGCGTGGCGGTCTCCTGCGACGTCGAGGGCGGCCACCTCGTCATCGAGGTGTCCGACGACGGACCGGGCTTCTCTCCCGCCGCCCTCGAACGCGGCTGCGAGCGCCTCTTCACAGACGACTCCTCCCGCTCCTCGCGCGACGGAGGCCGCCACTACGGGCTCGGCCTCCACGCCGCCTCCGAGGCCGCGAGCGCCCACGGGGGCTCCGTCTCGCTCGCCAACAGCCCCTCGGGCGGCGCGGTGGCCACCATCGCGGTCCCCCTGTGAGGGCCTGACGACTCAGGCCCTCACACCGGCGTGCCTCGCAATCAAACGTTTCCCGGATAATAATGCCCGTTGCAGGGATCGCCCTGTCTAGTCGCCATCTCGTCCGCCGCGGGAATGAATCCTTACTCCCATTCCTCCGAATACCGCCCCATGCCTTGTCATCTTGAAACACGGGGAGTAAATGGCGAAATCGCAGATGAAAGGGAATAAAAAGGCAAAGAAAAAGCCTCCATTCCAACATGGGAACGGAGGCTCGATAATTGAGTTTACTCACCAATGTCGCTGGTGGCTTTGCCGTGACTCTCGTACGAAACGAAACTCAGCGGCACAGTGCAGCACTCAAAAGTGCAGGTCAGAACCCTGTCAGCCTACTCCCACTCGATGGCGTCGGTTCTGCCGTCCCGTCACTCCAGTTACACCCAGTTTTCGGCATCGACACGGAACGCGTGCCGCCGAATGACGCGATGTCGCGTTTCGTCGGCTTCGGGGACAAAAGCTGGGACAACCTCAAAAACTTTTTTCAAACTCAGGGCTTTGAGTTTTTGTTTTTGTCCCAAAGTGCGCGGCGGGTCGCCTTTGGAGGCTCGATGGCGCCGAAAACGCCCGTTTTGAAACTCAACCGCCCTTTTGCCCGCAAGCCGCCAGCTGCAATCGCAAGTGAATTAACGCGGGTGGCTTGCGCGCCATTTGCAAACCCCAGGTCGCAGGTCTTCGCCATTCGTGAACAAAGTGAGTAGTCTCAGGTGGCTTGCTTATGAGTTGGCGAACGGGCCTTCAGGATTCAGGGCAAACATGCTGGTAGAATAGGATTCTCAAATCAATGACAGGAGACCGAGCATGGCCGAACCCCACGATAGGAAGCCGATCCTCACGATCGAGCAGCAGATAGAGCACCTCAAGCAGAAGGGCGTAGCCTTCGAACTGTGTTCCGAGGAAGAGGCCGCGGACTACCTGCGCGACAAGTGCAACTTCTTCAAGCTCGCATCCTACCGCAAACTCTTCTCGAAATACGAGGGAGGCCCGCGCGACGGCCGCTACGTAGACCTCGACTTCGGCCAGCTGCGCCTGCTCGCGGCGCTCGACCAGGAGCTGCGCCACGCCCTGCTCGGCATGACGCTCGACATCGAGCATTTCCAGAAGGTGACACTGCTTCGCGAGATGGAGGACCGTGGAGAGGACGGCTACGCCATCGTGGCCGACTACATGGCATCGCTTACCACTGCAAACAGGGAGTACCGCCTGCGCGAGCTCAAGATGAGCGGCCGCAGCCCCTACAGCTCGAGCCTCTACGCGAAGTACTCCGGCGACATGCCTGCCTGGGCCTTCCTTGAGCTCACCTCGTTCGGTACCCTCATCGACTTCGTGCGCTTCTGCGCCAGGCGATGGGGCGACAGGCGCCTCGAGGCCTCCCACTACGACCTCAAGCGCGTGAAGTCCGTCCGCAACTGCGCCGCGCACGGCTCGTGCCTGATCAACTGCTTCGCCGAGAGGGGCGCCGCCCGGGGCTCTGCGTCCAGCGGCGTCTCCCGAAGGGTCGCCGCCGTGGGAATTCCCAAGGCGACCAGGAGGAAGTGGATGGGGAATACGGCCATGCAGGAGGTCGCGACCGTGCTCGTGGCGCACTCCGGCTTGGTACCCGAGGGCTCCTCGCACTCGCGCGCCGCATCCGAGCTCGCCGAGATGTTCGCCAGGGCCGACGGCGAAACCGAGGCGCTGCCCGACAAGGGGCCCGACGCCGCAGCTCGCTCCGCGCTCGAGTTCCTTCGCAGGTTGACAGAATCGCTCGGGTTGGTAGAATAGCCTGCAGATAGCAAAACCTTCACGGTTTTAGGGGCGGACTTGCGCAAGCGACTCTGCCCTATTTTTATATTCACTCGCTATAGGAGACGGGTGATACCTGGGTCAATGACAGAACTGAGAAGCCCGGAATAATGGAGCCAGTTAGAAACCCTCGGGTTTGCGGGGCGGGATCGTGAGAGCGATTCTGCCCTATTTTTTTCCTCCGTCTGCCCCAAACCAAGTAGTTCGAAGATAGCCTGTAGGTGTCCTCGTGGGCGCCTTTTATTTTCAGGGAATCGGCCGCTTCATGAACGAGCGACCGGCTTGACCTAGATCGAACCGCCTTCATCTCCGTCTAGGCGCCGGCAATCAACATCGTGAATCCGCGCGTGCTACAATGCGGGCACCAGAGATGAAAACACAGTCCCCGTCGGGTAGTCGTGGGCGTGCGGGAGTCCGCATCAGTAACCTGCCTCCTTGGTTGTCCCTTCTCTGCATGGCCATCTACATAAAGGAGGAACCAGCCATGCAGATCAGCGTGTCGTCCACCCTGACCGTATATCACGACGGCCAATTCTGGGTCGGGCTGGCGGAGCACGTCGAGGACGGCGGATACGGCGCCGCCCGTATCGTCTTCGGCGCAGAGCCGTCCGATGAGGAAATCCTGCAATTCGTTGCAAGCAAATGGGCGAAGCTCGAGTTCTTCGGCGACGAACCTGCAGAGACAAGAAAGCCCGCGAGGAACCCCAAACGCCGCGCCCGCGAGGCGTCGAAGGCCCTCAAGCAGCCGGCGATGAGCACCAAGGCGCAGCAGGCGCTCGCGAATCAGCGGGAGACGATGAAGCGGGAATCGGCTCAAGCAAGAAGCCAGCGTCGCGCGGATGAGGCGGAGGCGCGCTTCGAGCAGCGAAAACTGAAGCGCAAACAGAAACATCGCGGGCATTGATACCGCCATCAACCCATATATAGCAGCAGGCGTAGCTTCGATTGAAACTACGCCTGCCACCTGGTGCTATAACGTTATACAGAACGTATGTTCTATACCCACTCGATGACTAACCCAGTCCGAGCACTACCGATGCGTGTCGCGTCATACCGTCTAAGAGCTGATTCGTTCAGAAAAGGTTCAGGGGGATCGTCGAGTTTATTGCACCCTCGCGTTTTACAAAAGAGAGTACAAGGCCCTTTAGCTCGAATTATTGCATTTAGAACCCCGCCGCTCATCCATCCTAGCTTGCCCAAACAGCCCTCCCGTGATGTCCATGTTCCAACGGATGGGTACCATTTATCCGGGTGCACCTGGGGCAACGGGCCGGCAGGCCCGCGCAAGGTCGCTCGCAGAACACGCAACATCAAACACGACAGAAGAGGCGAACGACAGATGCCGGACCCCGGACGACAGCACCGCGGAAGACGAGCATTCCGACCACAACCGAACAACTCCAGCTACTAGGCAGGCGCCCGCATGGGCGCCTTTTACTTTTCGGGGACTTAGCTGCCAGCTAAGGCACGCGGCTCATGGCCGTTTCGTGAAGACACGACCAGCTTGACCCACCTCGACCCGTCTCAGCTCCTGCCGTGCTCACCAATCGACATCAGGCGGTTCAATCGTCGCGCAGACGAAAAGGGACACGGTGCCGTGCGGTGTGCTCGCGCGGTGCCGCACGGGAAGATTGGAGGAACCATGGCACACACAGCCGAATGCGTCGCGCCCGAGGGCAACCAAGATCGCGACGAATGGATGACGGTGATCGAGATGCAGGAGTACATGAGGGCAAGCCGAAACAAGGCATACGACCTCATCTGGTCGGGAGAGATCGACTCGTACAGGCTCGGAAGGAAGCTCCTGGTGTCGAGGGCGTCGGTGGACGCCTACATCGAGTCGAGGAGCGGCAGGAAATGACGGCGGCGACTGCCCCGGGAGCCGCCCGCGGCCGGGCACGCGAGGGAGCCTCGAGACGAAAGGAGCTCGAGGACGACCATGACCAAGAGCATTAGCAGGAGCCAGGTGAGGCTCATCGCATCGACCAACGCGATATTCGGCGCCGACGAGGCGTGCGCGATGCTGCGCATCAGCCGCGACGCCATGTACCGGCTCGCCAAGGACCCCGACGACCCGTTCCCGATCCGCTACATCGGCGGCAAGACACGCGACGGCATCGTGCTGCACGACGAGCTCGTCGCATGGGTCGAGCGGAACAGCATCGTCGGCTCGCCCAGAAGGGGCTAGCGCCGATGGCAGCCGCAGGCCCGAAGGGGCGCGACGGCCCCTCCCCGCGCGAGTTCACGACGGTACGGCACTTCATGATGGCGGACCTGGGCCTCTCCGGCCTTCCCCTGCTCGTCTACGCGCGCATCTTCGGCTTCTGCGACGCCGGGTGCGGCTACTTCGAGAGCAAGGGCGGCCTGGCCCGCTTCCTCAACGTGCAGGAGCGCAGCGTCCACCGCGCCATCCGCGACCTGCTCGACCGGGGCCTCATCGAAGAGTGCGGCATGCACGCCCCGGCACGCGGGCACGCCACCAAACGGTACCGCATCGTGCGCGAGAGGCTGCCGCCCGGAGCGCTGGCAACCCCTGACGATTCGTCAGGGTTCCCGGCGCGAAAGGGTGACGAAATGACAGGGTTCGCCGCGAACAAGGGTGACGAACCGTCAGGGTTTGCAGCCCGAACCCCTGACGAGATGACAGGGAAACCCCTGACGATATGCCACCCAATAAGCAAAAGGGACAACAAGGACTTCAGAAGATAAGGAAGGGGCGCCCGATGGACCGAGCAGGACTCATTACCCTGGAGCAGGCCCGGGCGGCCGGGCTCTCCTTCGACGAGCCGGAGCCGAGGGCGTGCCCGCACTGCGGCGCCGCCCTCGATCCGCTCGGCGCGGTGCTGGCGGGCAGGGTCGCCTGGGTTTCCGCCGCCCCCTGCCCGTGCGAGGGCGCAGCCAGCGAGCGGGAGGCCGAGGCGCGAAGGCGCGCGGCCCTCGCCGCCAAGGAGGAGGCCGCGCGCCGGGAAAAGGCTCTCTCGCGCGCGGGCATCCCCAGGCGTTACTGGGCCGCCGAGGCCGACCGCCCCGAGTTCGCCGAGTACATGGCCTCGTTCGCGGGCAACGGGGGCGCCGGGCTCTACATACACGGGGGCGTCGGCGCCGGCAAGACGCACGCCGCCTCCGCCATGGCCAGGCTGTTCGCCGAGGCCGGCTACGAGGTCGCCTTCACGACGGCCAAGGGCATGCTCGAGCGCGTGAAGGCTACGTTCGACGAGGGCGGCACCGAGGCCGCCGTCGCGCGGTACGCCAAGTGCGACGTCCTCGTGCTCGACGACCTCGGCAAGGAGGACGCGACGGAATGGTCCGTCGGCACCGTGTTCAGCGTGCTCGACGCGCGCTACGAGGACATGCGCCCGACCATCGTCACGTCGAACTACGCGCCCGGCGCGCTGGCGGACAGGCTCGCGAGGCGCGGCGAGCGCGTCACGGCAGAGGCGATCGCGAGCAGGATCTCCCAGACCTGCAGGCCCGTCTACCTGGGCGGAAGGGACAGGCGCCGGCTCGGCTAGCTTGTGCGCTTCCCATGGAGGCGCGGACGGCTCGACCCAGCTCGACCCATCGCGGGCGGCCCCGGTCGCCGACTCAATCGAAATCGCTATACACGTCTTGGGCGGCGCCGACGCGCCAGCACGCACGCCTGCTCCGACTCGCACCGTGCCCCCATCGCGAGGACGCCGCCCGCCAAGCAACAAACGAAAGGCGGAGGGCCCATGGACGGCTTCGAGAGGATAACCGGCCGCGAGCACGACGGGCTCGTGGAGAAGTGCCAGGAGAACGGCTGGCTCAAGGTCGGCGGCTTCGACTGGCAGGACGACCCGTTCCTCGAGGAGTACCCCTACGAGTTCTCCCGCACGGACAGCGTCGACAGGCTCCGCGAGGCGCTGGGCTCGGGCAACTGGGCCATACGCCAGGGGTTCTGCTACCGCGACCTCGCGTTCATCCAGCAGGTGAACGGCGGCGACGAGTGGTGGACGCTCAAGCGCGACGGCGACGCGTGGACCGGCTTCGAGAGCTGGAGCTTCGGCGCCATCGCCCAGGAGCCCGAGCGGTTCGAGCGCGCCATGCGCGACATGTGCGAGGCGACGCCGGAGCAGTGCCGCAGCGGCGAGTGGGCCCATCTGCACGAGAAGGCTCCCGAGCCGCTGGCGCAGCGCGCCGCGTCCGCCCGCGAGGCGAGCCGCGCGCACGCCGGGCAGGAAGCCCGCGCCCCAATGGCGCGCGAGAGGGCCGTCGGGGCCGAATAGGGACGACCGGGGCGCGAAGGCGCCCCTTTTTCATCTCGACTGGAAGGGAGGCGCGGGATGGCGAGCGACTACGGGGACGAGGCGGGCGGCAAGCTGCTCGACTGGATGTTGAGAATCGGCCAGGAGGCCGGCGCCGAGGCAATGGCGCGCAGCGCGAGGGAGCTCTCCGAGCGCCTCGCGGGAATCCGCGGGACCATCGCCGGCGGGCGCGCCGAGGCCATCGCGGCCGACGGCGTGCCGACCTACGCGAAGCTCAGCCTCGAGGAGCTCTCTGGGCTTCCCGAGTACGCGACGATCAAGGAGGTCGTCTCCGACAAGCTGCGCGCCGCGTCGGTCGAGCACCACATCATCCCCGGCGAGGGCCGCGACTGGCTGCTCTTCAAGGTGGAGGACGCGCCCGAGGTCGACGAGGCCTTCCGTCAGCTCGAGCAAGAGACGGGAAAGGCCGCCGAGCGCGCAAGGGAGCGGCTCTCCGAGATAGCCGAGAGGCGCCAGGCGCCCGAGCGGCTGGCCGAGCGCGCCGAGCGTGCGCGCGAGGCTTCGAAAGCCCACAGCCAGGGCCTCGGCCGGGACCGCGGCCCGCGCCAGATCGAGGGGCTCGAGAGATGAGATGGCAGGCGGCGGCCGCGCTGGCCGCGGCGGCGTTCGCCGCGGGAGACTTCGCGGCCGCGGCAATCGCGGCGTCGGGCGCGAACCCGATCCTCGACCCGGAGGCCGCCATGGCGGCGCTCCGCGCGGGACGCGCATTCTCAACGGAGGCGCTTCCCCTGTGCGCGGGGACCGCCTGCGCGTGCGCGGCGCTCCTCGCCTGGGCGCGCTCCCTGGGGTCCAAAGGGGCCCGGCGCGACGGCGAGGAGCACGGGAGCTCCAGGTGGGCCACGCCTAAGGACATCGCGCCCTTCGGCGACGCCAAGGACCCCGACAACAACATCATCCTCACCGACAGCGCGCGCATCCGCCTCGTGAGCCGCAGGTTCGACCTCTCCACCGACACCAACGACAACGTGCTCGTGGTGGGAGGACCCGGCACCGGCAAGACACGCTACTACGTCAAGCCGAACCTCCTGCAGGCCAACGCCAGCTTCTTCGTGACCGACCCGAAGGGCACGCTCATCCGCGAGATGGGCGGCGCGCTGGCGGAGCTCGGCTACGAGATCCGCGCATTCGACACCATCGACTTCTCGCGCTCCATGCGCTTCAACCCCATAGCCTACATACGCGACGAGGCGGGCGTCATCCGCTTCGCCCGCGGCATCGTCGCCAACACCGAGGGCGAGGCCGACCACAAGGGCGACCCCTACTGGGAGAAGGCCGAGCGCCTGGTCTACACCGCGCTCACGGCCTACCTCGTCATGCACTGCGAGCCCGCCGGCCGAAACCTCGACGGGCTGCTCACGCTGCTCTCGCTCGCCGACGCACGCGACGACCCGGGCTACATGAGCCCGCTCGACATGGTGTTCCGCGAGCTGGAGACCGGCGAGCGCTACGTCAGGCGCGGCGGCGCCTCGGCGGAGGGCGGTTCGCTGCGCGGCTTCGCCGAGGAGGACGGCGCGTGGGAGTGGGTCAAGGTCCGCGAGCCGGCGCCGCCCGACGACTTCGCGCTCGCGAGCTACCGCGAGTTCCGCGTCGCCGCCGGCGACACCATGAAGTCGATGCTCTCGAGCTGCAACGTCCGCCTGAAGCCGCTGTCCATCCGTGCCGTCCGCGACCTCACCTCCAAAGACGAGCTCGACCTCGCCCACATGGGCGACGAGGGCGCCAAGGTCGTGCTCTTCGCGTCGATGAGCGACACCGACTCGACCTTCGACTTCCTGTTCGCCCTGCTCATGGATACGGCCGTGAGCGCGCTCTGCGCCGAGGCGCTAGAGGCGCACGGCGGCTCGCTGCCCACGACGGTGCACTTCGTCTTCGACGAGTTCGCCAACATCGGGCGCATACCCGACTTCGAGCGGACCATCGCCGTCACCCGCAGCAGGAACATCGCCGTCTCGATGATCGCCCAGTCGCTCTCGCAGCTGAAGGAGACCTACGGCGACAACAACGCCGAGACCATCGTGAACGCCTGCGACACGCTGCTCTACCTGGGCGGCAAGGCGAACGAGACCAACGAGGAGATCAGCAAGATGGCCGGCAAGCAGACGGTGGCGAGCGAGACGCAGAGCGACTCGCGGGGCGCCGGCTGGACCCGGACCGTGAACCGCGGCATCTCCGAGCGCGACCTCATACAGCCCGCCGAGGTGGCGCGCATGCCGCGCGAGGACGCGCTCGTGCTCGTGAACGGGTGCATGCCGCTCATGGACCGGAAGTACCGGCTCGAGCGCCACCCGCGCTCGCGCCTGCTCGAGGAGGCCGCGCGCCGCGGCCCGTTCGACTTCGCGGAGTACCGCAGGCGGAAGGATGGCGCCTCGTGACGGGGCCGCGGAGGGCGCGGGCCTCCCCCGCCGCGGGGGAGGAGCAGCAAGGAACATCGTCAACCGAAAGCAAAGGAGAGCAGCATGCTCGCAAACGTCATCAAGCTCGTGTCGGGCTGCGTGACCTTCCTCGGCGGCTTCCTGGTCGTGTGGGGAGCGGTCTCGCTCGGCCTGGCCATCAGGGAGCAGCAGGGCGGCCCGCAGATCGCGACCGCCATATCCACCATCGCCGGTGGCGCGATCATCATCGCCGCGTCGGTCTACTTCGGGCAGCTGGACACGTCCTGGCTGCCGGCATAGGGGGCGTCGCGGATGGCGCTCCGGATACCGGTCCAGAAGGACATCGGCGAGTACGAGGAGAAGATCGTCGGGAAGATGAGCCTGCGCACGCTCGCATGCGTGTCGCTCGGCTTCGGCAGCGCGGTCGGGGCGGCGGCCTTCGTCCACCTGGGCCTGCGCGCCGACGTCGCGGACGCGGCCTTCCCGATCATGCTCTGCAGCATGCCGTTCTGGCTCGCCGGGTTCTGGCGGCCCTTCGGCATGCGCGCCGAGGAGCTGCTGCCTCTCCTGGCGGCACACGAGCTTTCCCCGCAGCTGCTCGCGTACGAGCCCTGCCTCGCCGCGAGCCTCCCCGAGGGCTCGCCGCGCCCGGGCCGCCCGGGGCGGCGCGCGAGGCGCAGGACCAGGAAGAAAGGAGCCGAGCTCTATGAGCCGAGCAAGAACCAACAAGGAGAATAGGCCGAAGCGCCCGAGCACCCTCGGGCTGCTCCTCGGCGGCACGGGCGGGCGCAAGGACGCCTCGAAGGGCGCGGAGGCCGAGCGGCAGAGGCGCCGCCGGGAGCGCGACCGCTCGCGCGAGATGGCCGCCTACGTCGGCTACGACGCCATGTACAGGGACGGCATCGCCCAGGTGATGCCCGGGGTGTTCAGCCAGACGGTCGAGTTCTCCGACATCAGCTACCAGTCCGCGCGCAAGGAGGCGCGCGAGACGGCCTTCACCGTGATGAGCTCGCTGTTCAACTACTTCCCGGCGGACTCCCACGTGCAGCTCCAGGTAGTGAACGCGCCCATCCCCGCCGACGAGGTCGGCCGCAAGGTCTTCTTCGAGCCCGGGGAGCGCGCCACCGCCGGGCTCGCCGAAGAGTACAACCGGATCCTCAACGACAAGATGCGCGAGGGCGTCTCGAACCTCGTGCGCCACCGCTACCTGACCTACGCCGTGGGCGCCGACGACGTCGACGCCGCGGTGCCCAAGCTCGCGCGCATCCGGGGCGACGTGGAACAGACGCTCGCGCGCATACGCTGCTCGTCGCGCGCCCTCGACGGCGCCGAGAGGCTCGAGCTCCTTCAGGGGCAGCTGCGCCCGGGGTCGCGCTTCGAGTTCTCCTGGGACAAATTGTCCCCGACGTCGGGCGCGCGCACGAAGGACTTCGTCATGCCCTCCACGCTCGACTTCAAGCCCGAGGGCAGGTCCGACTGCTTTTGCAGCGACGGGCGCTACGGCGCGGTGCTCGCGGTGCGCAGCTTCGGGTCGGTCATCGAGGAGACCTACCTCGCCTCCATCATCGACCTGCCGCTGCCGCTCAACGTGACGCTGCACGTGCAGCCCATCGCGCAGAGCGAGGCGCTCGCGCTCGTGAAGCGCCAGATCGACTGGATGGACAAGGAGATCATCGACGAGCAGATGAGCGCCGTGAAGAAGGGCTACGACTACCAGATCCTGCCGCCCGAGCTGCGCTTCTCGAAGGAGGAGGCCGAGGAGCTGCTCGACTTCCTGCGCAACAAGTCCGAGCGCCTGTTCGTCTACACGGGCCTCGTCTACACCTGGGCCGACAGCCTCGAGGAGCTCGACCGCCGCGTCCAGCAGGTGACGAGCGTCGCGCAGGGCTGCACGATCGGCCTCGAGCCGCTCCACTTCCGGCAGCGCCAGGCTCTCAACTCGGTGCTCCCGCTCGGGGACAACCACGTCACCGTGAGCCGCTACCTCACCACGGGGCAGGTGGCCATGCAGATGCCCTTCGCGAGCCAGAGCCTCGACGAGGCGGGCGGAGGCTACTACGGGCAGTCAAAGGAGAGCGGGAACCTGGTGCTGTGCGACCGCAAGCGCCTGGCGAGCCCCATGGGCTTCGTGTGCGGCAAGCCCGGCTCGGGCAAGAGCTTCTCGGTGAAGCGCGAGATAACCAACACCGTTCTCGCGCACCCCGAGGACGAGGTGGTGATCTTCGACCCGGCCGGCGAGTACGGCAACCTCGTCGGCGCGCTCGGCGGCGCGAACGTCGAGCTCGCCCCGGGATGCTCGGCGGTGCTCAACCCCCTCGACACCGCCGACGTCGCGGACCGCGCCGACGCCGCCAAGCTCGCGTACAAGACCGACGCGGTGCTCGCGCTCTCGAGCGCGCTCATGGCCGAGGGGCGCGAGGGCCTGCCGGAGCGCGACCGCTCGATCATCGCCCGCTGCGTCGGCGAGGCGTACCGGGAGTGCGCGAGGGACGGCCGCCTGCCCACGCTCGGCGACTTCCACGCGGCGCTGCTCGCTCAGCCCGAGCCCGAGGCCGCCGACATCGCGCTGCGCTACGAGCGCTACGTGAAGGGCGCGTTCTCCTTCTTCAACGGCCAGAGCAACGTGGCGCTCGACAACCGCATCACCAACATCGACATGCACGGGCTCGGCCAGAACATGCGCGTGTTCGGCATGATCACGGCGCTCGAGATGGTGCGCAACCGCGTGATGGTCACGCCGCCGCGCCCCAACTACACATGGCTCTACATCGACGAGGTGCAGAGCCTCTTCGCGCACCCGACGGTGGTCGAGTACTTCGCCCGCCTGTGGCGCGAGGGGCGCAAGTTCGGCCTCATCTGCACCGGCATCAGCCAGAACACGAGCCACATGCTGGCCAACGCCGAGGCCCGCGACATGGTGCTCAACTCCGAGTTCTTCCTGCTGCACAAGCAGTCCACCGCCGACCTCGACGCGTGGGCGGAGATGCTCCAGCTCTCCGCCACGGAGCGCGGCTACATCGGCGACGCCGTCAAGCCCGGCGAGGGCCTGCTCATCAGCGCCGGGATCCGCGTGCCCATCACCGACGACTTCCCGAAAGGCCCGCTCTACGACCTGTGGAACACCAAGCCCGCAGAGGTCGCCGAGCGCGAGATGCGCCGGGCGGCGCGAGAGGCGGAGGAATAGGAATGGCCGGCCCGAGCGAGGGCGGCGGGATGCTCGAGGTGGTCGGGGCGCAGCGCCGCGACGTGCTCACCTCGGGCGACGTCACGGAGACCGAGCGCGACGCCCTGGGAAACGTCTCGGAGGGAGCCGGCCCGCTCGACGAGGCGGGAGGCCCCGCCGCAACGGCGAAGGAGCGCCCTTCCAGGCCCGATGCTCCGGAAGGCGGGCTCGGGGACAAATTGTCCCAACCCGCCGGCGACCGGCGCGCGGCGGCCGCGATGCGCTCGCGCGTCGAGGCGGCGAAGCTGGCGATCGCCCGGGAGGCCGTCTCCCAATTCGACGACTCGGAGGAGCTCGAGGGCGCCTCGGGCATGTACGACGCGGGGCGCGCGTCCAAGAAGGCCGCGGGAAGGCTGCGGCAGAGGAAGGCGAAGAAAGCAGCCCAAGGCAGCCGCAAGGCGGCGACCGCCCTCGGCGCCCCCAAGGGAGGCGCGCGCGGCCCCGAGGCAGCCGGCGCGACCGCCCCGGCCAGGCACCAGGCGGCCCAGGCGGCCGCGCAGGCGTCGGGCGAGGCGGCCCGCGCCGCGGGGTCGAAGGGCGCCGCCTCCGCGATCGCGGGCGCGGCCTCGGGCGCAGCGCCCGCCCTGCTCGGGGCGGTGGCCGGCATCGTGGCCTTCGTCGCCTGCGCGCTCGCCGTCGCGCAGCTGCTGAGCGCGCTGTTCGGCTTCTGGGACGACGCGGCCTCCAAGCAGGGCCTCGAGGGGCTGCCGCCCTACATCACCTACGAGATGGTCGAGGCGGCGCTCGAGTGCCAGGAGGAGTACGGGCACCCGGCGGGCTGCACCATCGCGCAGATCATCCAGGAGTCCGGCCAGGGCGACCGCATGAGCCGGCTCGCAGAGCGCGACCACAACCTCTTCGGCATGAAGTGGTGGTCGGGCTACGCGGGCTGCCCGGAGGTCGCAGGCAAGGCGAACTGGGCCACCAGCGAGGAGTACGTGCCCGGCGAGCACACCCAGATCACGGCGAGCTTCATCCGCTTCACCGGCGACGCCGAGTGCATCCGCTTCCGCAGCAGGATCTTCCTGCAGGCGGAGCGCTACTCGGGCAACGCCCTCATCCGCGAGGCGATCGAGGGGCACGACTCGGACAGGATGGCCGAGGGGCTCAAGGACGCCGGCTGGGCGACCGACTCGTCCTACGTCGAGTCCCTGAAGTCGATCATGGCGCAATGGGGCCTCTACCGGCTCGACTCCATGACGGTCGAGGACCTGAAGGACCCGTCCGCGAGCGGGAACGCGATCGTCGAGGCGGCGTACAGCCAGCTCGGCGTGCCCTACGTGTGGGGAGGCTCGACCCCCGGCAAGGCGCTCGACTGCAGCGGGCTCACGCAGTACTGCTACGCGCAGGCGGGCATCCGCATAAGCCACTACACGGGTTCCCAGTACGAGGAGCTCAGGCGCATACCGCTCTCGGAGGCGAAGCCCGGCGACATCCTCTACCGCTCGGGCCACGTGGCCATCTACATCGGCGACGACAGGTACATACACGAGCCGCGAACGGGCGACGTGTGCCGCATAGCGAGCGGCATCGGCAGCTTCAGCTGCGCGCTCACCGCGAGATAGGAGAAACCAATGCAGGGAAAGTCAAGGGTCATGGCCGCCGTCGCGGCAGGCGCGCTCGTCGTGGCGCTCGGCGCGGGCGCGGCGCGCTGCGCCATCGCCCCGCAGGAAGGCGCGCAGGATAGCCCCCAGGGGCAGGCGCAGCCCGCGGCTGCAGGCGCCGACGCGGCGACCGGGAAGGCCGCCTCGGGCGCCGAGGCGCTCTGGAACACCGTGTGGACGGGAGCCGACGACCCGACCGCCACGCTGCGGATCGTCGAGGGCGCCATGGTGGAGAGCGCCGGCGGCACCGAGCGAGCCTGGTTCTTCTCGGCAGAGGAGCCAACCGAGGCCGACGGCGTGCTCAGCGTGCCCATCGACGTCAAGGGAACCGGCGACAAGGCGGGAGGCCTGTCCCTCATCCAGGTCTCGGGCGGCGGGGACGCCCGCACCCTGGCCTGCGACCTCCTGACGCAGGCCTACGCGCCCCAGAAGGCACGCGAGGGAACGTTCTCCGTGACCGGCACCGACGGCCGCCTCTCCGAGGCGCTTGGCGCAGACGTCGCCGCCATCGAGGAGGCCGTCGCCGGGAAGGCGGCGGAGGTGTCCCCGCAGGCGGCGGGTGCCTCCTGGGACAAAGAGGTGTGGCTCGACTACGCCGGGAACGTCGCGTCGACGACCTTCACGCTCGACGACCCCGCCTCGACGGTGGTCACCGTGGTCTCGCGCGGCGGCTCGCTGGAGGCGATGTAGCCATGGGGGCGCTCAAGGCGCGACGCCGAAGGGCGTTCGCCATCTCCGCCGCGACGGCGTTCGCCCTCTGCGCGCTCCTGCTCGTCCCCGCGCAGCCGGCATACGCCGACATAGCCGGGGACGTCAACGATTGGCTGTGCGGCCTTCTGCGCGACTGCTGCAACTGGATGTTCAAGGCGCAAACGGGCGTGCTCGGGTCGATCGGCGCGAACGGGATCCTCTCGGCCGACTTCGCGCACATGCTCACGAGCTCGAGCGACCTGACCATGCACGACGTCGCCCGGGGCGTATGGCAGGTTGCCATCCTGCCGATCGGGTGCGGGGTGCTCGGCCTGGTCTTCACCCTGAAGCTCATCGAGATCTCCCAGCGCATGGACGGCAGCCAGAGCCTTCCCGGCGTCAAGGAGGTCGTCTTCCTTCTCGTGTTCTTCGCCGTGTTCCTGTTCCTCATACAGAACAGCTTCGACCTGATGGCGTCGATCTACGAGGTCTGCGGGCTCGCCATCGACCGAGTCGAGGCGCTCTTCGGCGCCGGAGGCGCGCTCGACCTGCCCGAGGTGTCCGTCGTCACCACCGACGACGACATCCCGTCGCTCATCGCCATGCTCGTCGTGAGCCTCATCAGCTGGGTCGTGGTGCTGGCGGCCTACGTCGTCGCCCTCGTGGTCTGCTGGGCCCGCGCGCTCCAGCTCTACATCATGGCCGCGTTCGCCCCGATCCCGCTGGCGTTCCTCGGCATGGACGCCACGCGCCAGATAGGCCTTGGCTACCTGAAGAGCTTCGGGGCGGTCTGCATCGCCGGCGTCATCATCCTCGTGCTGCTCATATCGTTCCCGCTCGTGCTCGGCGGGCTCACCGGGGCGAACCCCGGGACGGGTACCCCGGCCGACGCGGTCGCGAACGGGCTCACCTACGCGCTGCAGTACCTGGCCATGTGCGTGCTGCTCATCCTGGCCCTCGTGAAAAGCGGCTCCTGGGCGCGCGACATCGTGAGCGGCTTCTAGCGGAAAAGCGAGGAAGGGGGCGGTCGCCATGAGATAGGGGCACCGCGCCGGGGCACGCGTCCCGGCGGATGAAGACAAGGACCGATTGAAAACGAAAAGGAGGAAAG
Organism: Collinsella sp. CLA-SR-H006; assembly: GCF_040097075.1. Taxonomy (NCBI): domain Bacteria; kingdom Bacillati; phylum Actinomycetota; class Coriobacteriia; order Coriobacteriales; family Coriobacteriaceae; genus Collinsella; species Collinsella sp. CLA-SR-H006. The sequence continues at coordinate 210,687 of NZ_JBBNPD010000001.1, read as the reverse complement.
ACATGGAAGAGAGGAAGAACGTGTACCTCTCGCTGCACAAGAGCTTCGTGCGCGAGGGCATCGAGTACACCGACCGCGCGACCGGCGAGGCCAGGACCTTCAACTCGGCGACCCTTCCCAAGGGCACCGTCGTCGACGGCATGGACGTGGGAGGCTACGAGTTCAGCCCCATGTTCGTTAACGAGAGCCGCTTCAAGGGGGCCGACTTCCGAGACATACCGCTGCTCGCGAACCGCGAGGTGTGGCTGAGGAAGACGGTGATGGGCCCGGACGGCCAGCCCGAGCTCGACGAGGACGGACGCACGGTCAAGGACACCGTGAAGGTCATGCCGGCGCAGCTCAAGGAGGCCGTTGACGCAGGGCGCTCGCGCTACCTCGCGGAGCGCGCCGAGCACGCCCGCCAGGCGAGCCGCGCCGCCGAGCACGAGGCGCCCCGCGCACAGCGAAGCGTCGAGAGATAGGGAGGCGGAAAGATGAACGCAGCGAAAGACTGCACCCTGCAGGAAAAGCTCCTCCGATGCGCCATGGCGCTCATCCTGGCGGCGGGGGCTCTGCTCGCCTCTGTGGCGGCCTCGCCCGCCTACGCCGCGCCGAGCACGGTAGACGTGTCCATCGGCGGCAAGATCCCCTACGGCGGCTTCGCCACCACGTGGATGAGCGCCGACGGCAACATCGCCTACTGCGCCGAGCCCTCGTCCCCGACGCCCGCGCCGGGCTCCTACTCGACGAGCCCCGTGCCGAGCGGCGACGTGACAGCGGCGATCTGGTACTCGTTCGGCTCTCCCGGCTTCGACGCGTCGATGTTCCCGGGCAGCTGGTACGACGGCGGCGGCTGGGACGACGCCAAGTACGCGGCGGCGAGCCATGTGCTCATCGCCTACGCCTACTCTGGGTCCGAGTCGGCTGCCACGCACGGCACGAGCGCCGAGTTCGCCTCCTGGGCGAAATCCGAGCTGATCGGCGGGACCTTCGCCAAGATGAAGGCGGGCGCCGGCAAGGTATCCGCCGGGTTCGAGGCGTTCTGCGTCAGGACCGGCGGCGGCTCCCAGACGCTCGTGAGCTTCAGCTGGTCCACGGGCGGAGTCAAGGTCGCCAAAACGGACTCCGAGGCGGGCGCGGAGCCCCAGGGCGACGCCTCGCTCGACGGCGCGAGCTTCTCCGTCGTTAACGAGACCGGCCGCTACGTGCTGGTCGGCGGCAAGTACTACGCAGACGGTGAGGTATGCGCCACGATCAAGACCGCGCCCGAGGACGGGTCGCACGTCGCCGCGACCGGCGCCGACACCCTCCCCGCGGGCAATTACCGCATCGTCGAGTCCGGCGCGCCCGAGGGCTACGACGCCAGCGACGCCTCCGTCACGTTCACCGTGAAGGCCGACGAGGTGCGCGACCTCACGGGCGAGCCCGTGACCGACGAGGTCTTCCGCGGCGGCGTGCAGGTGACCAAGTCCGACAAGGAGCTGCAGGCGTCCGAGGCGCTCGCGGGCAGCGGCCACAAGGAGGCGCCTGGCGAGCACCCCGGCCTCGACGGGATCGAGTTCACCGTCACGAACCGCTCGGCGCACAAGGTCCTCGTTGACGGCGAATGGCGCGAGCCGGGCGAAGCCGTGGCCACGCTGACCACCGCATGGAACGACGAGGCCGGCGCCTACACCGCGCAGACCACGGCCAACGCACTGCCGTACGGGACCTACGACGTGCGGGAGACGGCGACGAACGGGAGCTACCTGCTGACCGACGGCGAGCCCCGCACCTTCGAGGTCCGCACCGGCGGCGAGATCGTGAGCGCCTCCGCGGACGGCGCCGCGCTCGAGTTCCGCGACCAGGTGGTGCGCAACGACCTCGAGCTCTCCAAGAAGAGCGAGTCCGACAACGCCGGCCTCATGGTCCCGTTCGCCATCGAGAACGCGGCCACCGGCGAGACTCACGTGCTGGTCACGGACCGCAACGGCGACGCGTCGACCGCGAGCAGCTGGAACAAGCACTCGAGGGACACCAACGCCAACGACGCCCTGCTCGGCCATGAGGGCCCGATCGGGGCCGCCGACATGGACCCGAAGGCCGGCATCTGGTTCTCGCTCGGCGAGGACGGCTCCTCGGCGCCGGTCGACGACTCGCTGGCGGCCCTGCCTTACGGCGCCTACACCATGACCGAGCTGCGCTGCGATGCCAACGAGGGCCTCGAGCTCATCACCAGGAGCTTCTGGATCGAGCGCGACTCGACGGTGGCCAAGGCCGTGTGGATGGGCCTCGACGACCAGGAGGGCCCGCGCATCTCCACCACGGCAAAGGACGGGGTGGACGGCGACAAGGACGTCTCGGCCGACGCCGAGGCCAAGGTCGTCGACGCCGTCGCCTACGAGGGCCTGAAGGCCGGCGAGGAGTACGAGCTCTCGGCCACCCTCGTCGACAAGGCGACCGGCGAGCCCGTGACCGACGCCTCGGGCATGCCCGTGGGGGCCAAGGCCGAGTTCGCCCCCGCGCTCTCGACGGGCAGCCGGGACGTCGAGATCTCCTTCGACGCGAGCCTGCTCGGCGGCCGCGACCTGGTCGTGTTCGAGAGCCTACGCAAGGACGGAGCCGAGGTGGCGTCGCACGCGGACCTCTCCGACGAGGGCCAGACAGTCCACGTCGCCGTCGAGGTGGGCACGCAGGCGGCCGACGCCGCCGACGGCGACCAGGTCATCGAGGCCGGCAAGGCCAAGGTCATCGACACGGTGGCCTACAAGGGCCTCGTCCCCGGCGAGACCTACATCGCCGTGGGCACGCTCATGGACAAGGGCACCGGAGAGCCGTTCCTCGACAAGGACGGCAACGAGGTGACCGCGCGCACGCCCTTCGAGCCCGAGGCGCCCTCCGGCACCGTCGAGGTGACCTTCGAGTTCGACACCGAGGGCCTGGCCGAGGGAGACGAGCTCGTCGTCTTCGAGAAGGTCCTGGACTCCGCCGGCAACGTCGTTGCGACCCACGAGGACATCGACTCCGCCGAGCAGAGCGTCGTCGTGGACAACCCCGACACGCCCGAGGTCCCCGAGGAGCCCTACGCCAAGACCGGGGCCGACGCCCCCGACGGCACCGGCTACGCCGTGGCCGCGGGCATCGCTCTGGCAGCGGCCGCGGGCGCGGGCGGAGCGCTCGCGTACCGCAAGCGCAAGACAGCCGGCGCAAGCAAGGACGAGGCGGCCGAAGAGCCGGAAGAGTAGCGGCGCCGCATCGATACCGAACCGGAGGCCCTGGGCGCTCGCCCGGGGCCTCCCCTGCGAACGGGGGAGGACATGAACAAAGGGAAAGCCGCCACGGCGCTCGCCGTCGCCGTGGCGTTGCTGGCGCTGGCGGCGCTCGCCGTCCTGCCGCAGCCCGAGAGGAACCCGTACGAGGTACACGAGGTGCCCGCTGCGGAAGAGGACGCGGCGATGGGGACGCAAAAGGCGCGAGGCGGAATCGACTGGGACGCCCTTCCCGCCTCCGTCGTCGCATGGGTGCGCGTGCCGGGCACGACCGTCGACTACCCGATCGCGCAGGGCCGGCCGGAATCGCCCGACTTCTACCTCACGCACGACGCCGGCGGCGAAAGATCCGCATGGGGAGCTCCCTACATCGACGCAGACTGCGCGCAGGGCGCCGAGAGCCCGCTCGTCATCGTCTACGGGCACCACATGTCCGACGGCACCATGTTCGCGCCGCTCGCGCAGTACTCGTCGCGCGGTTTCGCCGAGGGGCACCGCACCATCCGGGTCTACACCCGCGAGAAGGAGATCGAGCTCGAGGTCTTCGCGGCCGACGTGGTCGACGCGAGCTCGGAGGGCAAGCGGACCGACTTCGCCGACACGGCGGCTCTCAACTCCTATCTTGGGGACAAATTGTCCCGATGCGAAGTCGTCCTGGAAGAGCCTTCGGACGTCGCGCAGGCCTGGGCCTTCGTGACGTGCAGCTACCAGACGAGCAACTCGCGCACCGTCGTCTACGCGAAGGAGGTGGAAGGATGGGATTCGCGCCCTTCGGAATAGGGCTCCTCATGGGGCTCCTCACGCTCACGGCCTACGCCTGCTGCGCAGCCGGCGACGACGACCGGGACTAGCCTTCGAAAATCGGAATCGCAACCAAGCAGAACGATCAAGCCCCTCGCTCCGATGGTCGGACGAGGGGCTTGCGCATGGTGGGGTAATCTAAGGTCATGGACAGAAAGGGAGGTTGGACATGGCGATCATCGACTGGGAAGCGGCACGCCGCCGAGACGGATACGGACCCGAACCCGTCGACGCCATCCCGGAATGCGACCGGAACGGCTCCTCACCGAAGGCCCTGGCGGCTTGGGACGCCATAAGCGACGAGGAAAAGCGAATCCTGCTCAACAACGCCTGGTGCCGCGACTGCCACGACGCCAACGCATCGTTCGCTCCCGGCTACACGCTGCGCGCCGACAAGTTCGGAATCGTGATCGAGGGCAATTGCGCGAAATGCGGCTGCGCCGTCGCCCGGTGTAGCTACTAGGTGCCATCCGAGCTCAGGGGGCAAGCGGGACGACTTCGCCGACGCGGTGGAGCTCAACGCCTACCACGGGGACAAATTGTCCCAGACGAGCAACTCCTGCGCCGTCGTCTTTGCAACATACTCAGCTGACAACTGAATCTAGTGTCCATAATGCTGTACACCGACGACGCTTTTCGCGCAGATAATGACCGATGGTTAAATCACTGATAGAGACTAAATCCATCGGTGGGATAATGGCCTTTGATTGCAAATGGAGAAAGGCAGGGACGATGGGCTTCTTCGATAAAGGCTTCGACCCAATAAAAGAGGCGCAGAAGGCTGCGGTCGCTGCAGGAAAAGGTATCGCTAGCGCTGCCGAACAGGCATCGAATGCCGCTCAAAGCGCCGCCGATCAGGCGGGACAGGCCATCGGGGACATTGCAGGCAAGGCAAAAGGTGCCGTTCAGAGCATTGGAGATGCGATCAAGGACGGTCCAGAGCCGAAGAGCTTCAAATACAACACTGAGTTTGTCGATGAGCAAGACGATGACGCATCAACCCAATCTCGAAGTCCAGCTCCCGAACATATGGCGAAAATGCTCGGCGGTGTGGCTGAAGGAGTCGCAAATGCCGCGAGCGCTGCGGCTGCCGGTGCTCAAGGCGCTGTCGCCGTCGTCGCAGGCAAAGCGGGAGAAATCGCCGATGGGATCAAGCAAGGCGTCGAGAATGCAAGGGCGAAAGAACCGGATGAGTACGAGCTCGCCGTCATCGAATACAACCAAGCCTATACAGATTTGGAGTCGGGAGGGATCGAGCTCTACCAGTCCAGACTGAGGAGCATCGACCTGCTGGACCTCGTTACCGACCTGGTGAACTCGATCGCGAACACGCCGAAGTCGTTCGTGGAGGATATCGAGGAGGTGTCCCACAAGAAGCGAAGCTTCAAGGAGTCGGAGTCCTTCGCCCGCGAAGAGCTGGACTCGGCGCGGAAATCGGCGGCCAGCGCCGGCGCCGGCGTCGCAGCGGGCATGGCCGTTGCCAGCATAGCCCCATCCGCCGCCATGTGGGTTGCCACAACTTTCGGCACCGCCTCCACGGGCGCCGCGATCTCCACGCTGTCGGGCGCTGCTGCGACGAACGCGGCGATGGCCTGGCTCGGCGGAGGCGCATTGGCCGCCGGAGGAGGCGGGATGGCCGCCGGCAGCGCTTTCCTGGCAATGGCCGGCCCCATCGGATGGGGCGTCGCAGGCGCCACGTTGCTGACCTCCATCGCGCTTTTCGTGAAAAAACAGCACAAGATCGCTGAGGAAAAGCACGAGGAGCTCTTGTCGGTAAAGAGAAACACCGAGGCTCTTAGGGAGACGTCCGCAGCAATCGTGGCGCTCAGGACAAAGACCGATGCCCTTCGCGAAGAGCTGTCCGGGTCCTTCATGTCCTCATGCCGCCTGCATGGCGCCGACTACCTTTCCATCTCCGACGGCGAGAAACTGGCCCTGGGCTCCTTGGTAAACAACGCGAAGTCCCTGGGCAGCCTCATCGTCGAGAGGGTGGCCACCCGGGACGGTGAATAGCCATGAATACAGAGAAAGTAGTCAAGAGCACTCAGGAGCAGGCCGTCGCCGCATGGATCGGCTTGATCAACCAGATGAGAATCGACGACCTCATCGAGAATCTCAACCGCCAAGATCAGAACCTCGATTCCGCAATGGAGTCCATGAACTGGGCGCTCGGGAAGATCGAGGACCTCGTCGTTGCGAACAGGGGCGGCAACAAGGGCGTCCACGGGTTCATCGCCGAGGTGGCCGAATGCGGGCTGGAGAACGCGCAGAGCCTCGTCCATGGCGATAAACCGGTAATGGAATGGGTTAATGACAACGGCCCCGCCGACCTTTTGCGCAACGGCGTCGAGATACAGGTCAAGTTCGTGAACGCCGGCGGCAAGTTCTCCCTGGATGCTGTGGCTGCCCATTTGCAGAAGTACCCCGATTTCCTCGACAAAGACGGCATCTACCAGATCCCGAAGGACCATCTCGACGCGGTGCGCTCCCTGTACGAGATGCCAAAGGAGGAAGCGGCCAAGCTGGCGTCCTCGACCGGCGGCCCGTCCTACTCAACCTGGAAGAGCATCCATGAGTTCTTCGACTCAAGCGGGTTCAGCATCGATGACCTTGAAGCCTCCAAATTCGAGTACTCGGAGGTCCAGAAGAACGCTATCGCCGACAAGATGGCCGAGGAGAAGAGCAGGCTCGCAGACGAGAGCGAGCGAATAAAGAAGGACATCTACGAGGAGCACAAGCCCACGCCCCAAGAGGGCGCGAAGGCCGCGGCGGCTGGCGCCGTTCTGGAAGCGGGAACGGCATTCGCCATTTCAATGAAGCGCCATCTCGGGAACGGAAAGCGCATCGGCGACTTGACCCAGGACGATTGGGAGGAAATCGCAAAAGATTCCGGCATGGGACTCGTCAAGGGCGGGGTTCGCGGTGGAGCTGTTTATTGGCTGAACAACTACACGGCCACGCCCTCATCTGTCGCAAGCGCGCTGGTCACTGCGTCATTCGGCGTCGCAGAATGCGCTTACAGGTTCCGCAGCGGCGAGCTTACGGAGATCGAGTTTATAGAAAGCTCAGAAATCGCGTGTCTCGATGCGTCCGTGAGCGCGTTCTCGAGCTTCGTGGGCCAGGTCATCATTCCGGTTCCGGTTCTGGGCGCCCTCGTCGGCAACGCCGTAGGCACGACCGTGTACGAATTGGGAAAGGATTTCTATGACAAACGAGAGGCGGAGCTGCTCGCGCACTATGCCCAGGAATTGAAGACCCTCGATACTGAGCTCGATGGCGAATACGCCGCATGCATCAGCGGCCTTCGTGAGAATATGAGCGCATACATCAGCCTTCTCGAGAAGGCTTTCTCCCCGAATGTCGCAATGGCTTTTTCCGGCTCCGTTGAGTTGGCGGCAAGCCTTAACGTCCCGGACGGCGAAATCCTGCACACGCGCGAGGAAGTCGATGATTTCTTCCTGAATTAGAATCAGTCAGGTTAAAGAAACAACGGCCGAGCGATACTCGATCGCTCGGCCGTTTGCCGTCTAGAACGGATGAATCTCCTGCACTACCATCATGCTCATAACAGCGAATGCTTGCCTAGGCAGGCAAACGGTCATCGTCTTCTACATCACCCACTTGAACACGGCGCGGAACAGCCAGACGAAAAAGCCCAGCGTGACCTTAAGCGCCGCCATGAGGAACCTACCAAGCCTCTTCATCGACGTCACCCCAATCTTCCTTGACCTTGCGGGCGCCCTCGTCGGCGCCCTCTTCCTTCTCTTCCGCGAGCAGCCTCGCCAGCTCGTCGGGCACGCCCGGGACCTCCGCCCTCCCCAGAGCGCGCTGCAGGTCCCTTATCTGCGACTTCAGCGGTTTTGAGGGAGGGCCTACGTGCTCACGGTAGCAGGCGCCGATCGCGGCCGCGTCGCACAGGAAGCCCCGCACCCGTGCGAACGCCTCGTCGCCGTCGAGCAGGACGCGGCGGGCGCGCCCGAGCTCGGCCTCCGAGGCCAGCATGAAGCGCCAGCCACGGGACCTGCGCGCCGCCGGGACGCCATCCGCGGGCGCGTCGGCGCGCCAGTCGTCGCGCACCTGGTGCCAGTTCGCCGTGAGCCAGAGCCCCTTCTCGGGCTCCTCCCGCATCTCGAGCTCGAACTCCGTGAGCATGTTCGCGCCGGAGAACGGCGACCCTTCCGTGAACGAGAGCGTGTCGAACAGCGTCGTCCTGCCGCCCTCGTACTCTATCCTCACCATCATCTCCGGCCCCTCTCCCTGTGCTGGTTCTGCTGGGCCCGCTGCCGCTCGGCGGCGAGGATTCGCCGCTGCTCGTCCTCGCGGCGCCCGTCGCGAGAGTTTCCTTCGGCCGCGCCGCGCCCGCGATCGTCCCCGTAGCGGGTCTTGAGCGGCATGAGCCCGTTCTCCGCCATGTAGGCGCGCGCGGCCTCGAGGCGACGGTACCCCTCGCCGCCCGCCTGGCCGCGCCGCTCCAACGTCGCCATCCTGAGCCCGAACTCTTCGATGGACTCGACGTCGAACTTCGCGCACGTCTCGAGCGCCGAGGAGAGCCTGCTCAGCTCCGAGAGGTCGTTGAGCTCGAGGGCCCGCTCGGCGGCCTCGCGGATCCGCGCGGCGCTCGCGTCCGTGGGGCGGTAGGCGCCCTCGCGCTCGAAGCGCCGGCGCAGCATCTCCTTGCCGTAGACGAACCCCAGGCGCTCGCCGGCTACCTTCTTGGACGGCTCCCCGGCAAGGCTGAACACCCAGTCGTCCCGCCGCGCCTTGGCCGAGTTGTCGGCGACGTGCACGCCCAGGGCGTCGAGGACGCCGAGGAACTCCGCCTCGTCGCGCGCCGTGGTCTTGGCGAGCGCGACGCGGGCGCGGATGTCGCCGACCCACGAGTAGCCGCCCGAGCGCATGATCTCCTTCTCGGCCCGTCCCAGGTAGACGCTCCTGCGGCTCCTGGGTCCGCCCGCACCTGCCCGCCCGCGCGCCTTCGAGGGGGATTCGGGCGCCCGGTCGTTGGAGAGACCCGACAGCCCGCGCTCGCGCGCCATGTCCTGCAGGTCTCGGTTGAGGTCCTCGGGGTGCTGGGTCTGCATGCGGTAGCCGGTGCGGAAGTTGGCGTTGTTCACGACGATGTGCGCGTGCGGTATGCCGCGGGCGTTATCGTCGTGGTAGACGATGGCGATCTCGTGGTCGCCGAAGTGCTTGAGCGCCCACGAGCACGCGAGCTCGCGCAGCGCAGCCAGGTCGATGTCGTCGTCGGGGTCCGGCGAGAGCACGAAGTGCTTGAACGTGCGCGCGGGCTTACCCCTCCAGGGTGCGTCCGTGCCGAACGCGGCGCGCGTGGCATCCATCTCGGCATCCCAGGCGCAGGCCTCCTTGGCGTCTTCCCCCAGTGCGCCGGCGTCGCGCTCGTCGTAGCTCAGGTTGAACAGGTCGCGCGCCAGGGCGCGACCTCCCTTCTCGAGGTAGCGGCGAATGCCGCCCGTCGAGCCGTGGCCGCTTATCGGCTTCAGGATCGGCATGGCGAGCCCTCCACGAGCGAGTCGGCGCCGATGCGACCGAGCTCCGCCGCCATCTCTCGGGCCGCGGCGTTCACGTCGGCGAGCTCGCGCTCGATCGTCGGGATGCTATCCGCGACGAGGTCGCGGTCGACGTGCCCGTGGCGGGCGTGGAAGTTGATGAGGTTCATCGCGTGCACGGCCTGGTTGTAGTGGTAGCCCCACTTCGTGAGCTCTCGCGACATCGCCCACAGGGCCCTGCGGTCCACGAGTATGCGGTGCTCGTCTCCCGCGTTGGCCTCCGTCGACAGCGGTATGCGAACGAGGTAGCGCAGGTACTCCGACTTGCTGAGGCCGGCGCGCTCGCACCGCTCGCAGAGCGCGTCGTAGTCGCCTCCCTCCATGCGGAACGTGACGCGGCGCTCCTTGCCTTTGGCGGCGCCGGCTTCCTCTTCCATGGCGGATTCCTTTCCTCGGGCCCGCCGTACGGCGGGCGCGTCTCTCTAGGGGCGCGGGGGATCCCCCGCAGGCGGCGGCCCGGCTCGGGCGCCGCCTCTGGGACCGGGCCTCGCGAAAGCGGGCTCCCCAACGGCCCGCGGCATGACGGGTCCGAGGCCGCCCGGTCCCCAAGTGCTATGGACGCCCGACGCGATGTCGGACGCCATAGGCTACTTGCTGGATTTCGAATGCGAGGCCCTTCTTCGGACCTTCCGGGCTCCTGCGCCCGCCTCCGCGTAGGGCGCGGTCATGAGCGCCATCTCCCGCAGCAGCGAGAGGTCGGCAGCGCTCGGGCTCTCGGGCGGGCTCTCGAGGAAGTCGGCCACGAGCCTCGCGGCCTTCGCGATGCGCCCGTCGGGGCCGGCCTGCGTTTTGCTCTCGCTCCTCACGTAGTCGGAGAGCTCCCGCTTGGTGCGCCGCCAGGGCTCCATCGCGGCGTGCATCTCCGCCTGGCGCTCCTTCGGCATGCCCGCGAGCGAGCGCACCGCCTCGGCGCTGAGGTTGCCTCGGTCGGCCTCGGCGGCCCACTCGGGCGAGAGGTCCTCGGCGATCCTGCGGGCAAGCCTCTCCTCGCGCGCGATGGTCTTGCCGGAGACCTTGCGGCCCGTCTGCCGCTCGATGATGGCGGCCTTCACGTCGTCGACGCGCATGCCGGAAAGCGACGGGTCCTCGGAGCGCAGGCGCACGGCGTCGCCCCTGAGCGCCTCGGTCGCGGCGGCGCGCTCGGTCACGGTGAGCGCGCGGGTGAAGTAGTTCGCGGCGTGGAGCAGCGTCACCGCCCGCTCGTCGTCGATGCCCTCTATCACGCGGCAGGGCATCCTCTCGTAGGCGGGGTCGTCCTTGGCGAGCAGCGCGTAGGCGGCCTTGCGGCGGTGCCCGGAGACCATCTGCCACGAGCCGTCTCCGACCTTGCGCACCAGCGGCAGGTCGGTGAGGCCGTCCTGGCGTATCGACTCGGCGAGCTCGGCTATGCCGGCCGGGTCCATGGAGTACGCGGCGTTCGCCGGGTGGTCGGCGATGTCGGCCACCGCGATCTCGGACACCGGGTAGCGCCCGCGGGTGCGGGACGCGCCGTCGAGGAGCCCCGTGATGGTGAATCCCGCGGCCACCTGGCTAGGCGAGCTCACGGTACACCTCGTCGGCGAGGGCCTCGTAGTCGCGCGCGGGGCGGCTCCCCGGCTCGAAGGCGGCCACCGGCTTCCACTGCCAGCTGCCCTCGCAGACCTTGCTGCTCGCGTGTATGACCGTCTCGAACTGCTCGTCTGGGAAGAACCCGTCGAGCACGGCCGCGCCCGTGGTCTCGGCGTTGGTCATGCGGCCGGGCACGCAGGTGCGCAGTATCTTCCATCTGGGCGTGGGCATGCGCAGGGCGTCCGCGATTGAGCGCGTCGCCTCCACGGTGAGCGCCGTGCCGCGCATCACGGTGGAGTCGAGCTTCACGGGGATGACGACCATGCCGCCCTCCGCGGCGGCGAGGTAGGCGTTGAAGGCGAGCCTGCGCATCACGGGGCTGCAGTCGATGAGGCAGACGTCGTAGGAGCCCGAGGCGTCGTCGAGCGCGAACTTGAGGCGCTGCTCGCGCAGGAGCATCTCGTTCTGGTCGACGAGGTCGATGGTCGAGGCCACCACGTCGAGGTTCTCCCCGGCGGCGTAGGCGATCTCCTCCACGGGCGCGCCGCCGTAGAGCAGCTCGACCGATGTGCGCCGCTCGGAGGCGGCCCGGTCGTAGAGGCCGAAGAAGTCGGTGGCCGACGCCTGCGGGTCGAGGTCGACGAGCAGGGTCCGAAGGCCCCGGGCGGCGAAGATGGCCGCCAGGTTCACGGCGGTCGTCGTCTTGCCGACGCCGCCCTTGTAGTTGGAAATGGCTATCGTGCGCATGGGTCGCGTCCTCTCTAGCGTGGGGCGCGCCTCGCCGCATCCGGTCCGGCGCGCCCCGAGTCTCGGAGCGTCGGGACAAAATCGTACGGATTTGTCCGACAAGCGGAGTGTACCACGAAAACGTACGGATATGTACGCTTTCGTGGTACAGGGGCCGAGTTTCGGGGAAACCCGGCCCCGGGAGCCCGGGGCCGGGCGCGCCGCCTAGGAGAGCGGCTCCATCTCGCCGAAGCAGTTGACGTGGTGGCGCAGGAGCGCGCGGTTCTCCTTGACGACCATCATCGCCACCTCGTCGAAGCGGACCGGGGTGTCGGCGTAGTCGTCGCCGTTGCCGGCGAGCCACGTCGCCGCCAGCGCCTCGCGCAGCCCGCGCGCCCTGTGGGCCTCGGGGAAGCCGTCCGTCCCGATCCGGGCCGTGGCGTCGACGAACACCAGGGTCCCGTCCTCGTCCACCGCCACGAGGTCGATCCCGCCGATACCCTCGGGCCCCTGCCAGGCCTCGTCGACGATCTCGTAGCCCTTGCGCTCGAGGAAGGCCTTGACCGCGCCCATCGCCTTTTCCTTCATGTCGTTCATGTCTTGCTCCTTAGACTCTGAGGCCCGCCCCTGTGGCGTGCCTTGCGTCGCGTGAGTCGCATGCAGCGCGGGCGTGCCGGCAAGGGAGGAAGCGAAGTCGGACGTGGTTGTAGAAATCTCCCGACGTCAGTTTTTCGCGTTGTTCGCGCGCGCAGCGCATGGGGCGAAGAACCCGAAAAAGTGTCGCGGCCCTTGCGGGCCGCCTGCCGGCGTGCGACCCTGCGCGTCCAAGGAGCGCCGGGGCGGGTTTCGGGTCGGAGGGGCGGAGGCGTGCGGCATGGAACCGGCCATGGGCGCCGAGACCCTCCGGGCATGGGATGCGGCCCGTCGGCGGTTGCCGGGGCGCTCGCGAGGGTTACGTCGGGACGTCGCGTGGAGGACGGAGGCGCGTTTCCGAGTCGCGGCGCCGCTACCCTAATCGGGACGGCCTCTCCCGTGCCGCTTGCGGCCGATGTGCGCACGAGATCGCTGGCGGTGAGGCTTTTCGTTGCGCGGAACGGCTACGGTGCTGCGCGACACGTCCGTTTGCTTATGTGTGATAAAGAAGCAATAGAAGTGCAAAAAATTTTGCCGTTCCTATCCGACACTTGGCCATTGTGTCGGATAGGTCGGGCGGTTATTCGGGCAAGTCAATCTTGCCGACAAAGCTGTAATAAATCTCAATGTCCTGCCTGCGGGTGCCGTTCTCATCATAGCTGCACTCATGCACCACAATTTTCTCGATCATTTCCCGCAAGAGAGTGGGGGTCAGTTCTTCAAAGGCAAGGTGCTTGCGGACAATGCCCATAAATTTCTCGGCGTTGACGGTAGGTATCTTTACATTACCTTCTGAAACATATGGCGCACCTTGTCCAGGCGGCTGTTTGGACGGCGGGGCTGGATGACTGGCTTGCCGACAGCGGCCTGATACCCTTTCAGTTCTGTAAGGCATACGCTCTGCCCGTTGGTGTAAAAGGCCAGATCAGTACGGTATGCCTGTATACAGCGGGCGGGAATCTCGCCAGTAAAGACAACTTCATCCTTTTTTACCTGGACCGTTTCGATGGTGGCACAGTATTTCGGTGCATCATGATAAGCCCTGGAAAGATATTCCCGGGGCGCATAGAGGGTGAAGGAGAGATAAGGTTCCAGCAGTTGCGTCCCTGATTCCTTCAATGCCTGTTCCAATACAATCGGGGCCAATGAGCGGAAGTCCGCCGGCGTGCTGACCGGACTGTAATAAAGCCCGTATTCAAAGCAAATCTTACAGTCCGTTACGTTCCAGCCGAACAAGCCCTGCTCCAGCCCGTAACGGATACCATCCCTGACAGCGTTTTGAAAACTCTGGTTCAAGTATCCCAGCGAAACCCGGCTCTCGTATTGTACACCGGAGCCAAGCGGGAGTGGTGTAACAGACAGTCCGATGGATGCCCAAAACGGGTTGGGCGGCACCTCGATATGGATGGTGTGGCTGGCTGCTTTGAGCGGCCGCTCCATATAAATGACGGTGGGTTCCTTTACCACTGTTTCAAGCTTGTATTTTTCCGACAGCAAAGCGGAAACAACCTCCAACTGCACCCGGCCCAAAAAAGAAAGAATGATCTCATGGGTGATGGAATCCACCTCGCAGCGCAAAAGCGGGTCAGTATCCGCAAGTTGCGTAAGAGCGTCCAGCAGCCGTTCTCTTTGCGCTGCCGTTTTCGGCGCAATCGACGTCCGCAGCATGGGGAGGGGGTCCTCACGCCACCTTTTACGAGGGAGCCGGGTTGGGTCCCCTAATACATCGTTTAACCTCACGCTGTCGCTGGGAAGGATAACAATTTCACCCGGATAAGCGGTGTCTGTCCGAACAATTTCCCCTTTGGATGGAATACGCATCTCTGTGATTTTCAGCTTTTCTCTCCCGGCCAGAGCCACCGTATCCCGCAGGCGCAGCGTTCCGCTGTATAGCCGCAAATAGATGAGCCGCTGGCCACAATCTGTATACTCCACCTTGAAAACGCTGCCGCATAGGGCGTCGCTCCCCTGTTCCCCAATCGGTTGGAACAGCCCTGTCACCGCATCCATCAACGGTTGAATGCCAAGGCCCTTTTTGGCGCTGCCATGATAGACCGGGAACAGGGAGGCGTCTTGAACCCGCCGCTGTTCCTCCTGCGCAAGTTCTTCCCGGCTGATTGGTTCTCCTGCGATATACTTTTCCAATAATTCATCGTTATTTTCGATGACCGCATCCCATGCTTCTATGTCGGTATTTTCCTCCAGGACTATTTCCGGGGACAGCGACACCGTCTGCTTGATGATAATATCGGCGGAGAGCTTATCCCGAACAGACTGATACACGCCCTGCAAATCAACGCCAGCCTGGTCGATCTTATTGATAAAGATAACGGTGGGAATGTCCATTTTCCGCAGGGCATGGAACAGAATACGGGTCTGGGCCTGCACACCATCTTTAGCGGAGATCACCAAGATGGCCCCATCTAAAACAGCCAAAGAGCGGTACACCTCCGCCAAAAAATCCATGTGGCCGGGCGTATCCACAATGTTGACTTTACATCTGTGCCACTGGAAGGAAGTGACTGCCGCTTGAATGGTAATCCCACGCTGCCGCTCCAAAAGCATGGTGTCCGTCCTCGTTGTCCCTTTTTCGACGCTCCCCGGTTCTGAAATGGCTCCGCTGGCATATAGCAGGCTCTCCGTCAAGGTTGTCTTTCCAGCGTCTACATGGGCAAGAATCCCGATATTGATAATGTTCATGTCTATCCTCCATACAAGGCCCAAATGGGCGCAAAAATCCCCAGCGGCTAATACTTTTACCGCTGGGGATCATGACTTCGGACAAACAGAAGTATGACGGCTTACATGAGCCGCTGTCCGTCACGATATTTACTAAAAAGGCAAAAGTATTCTTAAATTGGGTACAAAAACTAAGCCCCTGCAAGGGGCAATCATTTTTGCGCCCATTATCAAATTTTATTTAAGAATACCTTGCCGCATATTTTTTACTCCTTTTCTGGATTAAATCATTGTATCACATCAGTTTTAGGAAAGCAAGTACCTAAAAGAAATTTTTCTTCCCCTTATATGTAACAATCATACCGGCTTCCTAGCGTTCAGAATGTTTTCTGCTGTCTGCTGTGGTGTTTGGTTGGAATTGTCCAACCAAAAGCCGATCCGTGGTGTTGTCTGCATTTTACTAAATACAAATTCAATGTATACAGAAAGATATAAGGAGTGGGAGGGATTCCGCCGTAGTTGGCATTGTAGGAAAATCCAAAAGTTTAGATTTTCCCACAATGCTTATCTTTTGGTCTTTGGTTCGGAATAGTGTAGTGCTGGCGGTCTATCTCTTGTTTTCGGTTGCTTGCTTCCTTACCGTACATGAGCATTGAGAGAAGGAGACAAGCAGATGTTGGGTTACGAAGAAAAGATATAGCGCCTCGAACTGCTCGACGCGGTGGCAGATGCCGGGAGGCTGGCGAGGGGCCTGGACCAGCTGCTCGAGTCCCTGGCTCACGCCGACCAGCTGGACCCGCTCGACGTCGAGGGGGTCCTGGCCCTGAGGTCTATAAGCGAGAGGTGTGCCGAGCGCATCGGCGACGCGGCGCGCATCCTGGAGGCTCAGAACGAGGTCCTCTATGCGGAGGAGCGGGCCAAAGTCAAACCGCGCGATAACTGAGGAACGAAACCCGGTCCGGAAACTGTTCCTTGATTCCGGCCGGATGATCTTCTCCGCCGCCCGGTGTCGCATTGTGTCCGAGCGGCTGATGTCCCCCTATTCCCAGTGCCGCGGCGTACCGCTGCGTTATAATTCAGAAAACGCATTTGTATTGCATTTCGAGGGATAGAGGCGCGAATGTCTAACGGCTATAAGGAGCTCATCAAGGGTAACCCCGGCGAGACCGAGATCAGGAGCTTCCTGGTAAACGGCGACCAGGTATCTGTGACCCTGCGCATCCCCGACACCCTGCGCGACGCGGCGAAGGAGGAGGCTGCCCTTCGCGGCATGAGCTTCTCCGCCTTTGTGCGCACTTGCATGATCGAAGAGCTCGCGAAGAAGGGACAATAGCCCGTGACGGAGCCAATGCACGACATCTCGGTCGAAGGCTTCATAGAGTCCTTCGACCGCCGATACCCGACTTTCATTCTCAAGACGTTGCTGTGCGACCGCACTACGGGGCGCAACATCATATGGGCCGACAACGAATACGAGGCCCTAGGCGACGGCTACATGGGCGATGACGAGATGACCGTCGAGAAGATCACGGGCATGAACTCCGGCGTCATCAAGCCGCGCATCGCCAAAGAGCAGGAGAAGCAATCCCAGCGCACCAAGAGCCGCGCCGAGGTGTTCACCCCGTCATGGCTGTGCAATCAGATGAACAACGACTTGGACGAGGCTTGGTTCGGCCGGCGCGATGTCTTCAACACCGAGATCGTTGCGGATGATGGCGCCAATACATGGACGCCGACTAGTGATCCAATCGAATTTCCAAAGTCAAAGGGACACGACTGGCGCGCATACGTGGAGGCTACGCGGCTCGAGATCACGTGTGGCGAGGCGCCGTTTGTGTGCTCGCGCTACGACACCGTGACGGGAGACGAGCTACCCGTAAGCGAGCGCGTAGGCTTCCTTGACCGCAAGCTTCGCGTTGTGACCGAGAAGACCAAGACTCGCAAGGAATGGGTGCGCCGGGCCCTCGACGCGCTGCGCGCGACGTACGGCTTCGAGTACCAGGGCGACAACCTGCTTATTGCTCGCGTCAATGTGCTCGAGACGTTCGTCGAGCATCTCCGCAATCGCTGGGGGTCGGGCCCCCAACAGGACGAGCTCGAGCAGGCGGCATGGATCGTTTCCTGGAACTTCTGGCAGATGAACGGCTTCACAGACGCCGTGCCCACCAACAAGATGGGCGCCGAGGTGGAGTCGACCCTGGGGACGTTCGAGGAGCCCGAGCCGGAGCCGATGCAACCGTCGCTTTTCGACCTGTTCGATGACGTATTCCCCGACGAGACAACCGAAGAGACCAAAGAAGAGGAGCCAAGGGAAACGGTTCCCCTCTGCGTGATATACGACTGGCAGAACGGCGAGCCCTTCGAGTTCGCCGCATTGAAAGGTGAGGCAGCAATTATGGGAAAGAAGTTCTATGCGGTAATCGGTAATCCCCATATCAGCTTTCAGTGGCGGAACAAGATTCTGGCAATAAGACCTATGCACCGCCCATCTATCACGAGTTTATGGACTCGGCGTTCAAGGTTTCCGACAAGGTGGAGCTTGTCACTCCCGCTAGATTCCTATTTGACGCCGGCTCAACCCCAAAGGCCTGGAACAGGAAGATGCTTAACGACCCCCATTTCAAAGTGATGAGCTATAAAGCGGATGCGTCCAGCGCCTTTCCGAATACCGACATCAAGGGCGGTGTTGCCGTTACCTATCGAGATGCTGATCGGGATTTCGGTGCGATAGAAGTGTTCACACATTTCGATGAGCTTCGTACCATCAAAGAGAAGGTTGTAAAACATGGCATCCAACCCCTCGGCGATATCATCTTCGCGGCCGATAGCTACCACTTCACTGAAGCCATGCACGAAGACCATCCCGAGATTCGTTATGTTGACGACGACCATGGTCTGTTGAGCAAGAACCACGACTATGACCTTAAGACAAACGTTCTCGACAACCTTAACAATGTAGTTTTCTTTGACGAGATGCCTGGCGACGGAGATAGTTGCATCAGAATCTTTGGCAGAGGTCGCGCCGGAAGAGCTTACAAGTTCATTTCCGCCAGATATATCGCTCCGCATCCGAACCTCGACAAATGGAAAGTACTTGTTCCTGCCGCCAACGGATCGGGCGCGCTTGGAGAAGTGCTTTCTACGCCCTTAATAGGGCGGCCCTTAATAGGGCATACGCAGTCCTTCATAAGCATTGGCAGTTTCAATTCCGAAGCGGAAGCTACGGCTCTCCTCAAATACATAAAATCGAAGTTCGCTCGGACCATGCTCGGAATTCTGAAGATTACGCAGCACAATCCCGCACCAAAATGGAAGTATGTCCCCCTACAGGACTTTACTTCTGACTCCGACATCGATTGGTCGCAGTCTGTTGCTGACATCGACCGTCAGCTCTATGCGAAGTACGGCCTCGACGACGAGGAGATTCAGTTCATCGAATCCCATGTGAAGGAGATGGACTAGCAATGGCGAGCATCGACATCTCCCAGATCATCGAGACCACCGCTCCCGCGGTGCCGCAGATCTATGCCTACACCACGCCCGAGATCGTCCGCCACAACGGCTGGACCAAGATCGGCTACACCGAGCAGGACGTGCGCGAGCGAATCAAACAGCAAACGCACACCGCCGACGTGCAGTGGCATCTGGAGTGGAGCGGCAACGCCACGTGGGAGCACCGTGCGGGCACGTTCCATGACACCGACTTCCACGCCTACCTCGAGAAGCAGGGCGTCGAGCGCGAACCCAAGAAGGAATGGTTCAAGATTAGCGGCGAGGAGTCTCACCAGCAGTTCTACCGGTTCCGCGACACCGACGGCGTGCTGGACGCACCCGGCGCTGCCTCCTACACCCTGCGCGCCGAGCAGCAGCGCGCAGTGGAGCAGACGGGAGCCTTCGCCCGCGCCCATTGGGACGAGGGCGGCGCGCACGGCGGCGAGTTCCTGTGGAACGCCAAGCCGCGCTTCGGCAAGACGCTCACCGCATACGACCTGTGCCGCAGTATCGGCGCGCAGAAGGTGCTCATCGTCACCAACCGCCCTGCCATCGCCAACTCCTGGTACGACGACTACGTGAAGTTCGTGGGCTTGGAGGGCGGCTACCGCTTCATCAGCGGCGTGGACGCTCTGACCGGCAAGCCCTACTGCCTCAGCCGCGAGGAGTACCTGCGCGCCATCCGCAACGACCCGGAAGGCCCCAAGGGGTTCATCGAGTTCGTGAGCCTTCAGGACCTCAAGGGCTCCATCCGCTTCGGCGGCGTGTACCAGAAGCTCGACGAGGTGGCCGACCTCACCTGGGACGTGCTCATCATCGACGAGGCACACGAGGGCGTGGACACCTTCAAGACCGACGTGGCATTCGACCACATCAAGCGCCGCTTCACGCTGCACCTCTCTGGCACGCCCTTCAAGGCCATCGCAAACGAGAAGTTCGCCGACGACGCCATCTACAACTGGACCTATGCCGACGAGCAGCAGGCCAAGCGTGACTGGCCTGCCGACTCTGAGCAGCCGAACCCCTACGCCAACCTCCCCAAGCTCAACCTGCTCACCTACCAGATGAGCGACATCGTCGAGCAGGAGGCCCGCGGCGGCATGGAGATTGATGGCGAGCAGACCGAGTTCGCCTTCGACCTCAACGAGTTCTTCTCGACCAAGCACAACGGCGGCTTCGTGCACGACGCCGACGTGGATAAGTTCCTCGACGCGCTCACCACGCAGGAGAAGTTCCCGTTCTCGACACCCGGGCTGCGCGACGAGCTGCGTCACACGTTCTGGATGCTCAACCGCGTCGACTCCGCCCGCGCCCTCGCCAAGAAGCTGCAGGCGCACCCCGTCTTCAAGGATTACGAGGTGGTACTCGCTGCTGGCGACGGCAAGATCGACGCCGATGACGAGAACGAGAAATCGCTCGACAAGGTACGCCGCGCGATCAAGGACCACGACAGGACCATCACCCTTTCGGTCGGCCAGCTGACCACGGGCGTGACCGTGCCGGAGTGGACCGCCGTGCTCATGCTCTCGAACATGGCGAGCCCCGCACTGTACATGCAGGCGGCCTTCCGCAGCCAGAACCCGTGCCTGTTCGACCTGGGCGGCGGCAACTACGCGCGCAAGGAGAACGCCTACGTCTTCGACTTCGACCCGGCGCGCACGCTTACTATCTTTGAGCAGTTCGCCAACGACCTGTACGGCGAGACCGCGCGCGGCGGCGGCGATGTCGAAACGCGCGAGCGCCATATCCGTCAGTTGCTGAACTTCTTCCCCGTCTACGGCGAGGACGAAGAGGGGCAGATGGTCGAGCTCGACGCCGAGCAGGTGCTCAGCGTGCCGAGGCGCATCCATGCCCGCGAGGTGGTCAGGCGCGGCTTTATGAGCAACTTCCTGTTCCAGAACATCGCGAGCGTCTTCCGCGCGCCGGCAGAGGTCGTGGAGATCATCCAGCGCTTCGATCCCTACGAGCAGGGCAAGGCACAGAACGCCGAGAAGAACAAGGTCGAGATCGATGAGGGCACGGCCGACGAGCTCTCCATCAACGACGAGGGCGAGGTGGAGATTCCCGACGAGCAGGTCGCAGGCAAGGCTGCGGACATCTTCGGGCCGAAGGTCTACGGCGACATCGCCGTCGAATTCTCAGGCCACATGGACGACATCGCGAAAGCCCACGAGGCCGATGACGACGATCGGGTGATGCTCGACAACCTCAAGGAGGCCTTCAAGCAGAGCGTGACCGCGCCTCTGGTACAGGCCGCCAAGGAGAGCTACGGCAGCGAGCTCAAGCCGCGCCAGCAGCAGCAGATCGAGCGCAAGGTCCAGGCGGACGCCGACATCCAACTCAACCGCCAGGTCGGCGACTACCAGATTCAGGCGCGCCGCATCGAGCAGTCGCGCAAGGACGAGCTCAAGGCGGCGACAAGCGAGACCGAGCGCGCCGAGGTGAACAAGCGCCATGACGAGCAGAAAGCGGAGGCGTTCCAGACGCTCGCCCAGAAGCTCGAGGACTCCCGCGAGGAGCTCGTGCAACGCGCCGGCGAGACCGTGGTGCGCGAGGTGGAGACGGCGAAGAAAGAGGACGAGAAGCAGGGCATCGAGGACAAGGTGCGCGCTCATCTGCGCGGCTTCTCGCGTACCATCCCGTCGTTCCTCATGGCCTACGGCGAAGAGGGCACGACGCTCGCGAACTTCGACACCGTGATCCCCGCTGACGTCTTCCAGGACGTCACGAGCATCACCGTTGATGAGTTCCGCTTTTTGCGTGATGGCGGCGACTACACCGATGGCGAGACCGGCGAGGTAAAGCGCTTCGTTGGGCACCTCTTCGACGAGGTCGTATTCAACGACTCCGTGAGCGAGTTCATCAAGCTGCGCGAACGCCTGGCCAATTACTTCGACGAGTCCCAGACAGAGGACATCTTCGACTACGTGCCGCCCCAGAAGACCAATCAGATCTTCACGCCGCGCAACGTCGTGGTTCAGATGGTGGACCTCTTCGAGAAGGAGAACCCGGGCTGCTTCGATGACCCGAGCCACACCTTCGCCGACCTGTATATGAAGTCTGGCCTCTACATCACCGAGATCATCAAGCGCCTGTACCGAAGCGAGGGCATGAAGGCCGCCTTCCCGGACGACCGCGAGCGTTTGGACCACATCCTGGAGCATCAGGTGTTCGGCATCGCGCCCACCAAGATTATCTACGAGATTGCCACCCACTTCATCCTGGGTTTCCACGACGAGGTCGGCCAAGGATGTGACTCTAACTTCGAGCTCGCGGACGCCGCGGAGCTCGCCAAGGAGGGCACGCTGGAGGCATACGTCGAGCGCGTCTTCGGGCCCAAGCTGGGCGAGGCGTAGCGCGTGGCGGAAGTAGTCGACAGCAAACAGGATGGGCGTGCAGAGGCTGCGCGAGCGGCGGTGAGTGCGGCACGGCGTGAGGATACCGAACTTTGCGCCCGTCTAGTCTTTCGCGTCTCGCGCAATGAGCTAAGGCGCGTGGGGATCACCACGCCCATCGCTCTCTACGATGAGCTGAAGCAGGTCTTCTGGAACGCAGACGAGGGCGTCACCCTGGGCGACCACCTCTCTGTCGGGTTCGGCAAGGTCGACCGCCGCCGTCAGGTGCGCGCCTTCGCCGAGCGCCATGCGGACGAGCCCAGAAACGTCGCCGCGAAAGCCTACGAGCGCGAATACGGCTTCAGCGCAGGCATCGCCGCGATATGGCTCGACCTGTTCGCCGAGCCCGCGGACGTGAGCTTCTCGGAGTGGCTTGGCGTCGAGGTCGCTGAATGCCCGACGGGCGCCCCGGCCTCCCGTGCGGATGTGCCCGTAGCGCACGACACCGAGCGCGAGGCACCCACCCTCGAGGGCTTCCTTGCCCGGGAGCTTGCCGGCCGCATCTGCGACGAAGGCCTCGTGCGTCGGCGCTTCGCCTTCGAGTTTCCCGACGATCCGCCCGAAGCGCTCGACCGCGGCATCGAGGATGCGGGCTACTACGAGGACCGCGGCTTGCTCTTCCGAGAAGGGAGCACCCCGAACGACCACTTCACGCGGCTGCTGGCCGAGCATCCGTCTTTCGCGAAGGGCGACGCCGGCTTCGAGAACGCCGTGTGGCAGCACCCCGCCTTCCGCCAGGTGCTGCGCCAGGCGCTTTCGGACCACCGCTTACTTCTCTACGAGGGCGACAGCTACATCTCGTTCTCGCGGCTGCACGACGTGCTAGGCGCGCGCATGGCGGACATCGAGTCGTACGCGCCCGCGGTGAGCGTGGATGCGCCCGAAGGCGAGCCCTTCACCGTGGCGAGCCTGCGCGCGGGCGGCGCCACTCCGCATCCGCTGTACGGGCTGGACATGCCCGACGACTTCTACGAGGGACTGCTCGACGCGGGAGGGCTCCTGCGCAGCTGCACGCTCGCCGGAACCAAGGTGTTCGTCGCCGGAGGCGAGGGGCGGCTTTCCGCAGCCGACCTCATCGAGTGGATCGTCGCCCACCATGAGGGAATCGAGCGCGATGACCTGCCGAGACTGCTCGCGAACGATCTGGGCATCACGTGCCCGGCACCGCTTCTGACGACGACCATTTACAACTCCGACGTCTACTACGACGACATCGGGGACGCATATTACTCATCCATGGAGGCATGGAAGAAGGAGGCACGAAATGAGCTTGCTTGAGGAAGGGATCGCGACTGGCAACGTCCTGCCGACGGGTCGCAAGGAGAAGCACTCCATCGACAACGTGACGCGCGACTTCGACATCTACCGCATCAAGTGCGATCTGCTGTTCTACAACGACCAGAACGACCGCATCGCCACTTGGGTAAGCGAGTACAACTCCGCGCAGGGCGCGGATCTGCTCGCCCTTGGCCGCGACGAGTACAACGGCGTCATCGAGGACTTCATCGTCGAGAGCAACCCCGGCGCGCTCAGGAAGACCGAGAAGAGCATCGCCCTTCGCGGCCAGCTTAGGCCGGGCATCGTGCTCAACGACGGACGCGTCATCGACGGCAACCGACGCCTGACCTGCGTCCGCCGCCTCGCGCGGGCGAACAACGAGGCGGGCTGGTTCGAGGCCGCCATCCTCGACGACGCCACAGGCAGCGACCCCAAGCGCATCAAGCTGCTCGAGCTCGCCATCCAAATCGGCGAAGAGGAGAAGGTGGCGTACGATCCCGTCGACCGCCTCGTCGGCGTATACCGCGACGTGGTTAAGAACCACCTCATAGCCCCTGCGGAGTACGGCAACGCGACGGGCATGACCGAGGCGGAGGTGAAAAAACTCGTCGACCGCGCCCAGTACATGGAGGAGTTCCTCGAATTCTGCCAGGCCCCCGAGCAGTACCACCTCGCCCGCGCCCTCAAGGTCGATGGCCCCTTGGGCGAGTTCAGCCGCGTGCTGAAGAAGTACGACAACAGGCGCGACAAACAGCTTGTCAAACGACTCATGTTCGCCAACATGGTGGTGCAGCCCGAGGGCGACATCACCCGATACGTGAGAGACTTCGGCAGCGTGGCAGGCACGGATGCGGAGGCCGACTTCAAGGCCGCCGAGCTGCAGGCCATGTCCGAGCTCCTCGAGAAGATGGGTCCCGACGCCCTCACGCGCGAGAAGGTGAGCGAGCTGCGCTCGGACGGCAACCTCGTCGACGGCTTCAAGCGCGCAGGCGACCGCGCAAGAGAGACCGTGCGCCGCGTCAAGCTCATGGACACGCCCGCCAAGAAATCCGCCGACTGCCTCTCCGAGCTCGAGAAGATCCTTCCCGAGATGCTCGACGTGCTGGGACCCGACGAGCTCGAGAAGGTGCGCCGCAACCTCGTTGCCGTCGCCGACAAGGTGGAAGAGCTGATCGGTGAGATCGATGAGCGCGCCTAGGGCCGTCGTCTGCTACGACGAGGCGCGCCCCGGCATGTACCTGCGCATCGAGGGGCAAGACATCGCCTCGTTCATGGCCTCGGCCGCATGGCGCGCCTGGCTGTACTACCCGGCGAGCGCCGTCGACGGCACCGATCGCGACCGCATCCTACTCGACGGCGGCATGGGCCTTCGCGAGTGCCAGGACATGCTCGAGGCGATCATGGAGGCCGACGGCCACGGCGTCGAGGTCTCGGTTGACCCGAGCTTCGGCGCCTTCGTGAACGCCGGCGAGACCTACATCCGCGAGCGCTCCGAGGTGGGGTTGGCCATCAAGGCGCAGACCGCCGAGGGCATCGCCGACGACCCCCAGCTGGGGCCGCGCTTCCGGGAGTTCCGCGACGTAGTGAACGCCTCGATGGTGCGTCCCCTGCGCGACCGGCAGATGCTCGACGCCTTCTTCATGGCGACGGTTGGGCGCGCGGCCGACTTCTCGGTGCCCGGCGCCGGCAAGACCGCGACGGTGCTCGGCGTGTTCGCCTACCTTCGCCATTTGGGGCTCGCGCGCCGCATCGTGGTGGTTTGCCCCAAGAACGGCTTCGAGTCGTGGGAGAAGGAGTGGGTCGCCACCTTCGGGGATAAGCTGCCTTTGAGCTGCTTCTCGCTGGGAGACCCCGCCATAGCGGCGATGTCGACCGAGCGCAGGCGCAACGCGCTGTCGCTCGACAGCGGCGCGTGCAACCTGTTCACGTTCAACTACGAGTCGCTCTCGGGCTACGTGCGGGAGCTGCATGCCATCATCCCCGACCAGACCCTGCTCGTCTTCGACGAGGTGCACCGGGTGAAGGCCATCGGCGGCAGGCGCGCGGAAGCCGCGCTCGAGGCGGCCGACGGCGCGAAGTTCGTGATCGCCCTTACGGGAACGCCCATCCCGAACACCTACCAGGACATCTACAACCTGCTGCACATCCTGTACCCCGAGGACTACGACACGTTCTTCGGCTACGAGCCGGGCGAGCTCCGCGCGCCCGATGCGGACCTCCAGGCAAGCCTCAACGACAGCCTGGCGCCCTTCTTCTGCCGAACGAACAAGGACGAGCTCGGCGTGCCGCGCCCGGAGCCCGACGAGATCGTGGAGGTCGAGGCGACGCCCGATGAGGACACATTGCTGCGAGTCCTGTACGCGTCTTGCCCCAACGCGCTCGCGAGGATCATACGCACCCTGCAGCTCGAGAGCGACCCCGAGATGCTCTGCTCTGCAGTGGACCCAGGCGACCTCGAGTACGTGCTCGACCAGGTCGGCGATGACTACTCGGATATCGACTACGTCGACTTCTCGCAGACGTTCTACGAGGCCATCGAGCGAAGCCGCCCGAGCTCGAAGCTCGTGGCGTGCGAGCGGCTCGTGGAGCGCATCGTCGCCGAAGGCCGCCCCGTCATAGTATGGTGCATCTTCGTACGCAGCATCAGCAACCTCCGCCGCGACCTCGCCGCCATGGGGATTCCGGCAGAGGCGATCTACGGCGCCACGCCACAGGAAGAGAGACGCGAGATTCTGGACGACTTCCGCGCGGGGCGCTTCAGGGTGCTCGTGACCAACCCGCAGACGCTTGCCGAGTCGGTCTCTCTGCACAGCGTCTGCCACGACGCGGTGTATTTCGAGTACAGCTACAACTTGGTGCACCTGCTGCAGTCAAAGGACCGCATACACCGTCTGGGCCTGCCCGACGACCAGAAGACGCGCTACTACTTCATGCGCGAGAAGTTCATGCGCGACGGCAGGGAGCTATCCCTCGACGCCGTGATCTACGACCGCTTGAAGGAGAAGGAGCAGACGATGCTCGACGCCATCGACCGCGGCTGCCTTGAGGGCGGCTACCTCGATGACGAGGACCTGCGTATCGTCTTCGAGCGCCTGCTGGGAGAAGATGCCAAGAGCCTGGAATACTAAGAGGCCGAACGGCGCACTGACGATATTGGCTCATAAGTAACAACTGCGAAGGAAAGATAGGGCTTTAAGGATGGATGCAGGAAAATCTACGATAAGCGGCGTGTTCAACGGATCGCGCCTGCTCGAAATACCTTTCTACCAAAGGGCGTACGTCTGGGGAGAAGAGCAATGGGAGCGCTTCCTCGGCGACATGGAGTTCGTCACGGCTTCGAAGCGACCTTATTTCCTGGGCTCGATCATCCTGAAGCAAGCCTCCTCCGGCAACACTTGGTCCGAGGTGTCCGAGGTTCGCACAGTCATCGACGGCCAGCAGCGCCTCACGACCATGGTCATCTTCTTCAAGGCACTCTGCGCGAGAATCGACGCCGATAGGCTGTTCGAGCGAGATTTCGTCCTGGAGACCGGCGAAGTCGCCTTGAGACATGGCAAGTACGACCGGCAGGATTTCGAGAAGGTCGTCAGCGCCACGGGCTGCGAGCCTGTCGAGGGCTCCTCGTCCATCGTCCTTGCCTACAACTATTTCCTCAAGAACATCGACCCAGAGAAGGTCGACAGGAACACGATCAAGTCGAACGTCCAGTTCGTCTGCATCGATCTCACCGAGGGCGAGGACGAGCAGCAGATATTCGACACCATCAACTCGCTCGGGGTGCGCCTGACGACGGCGGAGCTCCTCAAGAACTACTTCTTCAACCGCGAGAACGAGCAGGCGTTCAAGGAGTGCTGGGAGGACGTCTTCGAACCCACGGCGGAGAAGAGGGAGTATTGGGAGCAGGAGGTCGTTACCGGGCGCATCAAGCGCACGCTCGTCGACCTGTTCTTCGACGCGTTCCTCCAGATCCTGGTTCAGGACAAGAAGCGCGGCGTCACGACCGAGGACAAGCTCTTCTATTCGCGCACGTCCAACCTCTTCCAGTCCTACAAGGACTTCATCGGCAGGTACTGCAACGGAGACAAGGACGAGATCCTCGACAGCATGAAGGCGTATGCCGAGGTGTTCGAGTCCACGTTCGACCCCGGCTACTGCGACGCGGACATCCCCTCCGCTCCCGGCGTCGAGCGCCTGAACGTGCTGATATTCGGCCTCAAGAACTCGACGCTCATCCCGTACGTGCTCTACGTTCGCAAGAACGCGGAGTCTTCGGGCGAGGAATCCGAGGTCTTCGCCCTGCTTGAGAGCTACATCGTCCGCCGAACGCTGGTTCAGGCGACCACGAAGAACTACAACAGGCTGTTCACCTCGCTGATCCTGAACGAGGTGAAGGACGCGGAGACGCTGAGGAAGGCTCTTGAAGCAAACGAAGAGGCGACGACGTACATGCCCGGCGATGACGAGGTTCGAAGGGCGTTCGAGGAATCGTGTCTGTACAACCTTCAGTCCAAGGGCGTTCTCTATCTGCTGGAAAGCGCCATTCGCCCAGGCATGAGCAGCACGGCCCTGCTCGGGTTCAACCAGTACACCCTCGAACACATGATGCCCAAGAAGTGGCGCAACAAATGGGGAGCCCTCGACGATGAGGCTGCCACGCGAAGGGACAGGAAGCTCCTCACGCTCGGCAACCTCGCCATCATCACGCATTCGCTCAACGCCTCCATCCGCGATGCCGATTGGCCCACCAAGAAGCAGGGAAAGGGATACAAGGACGGTCTTGCCCTCTGCGCCGCCGGCCTTGCGACCATGGCCGGCGCCCTGGAGAAGGAGTCTTGGGACGAGGGCGATATCGCCGATCGCGCCGAATGGCTTGCGGACAAGGCGTTGGAGGTCTGGCGTTAAACCTTACATGCGCCCCATCTCGAAGATGCTTGCGGTGTCGGAGCCCGCATCCATGACGGATGTTGTCGGCTCTTCCAAATGCGAGGTTTGCGGTGGCGCTTCCGTCACTGGTGCCTCAACCCCCTCGCCGAGCGCCAGGAAGAACCTCATCACGAGCTCGATCCTCTGCTGCAGGGACTCGCTCAGCTCGCCGTAGGAGGCCGCCAGCCGTACTTCCTTGGACAACTCCGCCATCGAGTCCTTCAACGCCTTCTGCACGCTTACAGAGGGCCTCACCTCGACCTGGGTATCGGTGAGCTTGGCGATGATGTAGTCCTGCCTGCTCATGCCGCTCCAGGCTGCCATCTCGCATATGAGCTTGTGCTCCTCGGGCGTGCAGCGAAACGCCATCGTCTTGCTGCGCTTGCGGGCGCTGTTCTCGCACGGCATCTTGCTTACCCCCTCGCCCCGTCGAGCGCGGCGGCCATCTCGTCCTGCTTCGTGGGGAACAGGTGCGCGTAGCGGTAGGTGATGTCCACCGCCTCGTGGCCCATGCGCTCGGCGATGGCCAGCGCGGAGAAGCCCATCTCGATCAGCAGGCTCACGTGGCTGTGGCGTATGTCGTGTATGCGGATGCGCTTCACGCCCGACGCCTTGCACCCGCGCTCCATCTCGTGGGCCAGGAAGTGCTTGGTCACGGCGAACAGGCGCTCGTCGGGGGCGACGTCGTCGCGCATCTCGATGAAGTCCGCCATCTCGTCGCGAAGGAAGGCGGGCATGACGATCGTGCGCACCGACTTGGGCGTCTTGGGGTCGGTCACGGTGTCAACGCCGTGGAGGCTCTGGTACGACTTGTTGATGCGCAGCCGCGAGCTATCCAGCATGAAGTCGGACGGAGTGAGCGCCAGGAGCTCGCCGCAGCGTATGCCCGTCCAGTACAGCAGCTCGAAGGCGTGGAACGACAGCGGTTTGTCCATGACCGCCTCGCTGAACCTCAGGTACTCGTCCTTGGTCCAGAACTGCATCTCGCCGCCCTTCTTCGAGCCTATCTTGTCGACCCTGCGCACCGGGTTGTCGGTGAGGCCGTAGTAGCGCTCGGCGTGGTTGAAGATGGCGTTCAGTTGGTTGTTCACCGTGCGCAGGTACGTCGGCGCCCAGGGCTTCCCGTCGGCGTCCCGGTGCTCGGTGAGCTCGTTTTGCCACCTGATGAGGTCGATCGGCCTCACGTCGCACATGCGCATGTCTCCGAAGAACGGTACGAGCTTGTCGTTGATGATGTACTCCTTGGTGATCCACGTGTGCTCGCGTACGCGCGGCTTCACCTCGGAGGCGTACACCTCGACGAACTCGGAGAACGTCATGTCCATGGCCCCGCCGTTAAGGCTCTTGAACTGGCTCTCCCACACTGCGGCCTCCACCTCGGAGGAGAAGCCGCGCTTCGTCTTGTGGCGCTTCGAGCCGCGGGCGTCGCGGTAGTAGCACTGCACGTAGAACGTGCCGTTGTTGCCATCCTTGTACACGGGCATGTCAGTCCACCTCCGGGAAGTACAGGGCGTCGAAGACGTCGCTCCGGACGCGTCCGCGGATAACCACGCGCCCGCGCGCCTCCTGCTCGGCGTTTATCTTCCTGATCACCTCGTAGGCGCTGCCTTTCTTGATCCTCAGCAGCTCCGCGACCTCGTCGGCGTCCAGCATGTGCGGCCTCGGCGTCTTCGCCACCTTCTCGTCCATGGCTCCTCCAATCAATGGCGTACGAATACGTACGGTTTACAGATTCAGAGTAAACGTACGTATCTGTACTGTCAATAGAATTGCGTACATTTACGTACGCTGATAAGATGTGCTGATACGTAATTCCAGGAGGAGGGCGCATGTCCGTAGGCAAAAACATAAGGCGGTACCGCAAGTCGCGCGGCATGACGCAGGCTCAACTCGCCGAGGCCGTCGGCCTGACCGAGGGGGCCGTGCGCCACTACGAGAGCGGCATCCGCGCCGTCAAGCCCGAGCTGCTCGAGTCCATCTCCGCGGCGCTCGGCGTGTCCGTCAACGCCCTCAAGGACTATGGCGTCGAGACCGCGGGCGACCTCATGTCGCTGCTCGTGCGGCTCGAGGACTCGTTCGGCATCGTTCCCTCCGCCGACGGCACGGGCCTCTCCCTGAACCCCAAGGCTCCGCACGCGCCCAAAGCCGCGACGGCGATCGAGCTGTGGGCAGAGAAGCGCGCGCAGCTCGAGAACGGCGAGATCGACGCCGACGAATACGAGGACTGGAAAGCCTCGCTGTAGCGGCTCCCCGCATTTCGCAACCAGCGCAACCGAATCAGGACGCCAAGCTAGGCGGTGAGCGCCGCTCACGCCTGCGTATGTTGAGTTTTTACTCCCCATTGCATGCAAAGGCATTTTCGGCGCACCTGGGGAGTAAATGACGCGGTGGCTTACATGGCGGCACACGGCGGTACCCCGCGGCATTTCCCCTGATTACTCCCGCTTTCCTTGAGACGGTGAGATTCTTTACTCCCCATTAACGACCTGGGAAAACGCCGCACAGAGACCGTCAAAAGGCCTATTGAGTTCGATTTGAGTTTCAAAGGACCTAAAACGGCCCCTTTTCGTTCTCGGGGACAAAAATCGCGCGTCTACTCACTCGGGATAAATCCTTACTCCCATTCCTCCGAATACCGCCCCGTGCCTTGCCGTCTCGAAACACGGGGAGTAAATCGCGAAATTGCAGGTGAAAGGGAGTAAATAGCCAAAGAAAAAGCCTCCGTTCCGACGCGGGAACAGAGGCTCGATAATCGGATTTACTCACCAATGTCGCTGGCGGCTTTGCCGTGACTCTCGTACAAAACGAAACTCAGCAGCACAGTGCGGCACTCAAAAATACAGGTCAGAACCCTGTCAGACTACTCCCACTCGATGGTCGCGGGCGGCTTGGACGTGATGTCGTAGCACACGCGGTTGGCGCCAGGAACCTCGGCAACGATGCGGCCAGAGATGCGGGCCAGTACGTCATAGGGCAGCTTGGCCCAGTCGGCGGTCATGGCATCGCTGGACTCGACGGCACGCAAGATGATCGGGCGCTGGTAGGTACGCTCATCGCCCATAACGCCGACGGACTTAATGTCGGGCAGGACCGCAAAGTACTGCCAGCAGCTGTGCTCGGAGTTGCGCTCGCCGGTCTGCTCAAACAGACGCTGGTTGTAGGCGTCGAGCTCCTCGCGCACGATAGCGTCGGCGTTCTTGAGAATCTCGAGCTTCTCCTTGTCGACCGCACCGATGATGCGGATGGCCAGACCCGGGCCCGGGAAAGGCTGGCGGAACACGATGTGACCCGGCAGGCCCAGTGCCAGACCAAGCGCGCGGACCTCGTCCTTAAAGAAGTGGTCGAGCGGCTCAATGAGGTCGAAGTGTACGCCCTCGGGGAACGGGATCAGGTTGTGATGGCTCTTGATGGTGGCCGTCTTGCCGCCCGTCTTGCGAGCGCCGGACTCGATGATGTCGGGGTAGATAGTGCCCTGAGCCAGGTACTTGACCGGCTTGCCATCGGTCTCGAGCTGCTGCGCCACGGCGAAGAACTCTTTCCAGAACTGCGTGCCGATGATGCGGCGCTTCTCCTCGGGCTCGGTCACACCGGCCAGAAGCTCGGCATAACGGTCCTCGGCGTGGACGTGGATAAAGTCGACGTCAAACTGCTTGGTGAAGACCTCCTCAACCTGCTCGGGCTCGCCCTTGCGCAGCAGACCGTGGTTGATGAACACGCAGGTCATCTGCTTGCCCACGGCGCGAGCGCCCAACGCAGCCACGACGGAGGAGTCGACGCCACCGGACAGGGCCAGAATCACGCGGTCGTCGCCGACCTTCTCGCGGAACTCGGCCGTCATGGTCTCGACCAGGTTGTCCATGCTCCAGTTGGGCTCCAGGCCACAGATCTCAAACAGGAAGTTGCTCAGCAGCTGCTGACCGTACTCGGAATGCTTGACCTCGGGGTGGAACTGCGTGGTGAAGATCTTGCGCTCGACGCACTCCATGGCGGCAACCGGGCACACGTCGGTGCTGGCGGTAACGGTAAAGCCCTCGGGCACCTCGGAGACGGCATCGCGGTGGCTCATCCACACGGTCTGCTCCATGGGCGTGGAGTTAAAGAGCTTGGCGCCTGCCGTGCGCGTGATGGTGGCGCGGCCATACTCGCCCACCTCGGAGTGGCCGACCTTGCCACCGAGCGTCACGGCCGTGATCTGATGACCGTAGCAGAAGCCCAGGACGGGAAGGCCCAGGTCAAAGATGGCGGGGTCGATGGACGGAGCGTCCTCGGCATACACAGAAGCCGGGCCGCCGGAAAGGATGAGCGCAGAGGCGTTCATCTCGCGAATCTCGTCGGCCGAGATGTCGCAGGGAACGATCTCGGAATACACGTTGAGGTCGCGGACGCGACGGGCAATGAGCTGACCGTACTGCGCACCAAAGTCGAGTACGAGGACCTTTGCGGAAGCCTTTTGATCCATGGTTTCCCCCTCTTGTTGGCGGGGAGCCGGTGCCCACCCGCGTGAATGAACGAAAATAACTCCCATAGTGTACACGTTTATATGGGGTTTCTCGTCCCTCGCAGCCATCAGCGCACGGCAAACGCACGACCTGGGCCCCTATTTGACGGCAATTGAAGTGTTACCAAACGTTACAGCTGATGTAATACGTTTGAACATTCGGCGCCCTGTGCCACAATACTGCCGAACGACTCCGCCTCTGTGGCGGCAAATACGATAGGAATACCAGCATGAAGCGCATCCTTCTCATCGCCACGGGCGGCACCATCGCATCGACCGAGGACGGTAACGGCCTCTCCCCCGCCCTGACCGGCGAGGAGCTCGCCCAGAGCGTCCCCGAGATTTCGGGCCTCTGCGAGCTCGACGTGGTGCAGCCCATGAACATCGACAGCACCAATATGCGCCCGAGCGACTGGATGCGCATCCGCGATGTCATCGTCGAAGGCTATGCCGATCACGACGGCTTCGTAGTCCTTCACGGCACCGACACCATGAGCTACACCGCGGCAGCGCTTTCCTATCTGATTCAGGACAGTCCCAAGCCCATCGTACTCACCGGCTCGCAAAAGCCCATGGGCAACCCCTTTACCGATGCCAAGCTCAACCTGTACCAGAGCCTGCTCTATGCGCTCGACGAGCATTCGCACGACGTCTCGATCGTGTTTGGCGGCGTCGCCATTGCCGGCACGCGCGCCCGCAAGCAGCGCACCATGAGCTTTAACGCGTTCATTAGCGTCAACTATCCGCCCATTGCCTACATCCGCAACGACCGCATTGTGCGCAACGGGCTTCACGGCACGCATCAGGGCGAAAACCCGGTGCGTTTCTACGACAGCATCGACCCGCGCGTGTTTGTCCTTAAGCTCACGCCCGGCGTGAACCCGGGTATCCTGGACGCCCTGGCCGATAGCTACGACGCCGTAATCCTTGAGACCTTTGGTATTGGCGGTATTCCCGAGTTCGGCGAGTCCGGCGAATCATTCCAGGAGGCGATTTTCCGCTGGGTCGATTCGGGCCGTACTGTCGTTATGACCACGCAGGTCCCCGAAGAGGGCCTCGATTTGGGCGTTTATGAGGTCGGCCGTGCTTACGCGGATCATCCGGGCATTCTGCGCGGCGACGACATGACCACCGAGACGCTCGTGGCCAAGACCATGTGGGCGCTCGGCCAGTCACGCGATGCGGCCGAGATTCAGCGCCTGTTTTACAGCCAAGTCAACCACGACCGCATCCCGATGGCGTAGCTAAAACAAAATCCGCCTCTTTGGGCCTTGTAGGGCACGTGGTACCCCTCGGAACGTGCAAAAAGCGGAGTTTTCAGCATCCGCCCCTTCCGGGAACGTTAAAACCGCTGGCTGTAAATTGCCTTTCGACTCGAAAGACTCGTTCCGCGCGCTTGTTATTCCTCATATTATTGAATTTTGTGGATAATCCAAAACATTTCGCGTCGTATTTGTGGCCCCGGCTGCCGTCAAATTATTGAGGGATGCTGAATACTCGCGTTTTTGCACGCCGCCGTCGGGGGGACCCGTTCAACAAACGGCAAATCTAGCAAAAAAAGGCTACTCGATACCCTCGAGAAGCTCTGACACCGTCATGCCGAGTGCGGGCGCGATCTTAAATAGAACCTTGAGCGTGAAATTTGCCGTCCCATCTTCGATTCGGTCGAGGTAGGGTCGGCTGATTCCTGTCGCCACACAAAAATCAACCTTGGAGATACCAAGGTCTCTGCGTGTCTCTTCGACCCGCCTGCCAAGAATCTGTTTCGCACGTTCGTCCATGCAGCCGAGTTTGAAATGGAGCCGAACAAAAACGTAAACTATAGTTTACGTTTTGCCGAATACACAGGAGTTTTCTATGTCGGCTTGCTCGATTTGTATGCGTCAGAAATCACGTTGCGCAGACAGCGCGCAGCCCAAGCTTGTCGTCGTTGAAGCCGAAAACCTTTCCCCGGATGAACGAACAGCCTTTACGTTGCTATCAAGCCGTGTTGCGACCGCGCTGCTCCCCGATCCGGCGAGAGGCGAGCTCTCCGCTCAATGCCAGACGTACGGCTGCGCCCTTGACCAGGCCGCAGTAATTGCAACCAGCCAACGCGGTCTGCCCCTTCTCCTGGAAGCCGGTATCGCACTCGCCCTCCGCGGCGCCGGATACGAAAACGAGGCCGCCGCCGACATGGTCTTTAAACCACGATCGAGCGGCGGCCTCGCAGCAGCCATTGAATATGCGTGCAGGCTCGTTGCCTAAAAGGACAAGCTAGAAACCAAAGCCAAAGCCCGTTCCGGTAATCGCCGAGTACATAAAGTAAACGTTGATCACGTTGAGGAACACACCCGTGATGCAACCGTTGCGCAGGTAGCGCTCGCACACGATGCGTGCCATGGCGGCGGAGCCATCATTGTTTTTAGCCTGGCGTCCTGCCGTAAAGTACGTCGCCACGCTCAGCAGCAGGTTGAGCACCGGCAGTGCCAGCAACTCGTAGCTCTTGCCCCAGCGCGTCACCTCGCCAGCGGCATTAAACTTCGTTGCCACCTCGGGACCAATGTTGGGGATAACACACGCTGCGACCACCAGCGGAATCACCGCAAGTACGAGCAGCGCAATACCCATGTAGCCGGCTTTTTTGCCATATTTAAACATATGCGTCGTCCTTACACGTTAAAGCGGAAGTGCACGACGTCGCCATCGGCCATGACATAGTCCTTGCCCTCAATACGCAGCTTGCCGGCAGCCTTGGCACCCTGCTCACCGCCGAGCTCGATGTAGTCGTCGTAGCCAATGACCTCGGCCTTAATAAAGCCGCGCTCAAAGTCGGTGTGGATGACGCCGGCGGCCTGCGGGGCGGTCGCGCCCTGACGAACCGTCCAGGCCTTGACCTCCATCTCGCCAGCCGTAAAGAACGACTGCAGACCAAGCAGCTTGTAGGCAGCCTGCGCAAGCACGTCCAGACCGGGCTGCTCCAGGCCCAGGCTCTCCAAGTAGTCGGCCGCATCCTCGGGATCGAGCTCGGAAAGCTCGGCCTCGATCTTGGCGCAGATCGGCAGCGGCTTGACGCCATCGATGGGAGCCAGGTCCTCGTTGAGCATGTCCTCGTCCACGTTGGCCACATACAGGATGGGCTTCATGGTGAGCAGGAACAGGCCCTTGGCGGCGGCGCGCTCCTCGTCGGTCATCTCCATGGACGCGGCGCGCTTGCCCTCGTTGAGCCAGGCGAGTAGGCGCTTGGCGACCTCAAACTTGGGCATGAGCTCCTTGTCGCGCTTGGCCTCCTTCTCGAGCTTAGGCAGCTGCTTCTCGAGCGTGCCCATGTCGGCCAGGATAAGCTCGGTCATGATGGTGTCGGCGTCACCGGCGGGGTCGACAAACTCGCCCGTGCGGCCCACCTCGCGCATAACGTTGGGGTCCTTAAAGTAGCGCACGACCTCGCAGATGGCGTCGGTCTCGCGAATGTTGGCCAGGAACTGGTTGCCCAGGCCCTCGCCCTCGTTGGCGCCCTTCACCAGGCCTGCGATGTCGACGAACTCGACCGTCGCCGGCACAATGCGGCCCGGGTTGACAATGTCGGCGAGCTTTTGCAGGCGGCTATCGGGCACGTCAACGATACCCACGTTGGGGTCGATCGTGGCGAACGGGTAGTTGGCGGCAAGGCCGGTCTTTTTGGTAAGCGCGGTGAACAGCGTCGACTTGCCCACGTTGGGCAGGCCCACGATACCGATGGAAAGGGACACGACAGCTCCTTTTGGTACAGGTACTTCAAACTGCATAAGTATAGCGCCGCCGCAGCATCCGGGCGAATCCGGACACCGCGACGGCGCAAATGAAGCAGAGATGCGTGAGAGTTCGAGGCAGCAGTCCTTACTTAAGCTCGGGCCAGAAATCCTTGTTGGCCTCGATGAGCTCGTCCAGGATCTGCTTAGCAACGCTCGCCGAAGGAATGGTCTTGGAGAGCGTGAGTGCCTGCCAGAGCTTCTGGTAGCTGCCCTCGACCCAAGCCTGGACAACGAGCTTCTCGACGGAAACCTGCTGCTCCATGAGGCCCTTCTGGAACTGCGGAATCGGGCCCTGGCAGATCTTCTCAAAGCCGTTGGAACCGACGATGCAAGGCACCTCGACCATGGCCGTCGGGTCGAAGTTGGGCACAGCGCCATCGTTGGGGACGATCAGCAGGAAGCGCTCGAGCGTATTCTCGGCCAGTGCGCAGGCAAGGTCGACGATGTAGTTGGCATGTACATCTGGCTCAAAGCCGCCGTCTTTAGCCGTACCCTTGGCGATGATGTCGCGGCAAGCGCCAAAGACCTTCTTCTCGCGGCCGTCCATAACCTCATTGGCGCGAGTGTAGTTGGGGTCAGACGTCTCGACGACATAGTCCGGGTACAGGTAATACTTGAGGTAGGTATTGGGAATCGTCTCGGGATCGACAGCATAGACATCCTTGGCCTTGCCGAAGGTGTGAATCCAGCTCTCCTCGACATGCTGCTCCTTACCGGCCTCGTGCTCGATGCCGTCCAGGTAGCCGTTCTTAGCCATGTGCTCCTTAATCTGCGGCATGAGGTCGTTGCCGTCCTTGTCGTAGATTTTGCTCCACCAACCAAAGTGGTTGAGGCCGTAGTAGCTATACTGCAGCTCGCGACGATCCTTGATGCCGCACATACGGCTCATCTTATCCATGAGGTCGATCGGCATGTCGCAGATGTTGATGATGCGGCTGTTGGGGCGCAGCACGCGGCAGGCCTCGGCGACGATGGCCGCGGGGTTGGAGTAGTTGAGCATCCAGGCGTTGGGGCTGTACTTCTCCATGTAGTCGAGGATCTCGATGACGCCACCAATGGAGCGCATGCCGTAGGCGATACCGCCGGCACCGCAGGTCTCTTGACCAACGCAGCCGTACTTGAGAGGAATCTTCTCGTCAAGCTCACGCATAGCGTACAGGCCAACGCGGATGTGAGCGAGGACAAAGTCAGTACCGGTAAAAGCGGTCTCGGGGTCGGTGGTGTAGTTAAACTCAACCTCGGGAGCGTTCTCGTGGAAGTAGATCTCGCAGGCCTTGGCCACGGTCTCCTGGCGCTCGGCGTTGTTGTCGTAGAAGGTTACCTTGTTGACCGGGAAGCGGTCGCGCTCCTCAAGCAGCATCAGGGCAATGCCCGGAGTGAAGGTAGAGCCACCGCCGGCAATGGTCACGGCATAGTTTTTCTTGGACATGATGTCCTCCTCATTCTGGCCGCTTGCTCAATCCATCCCCGCACGCGGCCTGTACGGTTTGGAATTGTTACCTAGAAGTGAAGTTTTTTATCTCTAGAATCGGCCCTGCGGTGCATACCGGCTCTGCAAGGCCGATTGTTTCGATGGACGATGGTTTACAGAAGACTCTCGAACTTCAGAAGACTCTCGAACTTCTCGCGAACCTGCGGGACGGTAAGGCCGATGATGACCTGGATTGACTGACCTTGGACCACCAAGCCATGCGTACCGATCGCCTTGAAGGAAGCCTCGGGTGCAACGACGCCCTTGTCCTTGACGTTAACGCGCAGACGGGTAGCGCAGTTAGTTACATCGATGATGTTATCCGCGCCACCGAGCAGATCGAGGATTTTCTCGGCAAGCACCAAGCGCTCATCATCTTTACTCTGGGCGACCGATTTGCCAGCAGCGGCATCGCCCTGCTTTTGCTTGTAGTCGGCCTTGGACTTGAGCTCGACCTCAACATCGTCATCCTCGCGACCGGGGGTCTTAAAGTCGAACTTGACGATCAGGAAACGGAAGACCACGACCCAAAGGGCGGTAAAGCACAGACCGACAAGGATGGAGATGGCGTACTGCAGACCGTGTGCGGCCCAAAGGGGCAGCCAGTCCCACGAGAGCATCGAGATGATGCCGCCGTCGAAGATGCCCACGACGCCAAGGAGGTTTTGAGCCATGCAGCCAAGCGCTCCGAGCACGCAGTGGACGACGAACAGGCCGGGCGCGATGAACAGGAAGGTGAAGTCAAGCGGCTCGGTAATACCGCAAAGCATAGCGGTAAGGGTGACGGGAATGAGCAGAGCCTTGACGCGCTGCTTGCGCTCGGGTTTGGCGGTCATATAAAACGCAATGGCGACGCCAAGAGAGCCGAAGACTTTAGTCCATCCAGGGCAGGTATAGGCAGCCCAGGGTGCGGCATCCTTAAGAGCAATGCTCGGATCGGCAGCCAGTTGGGGCAGGATGTTAGCCCAAGCAGCAAAGATGCCGCCGTTGACCGCCGCGTTGTCGTAATAGAACGGCGTATAGATAAAGTGGTGCAGGCCTGTAGGAATCAGCACGCGCTCGAAGAAAGCAAAGACGCCCACGCCAAACGTACCGGCGGAAAGGATGAATCCCTGGAAGGCGGCGATAGCAGCCTGAACATGCGGCCATACCAGGCAGGCGATAAGAGCGACCGGAACCATAACGAAGAAACCGATCATATAGATGAACACGGAGCCCGAGAACACGCCCAGCCACTCAGGAAGTTCGGTGTCGAAGAACTTGTTATGCAGCATCGTGGCGATACCAGAGATAATGAGCGCGCCCATGATGCCCATGTCAAGCGTTTTGATGCTTGCGATAGTGGCAAGACCAGTACCGCTGCCCGCCTCGACAGAGTAGTCAACCCCAAAGACAGGGCCCCACTGCCCCAAGATTGTGCTTACAAAGTAGTTGAAGGTAAGGTAGATGGCCAAAGCCTCCATGCAGCAGCGAGCGTTCTGCTTGTTCGCGAGCGAGATTGGCAACGCTACGCAAAACAGCAACGGCATCTGGTTAAAGAGCGTCCAACCACCCTGGAGCAGCACATTCCAGCAATCAAACCAAAGATGGCCCGCAGTGGCCATCTCGCCAAAGATCGCCTCGGTGGTAAACAACGTACCCAGGCCAACGACAATTCCGGAAAATGCGAAAAGAATTGCAGGCGTGTACATTGCACCGCCGAAACGTTGTATC
Organism: Collinsella sp. CLA-SR-H006; assembly: GCF_040097075.1. Classification (NCBI taxonomy): domain Bacteria; kingdom Bacillati; phylum Actinomycetota; class Coriobacteriia; order Coriobacteriales; family Coriobacteriaceae; genus Collinsella; species Collinsella sp. CLA-SR-H006. The sequence goes on along the minus strand of NZ_JBBNPD010000001.1, from coordinate 170,966 downwards.
TTTTGCATCATGACGGGGAATCCCCCTCTCTTCATTCGGAGCGACTGCGGTTTTGGCTTCACTCGAGACCGCAGACGCGCCGTTTGCGTGTACCTCGTGCAATAGGACGGGTGGGCCCGCTTCCCTGACTTCTTGCGCTTCTATTTTTATCATATCACTTATCTAGACAAGTTAGCATAAATACTACGGTCGGTAAACGGTCGATTATTGGCCGTAAACGGTATAAGTCCACTATTTTGCCTGCTAAAGCTGATATAGCTGATGACCACAATTCATATTTCTTTTCTACTTGTCTAGATATGCTTGTCTATATCTGTGTACATGCCTATACTTCATTACAACATTCACCGCCACGTTAAGGAGTCACCATGAAAAGCGCGGTCTTCTATGGAAAGCACGACCTCAGAGTCGAGGAATCGGCAAAGCCGACCGTGGGCAAGCGCGACGTTCTGATCAACGTCAAAGCTTGCGGCGTCTGCGGTACCGACGTTCATATCTACGAAGGCGACAAGGGTGCAGCCGACGTTACCCCGCCCACGATCCTTGGTCATGAGTTTGCGGGCGTTGTCGAGGCCGTGGGCAGCGACGTCGCTGGCTTTAAACCGGGCGATCGCGTGTGCATCGACCCAAACCATCCCTGCGGCTGCTGCGAACCCTGCCGCGACGGAATCAACCACTACTGCGAGCATATGACCGGTTACGGCACCACCGTTAACGGCGGCTTTGCCGAGTACTGCTCCGTCGATATGCAGCAAGTCTACAAGTTGGGCGATCACACCAGCTTTGAGCAGGGTGCTATGACCGAGCCCGTCGCCTGTTGTCTGCACGGCATCGATATGTGCAACATCAAGCCCGGCAGCACAGTTGTCGTTATCGGCGGTGGCATGATCGGTCTGCTCATGATGCAGCTCGCCAAAAACGCCGGCGCCACCAAGGTTGTCTTGCTCGAGCCTGTCGAAGGCAAGCGCGAGGTTGCGCTCAAACTCGGCGCCGACCTGGCAATTGATTCCATCCACGAGGACGTCCCGGCCCGCCTGAAGCAGGAGGGCGTCGGCAACGTCGACGTTGTAATCGAATGCGTCGGCAAGCCCGTCACCATCGAGCAGGCCATCCAGATCGCCGGCCACAAGGCTACGGTCATGATGTTCGGCCTCACCAAGCCCGATGAGACAATCACCGTCAAGCCCTTCGAGGTCTTCCAGAAGGAGCTCGTGCTCACCTCGTCCTACATCAACCCTTACACACAGCGTCGCGCGCTCGAGCTCGTCGACTCTGGCAGGCTCGACGTATCCTCGATGGTCGCAAAGGTAGCCTCCCTCGATGAACTCGGTGCCATCCTGTCAGACCCGGCCCTGCGTGCCATGGGCAAATATATAATCGACCCCAGCAAGTAAATCGATTGACACCTGCGCGGGCGGCCCTCATCCGTCGTTCACGCACCCAGCTCTAGGAGACCGTCATGGCGCGAGCCATCTTCCAAACTATTTATGACAACGTGAAGCAGTCGATTGACGACGGCACATACGCTTATCAGAGCTATCTGCCTTCGGAGACTGAGCTCACGCAGCTGTTTGACTGTTCGCGCATGACGGTCCGTCGCGCCATCTCGATGCTTGCGGCAGATGGCTACGTGCTCCCCCAGCAAGGCAAAGGCATGCGCGTCATTCGCAACATCAGTGACGAGACGAGTCGTGGCGGCGGCGGACTCGAGACCTTTAAGGAAATCGCAGCCAGTCGAGGCTTTGAGCTCAAAACGGTTACCACTGTCTTTGAGCTCCTCGTCTGTAACAAGGCGCTCTCCAAGATTACCGGGTTTCCTGAAGGCTGTGAGCTCACGCGTGCCAAACGCATCCGTTATGCAGACGGACGGGCCGTGTGCTCCGACGACTCCTATTACCTAAGCTCACAGGTACCGGGGCTGACACCCGAGATTGTCAACGACTCGATCTATCGTTACCTCGAAGAAGGCCTTGGCATTAAGATTGCCACGGGCAAACGCGATGTAACGATTGAGCATCCCACGCCCGAGGATGCACGCGTGCTCGATCTCGACGACTTTAACGCACTCGCTGTTGTACGCGGACAGACCTACAACGCCGACGGCATCCTTATGGAATACACCGAGACAAAACAGGTCCCCGGGTTCTTTTTGCTCCATGAAACCGTGACGCGCAACGGTACCGGTCGAACCGGCCACCAAAGCAGCATGAACTAACCATCTATTAGTTGCGGTGGAATAGTTCCTAGAATGGCCAGCTTAAGGGCAACACAGGAACTATTCCACCGCAACTTTTTGGCCGGTGGGGCAGTACCTGTCCCACCGGCCATCATTTACGCTCTTTTAGCTAGTCCGCGAGCTTCTCCACCTGATCGAGCATCTTGTCGAGCTTGGCCTTTGCTTCGGCTTTGACCTTCTCAGCTTCTTCGTGAGCCTTCGCCTTCTGGGCGGCCTTTTCTTCGGCTTCAGGATCGACGACGACCAGATTGGACGCGTCGTGCTCAACAAGCTTGAGCGCATGCTCGGGACAAACCTTGACACAGGCGCCGCAGCCTAAACAATACGTGGACTCCAACGCAAAGCGGCCGCTTCCCACCAGATCGCAGGCAAACGTGGGGCACACGTTGACGCACTCGCCGCACGACGTACACTTGTCAAAATCGCACTCCGGTGTGCTCACCTGCATGTTCTGGGCAAGCTCGGGGTGGTTCTGCAGTGTCGAGAGCACCAGCTGCCGCCCATGGGTGAGCGAACGGCGACGCTTGGTCGTCGTGGTGCCGCACATGGTGTTGAGCGTGCGCTCCAGCTGGGTAATCTGATGGCGATGGGCCTTGAGCTTTTGCGTCACCGAGGCCAGCGCCGCCGTCGCCGGGTTGAGCTTGGTCACGGTAAGGCCCGTGGTGCGGGCGATCTTTTCCATGTACTCCTTGCGCTCGTACTCGCGGCGCTTATGGCATTTGAGGCTCTTGGAGTCGACCTCCAAGCCCATACCCGTACCGGACCACTCCTCGGCCTTCGCAATCGCCTCGCCCAGAATGTCCTCACCGCCGGTGTTGCGGCACTTATCGCACACGCCCAACGGCAGGTAGACGCTCACGTTGGGATAGTCGGCCAGCACCGAGAACCAGGTCTCGGCCGTAATATCGCCCACGCAGGCGACGACGACCTCGTTTTCGCGCGGCATGCGCTTGAGGGCGCGCGTGCAGGTGACGTAGGCGGTCTCGTGGCTCGTAGCAGCAGAGACGATATCGTCATACAGGTTTTTAGGCGCCAGGCGCGGCGAGATGATCGCCTCGGTCGGGCAGGCAGCGGCGCACAGGCCGCACTTGCGACAGGAGTCGAGGATCTCGATGGCGTCTTCCTCGACCTCGATAGCGTTGACCGGGCACACGTCCATGCACGCGGTGCAGCCGCTCTTTTCGTTTTTGCAGGTCAGGCACGGAATGGTGTTGCCGCGCGGGCGCTCCTTATAGTCGGCAGGATTCCACTGCGGCGCCGACGGATCGAGTGCATCGGTCACGCCACCAAGCGGGTTTTTAAGAAAGTCGAAACCCTTGCTGATCTCGATAATGTCATCAAACAGATCGTGTTCCTGCGCCATGCGCGGCCCCTCCCTGAGCAGTGCAAACAAGCAAGAGATAATGATACGCCATCGGCCCACGCCTCGGGCAAATTACACGCGGCGCACCTTGAGGGAAATAACCCATAGCCTATCGCTGCCTCGATTGCACAAGGTCAATCAAGCGCCAAACTATGCCTCGCACATGAGCTGCACGAGCTTTTGTCTGGTCACCTTGGCCTGTTCGTTAGCCATATTGCGTTCGTTTCTAAAGGCCGCATCTGCAACGCTCATCAGGTCGGCATCGGAAATCTCGTCAAGGCCCAGCTCCTCGAGCGTCGTCGGCAGACCGACGCGCTGGCAAAACTCGAGCACCTGATTAAGCTCGGGCGCACGCTCCAGGCGCAGCTGCACCACCAGACCAAACGCTACGGCCTCGCCGTGCATGGCTTTGCACTCGGGCAAAATCGTCAGGCCGTTGGCGATGGCATGCGCCAGCGCCAAACCGCCACTCTCAAAGCCAACGCCCGAGAGCAGAATATTGCACTCGATCAGGCGCTCAACCGCCGGCGATATACGGCCCTTTTTGAGATCGCGCTTGGCAGCGACACCACATTCCATGAGCGTGTCGTAGCAGGCACGTGCCGCGACCAGGGCCAAGTGTCCCGGCGTGCCACCGTGCTCGTTGGAGCCGTGCGCCGCGGCGCACGAACGCGCCTCGAAGTACGTTGCCAGTGCGTCGCCCATACCAGCGACTGTCATGCGCAGCGGAGCTGCCGCGACCACGTTGGTATCGACCACGACCAGGTCTGGATTCTTTTCGAGCATCAAGTAGCGGTCGAACGACCCATCCTCGTGATACAGCACCGAAATCGCGCTGCACGGACCGTCCATCGAAGCCGCCGTGGGGCATACGCACAACGGCAACTCGGCATAAAACGCAACGGCCTTTGCGATATCAAGCATCTTGCCGCCGCCAATACCCACCACCATGTCGCAATACTCGGCCCGGGCTTCCTTGGCCATTTCGACAACGGCATCTTCCGTACACGGACCGTTGTAAATCTTAAAGAACGGCTCGCTTAGATCTTCATCCAGAAATCCATCGACGATCTGTCTGCACAGTCGATCCTCGGTGCCCTGGTCAAACAAGACATAGGCAGCGCAGCCCAACCATGACAAATACCTGCCCTGACGCGAAAGTTCGCCCGGCCCCTGAACATACCGGCCGGGACCGCCATAAACCATGGGAAGCGCCATATGAGAATCCGCCCTTCATCAAACAACGATTGGTGCAAAGTAACCTGACCCCTTTGCACCATAGCAAAAAGGGGCAAAGCCATCTGCCGGCTTTGCCCCTTCCTTAGCTTGATTTACTCATCCATGAGGTAATAATGACCCAGCGCGTCGGCACCCAGGATGGCGTTGGCGACCATCTCAGGCGTCACCTCAAACGGCATGTTGCACATGGTGTCATCGGGCGCGCAGGCGGCCTCGGCAACAATCATGGCCTGCTCGCGCGTAAGCTCGGCAACGCCAAGTTCCTTCATCGTGACCGGCAGGCCCAGCTCAATGCAGAAGCCCAAGACTTCCTCGAGTTTCTCAGTCGGGGCATCCTCGAGTACCAGCTGGACGATGGTGCCAAAGGCGACCTTCTCGCCGTGATACATGCCGTGGCACTCGGGCAGCATCGTCAGGCCATTGTGGATGGCATGAGCAGCAGCAAGGCCCGAGCTCTCAAAGCCAATGCCGGAGAGCAGCGTGTTTGCCTCGATGATGTGCTCCACGGCAGGCGTCAGCGCACCTTTCTCCAACGCGACCTTGGCCTTCACACCATCGGCCATAAGCGTCTCGTAGCAGAGCTTGGCAAGTGCCAGACCAGCCATACCGCCCTTGCCGCCGGCGCAAGTGCCACCGTCGGCATCATGCGTCGCCTGAGCCTCAAAGTAGGTTGCGAGCGCATCGCCCATACCGGAAACCGTCAGGCGCACCGGGCTCGCCGCGATAACCGTCGTATCCATCAGGACAATGTTGGGGTTTGCCTTAAGGAACAGGTACTTATCGAACTGGCCGTCATCGGTATAGAGCACCGAAAGCGCCGAACACGGGGCATCGGTCGAAGCAATGGTGGGGCAAATGATAACCGGGGACTCCAGGTAATAGGCGACGGCCTTCGCGGTGTCGAGGATCTTGCCGCCACCGACGCCGACGATGATGTCGCAACCGTTGTCACGGGCGAGCGCAACCAGGCGATCGACCTCGCCCTTGGAGCACTCGCCGTTAAAGTCCTCAAACAGCAGCTCGGCCTTGGCCTCGGCAAAGCCGCCCTCGATCTTGGCACCGACGCGCTTCTTGCCCGAAGGCGTCACGATGACGAGGGCCTTAGCGCCGAGCGGCTCAACGTAAGAGCCGAGCTTGGCGAGCTCGTCCGGACCCTGGATGTACTTGCTGGGGCTATTGAAAATTGCAGCCATAACTATCCCATTCTCTAAAAGAAAAAAGAAAGGGGCTCCGTACGGATACGTGCGGAGCCCCTCGTTACGATAACAAGAGTCGATTAGAAATCGATGTCGGTGTCGTAGTAGCAGGCCTTGAGGATCTTCTCGAAGTCGGCAGCCTTGGTCTCACGCGGGTTCTCCGGCGTGCAGGCGTCCTGCTCGGCGTTCGCGGCGATCTCGGGCAGCTTGGCGAGGAACTCCTCCTCGGAAACCATCTGCGGGTTCTCGGCGTCGACCTTCACGCCACCATTCGCGTAATCCTTGATGGACTGCGGAATGTTGAGCTGGTCGTTGAGGTCGCGGATCTTCTGGACGAGCGCAGCGATGAGCTGCTCGTTGGTCTCGCCGGGAAGGTGCAGGATCTCCTTGGCCACGTAAGCGTAACGCTCGGCAGCACGCGGGTCCTTGGAGTTCCACTGGATGACCTTGCCCAGGTACATGGCGTTAGCAGCACCGTGGATGATGTGGCCGTTCTCGAAGGCAGCACCGGTCTTGTGAGCCATGGAGTGAACGATGCCCAGCAGGCCCGAGGAGAAGGCGATACCGGCGATGCACTGAGCCTCGTGCATGTGCTGACGGGCCTCATGGTCGCCAGCATAGGACTTGGGCAGCCACTCGACGATCTCGCGGATGCCGTGCAGAGCGTTGGCGTCGGTGAACATAGAGGCGCAGGTGGAAACGTAGGCCTCCATGCAGTGGGTCAGAGCGTCCATGCCGGTATGAGCGCACAGCTTGGCGGGCATGGTGTAGGTGAGCTCGGGGTCGACGATGGCGACATCAGGAGTGATGTTGAAGTCGGCCAGCGGGTACTTGATGCCCTTGGCGTAGTCGGTGATGACGGAGAAGGCAGTGACCTCGGTAGCGGTGCCGGAGGTAGAGGAGATGGCGCAGAAGTGAGCCTTCTGACGCAGCTCGGGGAAGCTGAACGGCTGGATGATGTTATCGAAGGACTCCTCGGGATACTCGTAGAAGACCCACATGGCCTTAGCGGCATCGATGGGCGAGCCGCCGCCGATGGCGATAATCCAGTCGGGCTCGAACTCGCGCATGGCCTCGGCGCCCTTCATGACCGTCTCGATGGACGGGTCGGACTCGACGCCCTCGAACAGCTTGACCTCGAAACCGCCTTCCTTAAGGTCGGCCTCAACGTCCTGCAGGAACCCGCCGCGGCGCATAGAGCTGCCGCCAGAAACGATGATGGCCTTCTTGCCCTTGAGGTTCTTCACCTCGTGGCGAGCGCCCTCACCAAAGTACAGATCGCGAGGATTGGTAAAACGTCCCATACTGTGCCTCCTAAACAAGCCCCTCTTAGACTTGCGTATATAACGGAGCACCCAATTGGCTCCGTTAGGACCGGTTTGCGCGTTGCCGGCGATGGCAATGCACGATGTCCAAACGTCTCAACGCTCAGACAAACACTATTTTACCGTTCTGGTTGGTCAGTTATTCACCTAAAGCTGACAATGATGAAACGTTTTTTCTATCCCTGAAGACTCTTGTGGGGCATTCGTACCCCAAGCTGGGCAAACGTTTTATCAAGGTTGACTACATATCCCGGGCAGGGCTGTGCCCCTCAAAAATGTTCCCCGTTCGCCGCCAAAAATCGACCGTTTACGGCACTGTGATACCACCCGCGCAACCGAGGTGCCGACATTTGTGCGACATCCGTCTTCGTGGTGCAAAGGTGCAAGTCCAAGTGCGGCACCCCCGGTGTGCCACATGTGGGTAAACTAGAACCTTATATAGAGATGATTTGAACCCTAACCGCAGCAAAGGAGGCCCCATGGCATTCGACCCCATTCAAGAGGATTGCCATCGCCTCGTTCTTGAGGCCTTGCGCCGCGACAATATTCCACTCACCGACGGCCCCGCCGTCGAGCGTCTGATGGAACAATTCACCCGTAACCCCGCGCCGCTCATCGTGCACGACCGCGACCGAGCTGGGCATCTGATTGCCAAGGTCGTCGAGGCTGTCGACTACCGCATCCCCTTTATCCCCGACGACGCCCAGGCAGAGCAAGAAGAAGCCGCAGCCGAGAACATGCTCCGCGAGGCAGCCGCGCTCGATCCGGCCAACTGGGATGCCCAGCGCATGCTGACGGCGCTCACCGCCGAATCCAACGAGGAATACGTACAGTATCTGGTGTCCAAGTGCGACGAGGTGGAGCACGACCTGGCGCTCAAGATTGCCTCGGCACAGGACCCCTACGAGCGTGAGGCCGCAGGCGACCTGACCCGCCGTCCCTACCTGCGCTGGCTTGCCGCCTTGGCATCGCGCGCGCTCATTAGCGGCCGCTACCGCATGTCGCTGGATGCCGCGAATCGCAGCCTGGACTTTGCGCCCAACGACCCCGCTGGCGTCCGCCATACCGCGATGCTTGCCATGGCAAAGCTTGAATACCCTGCCGAGGAGCTCAAGCGTTTTCGCTCCGCCCACTCCGTACCCTATCTCGCGAATACCCCGCTGCGCCGCCGCCCCAAAGATGCGGAGCGCGACCTGGACCCGTGGACGCTCATCGCGCTGATGAGCGCAGCCTGGCGCGAGCTGGATTACGAGGGCGCCGAGCACTACCTGCGCATCCTGGTGCGCTCATGCCCGCACGCGGCCGAAGCACTCTACTTCCAAACCGAATTTCCCGATGGCGTCTATGCCCGCGTCAACGTGGGCGTGGGCTCCACCGACGAGCTTGTCCTTGCCCTGTCCGAGGCGACGCCGGTGCTGCAGGAGGGCCTAGGCGCGCCCGACAACGCCAGCTTTGCCGCCTGGGTCGCCACCAACGACATCGTGCGCTCCCAGATCGACGAACGAATCCTGCGCGCGGCCGAACAGGGATTGCCGTTTAAGGGAGGAGACCTCTAATGGATCCGAGCGTCTACATCCCCGCCTATCTGGAGCGCACCTATCTGGCATCGCACCCCGAACTCACCGATGCAGCACGCGAGCTTGTCCATAACGACATCAGCGCAAACCCTCACAAGTATGCGCAGACCGAGCATGCCCAAGCGCTGCTGTCCTATGCCGGCGTTCATCGTCACCTGCTCGACGAGCTTCGCCGCATCGAGGACATGGGCAGCGACGAGGAGTTTGAGCAGACGCGCAACCGCTTGTTCGACGACATGCGCGATGAGCTGCTCAAGATTGTTCGCGTCGATGCACATGTCCTCGATGCCCAGCTGCTCGCCATCATCCTGGCGGACACGCCCGTCGATGCCTGCCTGGGCGACTTGATGAAGCTCGAGACGAGTACGGCCGACTACCTGCAACAGAGCGTGCCCGGGTTTGATATGGAGGCCCCGCACTACTGGGCCAATAATGTTTTGGCCGACGGTGTCACCGCAGCAGACCTTACCGTGAGCGAGCCGGCCCTTATTGGCTGGCTTCACACGCTCGAGGCCATCTCGCAGCTGTGCATGGCGAGCGCTCGTTACCGCGCCGCCGCCAACTACTCTCGCCGTGTTCTTAAGGCGGGGGGCTATCCCACCCGGGCCGCCGGCACCGTGTTGCTTGCCCTCGCCCGTTTGGAAGACCAGGACGGTTTTTTTGCCCTGGCACATCAGCTCGAGGAACAGATGGGGGCAGACGCACTCGAGAACTCCCCCTGGTACCTGCTCGCCCGCACGATTCTGCTGTTCAAAACAAACAAGATGCGCCCGGCGACGCGCGCGCTGCGTGAGTTCGCTAACCGTTGCGAGGGCGGCGCGTTCTTCTTGCTGAACCCCATGTACCAGACGCCGTATCTTCCCTGCCGACCCGAGCCGCGCGACCCCTGGGACCTCTCGCACCAGGCGGTTTGGGAAGCCGACGGCATTATCTCGGACACCCCCGACTTTGCCCCCTGGGCCAACGCCTGCGAAGACGTGTCGCAGCTTGCCCAGGAATTTGCGCGCCGCTACGGCTTTTAGCGACGCGATCGCCCCGACCATGTCATCTATGTTAGGAACGGCTTCATGAACCTCCGCTCATCTCTCGCCTGCACCTCGAGCGATATCGCCCGCTGGGGACTGCGCTCTGTCTTCAAACGCCAGGGTGGCGTGCTTCCCGGCCGTATCGCCATGAAGATCGACCCCGAGCTGCTAAGCGACCTCGCAAGCCTAGTCGACCGCAGCGTGGTGATCACCGGCACCAACGGCAAGACCACAACCTCCAACCTCATCGCCGACGCAGTTGCTGCCAGCGGCGCTACCGTGGTGTGCAACCGTGCCGGCAACAATATGGAGCCTGGTGTGGTGGGCGCTCTGCTCGAGGCCCGCGGCGGCCTTAAGCACACCAGCAGCGACAAACGCGTGGGCGTTTTTGAGTGCGACGAGCTCTACACCGTACGCGTTCTGCCCAAGCTCAAGCCGACGTACTTTGTGCTGCTCAACCTGTTCCGCGACCAGCTGGACCGTTACGGCGAGATCGACCACACCCAGGACGTCATCGCCCACGCGCTGGAACTTTCGCCGGCAACGACGCTCATCTACAACGCAGACGACCCGCTGTGTGCCGCAATCGCCGCGCGCGTTCCCAATGCAAGCATCGCCTTTGGCATCGACGGCGCCACCGACACCGAATCCGACCGCATTAGCGACTCGCGTTTTTGCTCACAGTGCAACGCGCCGTTGGAGTACGACTATGTGCAGTACGGACAGCTTGGCGCATACCATTGCCCCTCGTGCGGCTGGGCCCGCCCCGGGCTTGTCCGTCGCGTGACGGGCGTGGAGCTCGGCTGCGACGGCTACGGCTTTGACCTGGTCTTTGGGTCTGCGCCCGACGCGGCTGCCGTACACATCGCCACACGCTACAACGGCCTATATATGGTTTACAACGTAGCCGCAGCCTTCTTCGCCGCCCACGAGCTGGGCGTGGACGCGGCGCATCTGCAGCCCACGCTCGATGCCTACATCCCCGCCGGCGGGCGTATGGGCCGCTGGGAGATCGCCGGCCGTACCGTCGAGGCAAACCTGGCCAAGAATCCCGTAGGCTTCGATCGCCAGATCCAGTCCATTAAAACAGCAGGTGGCAGGCTCTGCGCTTTCTTCCTCAACGACAACGATGCCGACGGCCACGATGTATCGTGGATTTACGACGTCGACTTTGAGCGCATCGCCGACACAACGGGGCTTGTCGCCTTTGCTGGCGGCACGCGCGCGCACGACATGCAGGTGCGCCTCAAGTACGCCGGCATCGACGCCGCCATCATCTCGAATATCGAGCAGGCAATCGGCGCCGTGGCAGACGAGGAGGCTGGCGACACTTTCTACGCCGTCGCCAACTACACGGCCTTTCCGCCGCTGGTCAAGGAGCTCGACGGGCTTAAGGATACCGATGCGAGCTCGGTTGCCTCCTGCGCCGTAACACGCGCCGATGGGAGCGCTGTCCCCGTCGGCGTCGCGCCGACCGAGCTTTCGCGCCCGCTGCGCATCGTCTATCTGTACCCCGATGCCCTCAACCTCTACGGCGACGGCGGCAACGTCATCGCTCTCGAGCGCCGCTGCGCCTGGCGCGGCATTCCCGTGCGCGTGGACGAGGTCCGTATGGGCGAGTCGCTCGATCTGCATGATGCCGATATCGTCATGATGGGCGGCGGCTCCGACCGCGATCAGTTGGCTGTGGCACACGAGCTGCTCGCTCAAAAAGACAAGGTTGCGGCCTATGTTGAGGACGGCGGCTCGCTGCTCGCCATCTGCGGCAGCTATCAGCTGCTCGGCCGTTCGTACTATATGGGCGAAAATCGCATTGAGGGCATGGGCATCATTGCCGCCGAGACCGTGCGCGGCTCCGACCGTCTGATCGGCAACGTCGCCGTCAAGACCGACCTGGCACCCGAGCCCTTTGTGGGATTCGAGAACCACGGCGGCCGCACTCTGCTCGACGCAGATGCCACGCCGCTCGGAACGTCCGTCGTCACGGGCACCGGCAACAACGGTGACGATGGCTTTGAGGGTCTGATCTACAAGGGCGTCATCGGCACGTACCTGCACGGCCCGGCGCTGCCCAAGAACCCCGAGCTCGCCGACTGGCTCATCGCGCACGCCCTCGAGCGCCGCGGCGATGCACAGGCCACAGCCCTGCTGCCGCTCAAGTCCCTCGACGACACCTACGAGCACGCCGCCCACGACGCCGCCATGAAGCTCCTCTCCTAACGCCCCACCACCACAAAGGGGACAGGCACCTTTGTGGTGGTTTTTCAGTTTGCCAACGATATGTGAACGGCTAAAAAAGTCTGCTATACTCTTTCCCGCTGTCCCCATCGTCTAGCGGCCAAGGACGCCACCCTTTCAAGGTGGATATCGCGGGTTCGAATCCCGCTGGGGGCACCACAGAATCTGAGAAGCCCGTTACCAATTCGGTAGCGGGCTTTTTGCTACCCATGCGCCGGGATTCGAACCCGACAGGGTGCGGAGCTGAGGAAACGCGCAAGCGTTTTCCAGCGTAGCACGCAAGGAGCGAAGCGACGCAGCGAAAGCGGGCGGCGCCAGCCGCACGCGGACATCCCGCTGGGGGCACCATTTGAATTGAAGAGCCCGTTACCCTCGCGGTAGCGGGCTTTTTGCTACCCATGCGCCGGGATTCGAACCCCGAGGGCATTAAATCACACTGTCGTCCAAGGGCCTGTGGGCAAAAAATAGCAAATATGAGTACTGTTACCAATTTAGTAACAGCGATTTCATGCCATCAGAAGGCGATTTAGACGCCAGGGGTCCTACGGCGGAAGAATTGCAGGCGTTTATCAGCTATGTACTTGGACATATGTTGCGTAACAACCCATATTTTGTAAATAGATAATGCTACAGGACTTGTGACAGTACTCATATTTGACGTTTTTTGCCCACGACCCCTTATTACGTGGGCGAATCAGTTGCAAAACGGACTCCTAAGCGTCCTTCGCAATCAAAAAGCCGGGGCCCGCGCGATGCGGACCCCGGCTCAATACCGTGACGATATGTCAGTTACGCTCTACACGTAGAACAGGATGTCGTCGTAGGTCGGGACCGGCCAGTAGTCGGCTGCCACGATCTCTTCCATGGCATCCACGGCGGCGCGCAGCGTATCCATAGCGGGAACGACCTCGTGTGCATACACATTGGCCTGCTCCTGCCCATCGAGGGCTTCGGCCTTCTGATGCACGGCGTCGAGCGCCTTGATGGAGTCGTTGATGGTGGTGATACCGTTGCAGAGCTTGTTGAGCGTGTTCTGCTCGCACTGCATGGCGGCCTCGGCACCGGCGGCACGAATAGTCTCAAGGCCCTTAGCGACCTTGGTGGCATAGGCGGTAATGACCGGGCGATAGGTACGACGCGCCTCGCGAACCATCGTGGTAGCCTCGATGTTCATGAGCTTGTTGTACTTCTCGAGCTTGCAGTCGTAGCGGCACTGAGCCTCGGCCTTGGTCAGGACACCCGTCTCCTCGAAGAGCGCGATAGCCTTATCGGAAACAAAGGCGGGCAGGGCATCGGCCGTGGTCTTGTTGTTGGCAAGGCCGCGCTTCTCGGCCTCAATGGGCCACTCGTCGGAGTAACCGTCGCCGGAGAACAGGATGCGCTGGTGATCGGTCAACACCTTCTTGCAGTACTCGAGCGCGGCATCCTGGAACTCATCCTCGGGCGTACCCTCAAGCGCGTCGGCGAAGGACTTGAGCGACTTGGCCACGGCGGCATCGAGCACCAGGTTGGAGTCGGAGACGTTCTGCTCGGAGCCGCAGGCACGGAACTCGAACTTGTTGCCGGTGAAGGCGAACGGGGAGGTGCGGTTGCGGTCGGTGTTGTCCTGCATCAGCTTGGGCAGGGTATCGGCGCCCAGGTCGAGCACGCCGCGCGTGGCATGGACGGAAGCCTTGCCATCGATGATCTTCTCGACGACCTCGGTAAGCTGGTCGCCCAGGAAGATGGACATAATCGCCGGAGGAGCCTCGTTGGCGCCCAGACGATGGTCGTTGCCAGCCGAGGCAACAGAGGCACGCAGGAGCTCCTGATAGTTATCGACGGCCTCGATCACCGCGGTGAGGAAGACGATGAACTGCAGGTTGTCGAGCGGGGTGTCGCCCGGATCGAGCAGGTTCTCGGACTCGGTGCCAAGCGACCAGTTGTTGTGCTTGCCCGAACCATTGATGCCCTCAAAGGGCTTCTCGTGCAGCAGGCAGACCAAGTCGTGGCGGGAGGCGATCAGCTTCATCTTCTCCATCATGACCAGATTCTGGTCGATGGCCTCGTTGACCTCGCCATAGACGGGGGCAAGCTCATGCTGGCAGGGAGCAACCTCGTTGTGCTTGGTCTTGGCGGGAATGCCGAGCGCCCACAGCTCATCGTCCAAGTCCTTCATGTAGGCCGAGACGGTGGGGCGGATAGCGCCAAAGTAGTGCTCCTCGAGCTCCTGGCCCTTGCAGGGAGCGGCGCCAAAGAGGGTGCGGCCGGTGATGACCAGGTCCTTGCGCTTGCGGTAAGCGTCCTTCTTGATCAGGAAGTACTCCTGCTCGTCACCCACGGAAGGAACGACCTTCTTGGGGGTCTTACCGAACAGCGCCAAAACGCGCTTAGACTCACGCGAGAGCGCGGTCATGGAACGCAGCAGCGGGGTCTTCTTGTCCAGGGCCTCGCCCGTGTAGGAGCAGAAAGCCGTGGGGATGCACAGGACATCGTCCTTGATAAAGGCGGGGCTAGTGGGGTCCCAAGCGGTGTAGCCACGGGCCTCGAAGGTGGCGCGCAGGCCGCCGTTGGGGAAGCTCGAGGCATCGGGCTCGCCCTGGATGAGGTTCTTGCCCGTAAACTTGGTAATGGCGGTGCCGTCGTGGTTGGGCTCCAGGAAGCTGTCGTGCTTCTCGGAAGTAATGCCCGAAAGCGGCTGGAACCAGTGCGCGTAGTGCGTCGCGCCCTTGGAGATGGCCCAGACCTTCATGGCATGGGCAACGGCGTTGGCCACATCCAGGTCGAGCGGCTCACCGCCCTCGAGGGTTGCAGCAAGGCGCTTCCAAATGTCCTTGGGGAGGTAGTCCTTCATGACTTCCTCAGAGAACACCATGGTCCCGAAGCGGTCAGTAAGATCGGCCATACGGAACTCCCTTCGTATCGGCACCGCGTGAGAAGCGGTGTTGATTACTAACGAACGAGTCATAGCTTAGACTCGCCGTGTTTCCGCGACATTACCGTTATGTTGCTGTCGCGAAACCAATCAATGAGGTTACCCTATCGAGGCGGCGTTGCCACCCTCAACAGCCAATCAACTGTATAAATAGCAGACCTCTCCCCATGGTTTAAGGGTAGTCAATTTGGGATGGAGCTCTATTAACTGGTATTTTGCATCAGATACCAGTCTTTATAGTCCGTGCCTAGATTAGCCGCTCTGTTATAGGAAATGCCGATAGCAAGGCATCTTTGATTGGTATCCTCAAATAGCGAGTGAAACTCCACCGTGGCACAGTGGTGCTGTAGAATCCTTACAACACATCACACTATTACGTATCTAGAGGAGCACGATATGCGCGTCGACGAGGTTTTTAAGCAGGCAGCATCCCAGGGCACCGCACCCGTTTCGTTTGAGATGTTCCCGCCCAAGGGCGAGCTCACCCTCGACACGGCTCGCGAAGTGGCAGGCAATCTGTGCAAGCTTTCGCCGAGCTTTGTCTCGGTCACCTGCTCGGCTGGCGGCTCGGGCAACGGCGCCACCACCGCCCCCATCGCGCATATGATTACGAGCGAATTCGATACACCCTCGGTGGCACACCTTACCTGCGTGGGCCGCTCGCACGCCGATATCGCCGCCAAGATCGACGAGTATCGCACCGCCGGCGTGGAAAACATCCTGGCCCTGCGTGGCGATCTCCCTGCCGGCGCGACCGAGGACGACAAGCCCGCCTCCGACTACGCCTACGCCCGCGACCTCATCCCCGAGCTCGTCGACGCCGGCTTTTGCGTGGGCGCCGCAGCCTACCCCGAGGGCCACATTGCCTGTGAGGATCTCAACCTCTCGGTCGAACACCTCAAGCAAAAACAGGACGCTGGCGCGAGCTTCTTTGTGACGCAGCTCTTCTTTGATAACGAGTGCTTCTACCGTTTTCGCGAGCTTGCCGACAAGGCCGGCATCACCGTGCCCATTACCGCGGGCATCATGCCGTTTATGGGCAAGTCACAGATCAGCCGCATGGTCTTTATGTGCGGCGCGTCGCTGCCCTCCCCCGTCATCAAGATTCTCGCCAAGTACGAGAATGACCCCGAGAGCCTGCAGGCAGCTGGTGTAGATTATGCAGCCCGCCAACTTTGCGACCTCAAGGAGCACGGCGCCGACGGCCTGCACCTGTACACTATGAACCGTCCTGCGATCGCCGCGACCATTATGGAGCGCCTGGGGTAATGGAAAAATCGCACATCGATACAACCGCTGTCGAAGTGCCGGCCGACCTTGCGTCGCCGGCGCTCTACCGTATCGATGCCGCGCACCATCCCCGTGTCGACCGTGCCGAGATGCTGCGGTATCTGGGTTACGGCGGCCAGCAGATTGAGCCCGAACTGTCACGACGTATTGAGCTTGTCGTTGAACGTCTGGAACTGGACATTGAGCCCCGTGGCGTGCGCCGCGTGTTTGCCGTCGATGCCACGGGCGTGGACGAGCAGGGAGAGCCCAGCATCCGTCTGGTTGGCACCAACGTTGAGCTGCGAGGTCGCGATATCTATCGACATCTCAAAGATGCCCGCTTTGCCGCGCTCATGGCATGCACCCTCGGCATGGACGCCGAGCGCCGTCTGCGCACCACGGGAGCCCAACATCCCCTGGAGGGCGCCGTGCTCGACGCCGCGTGCTCCGCTTACGTGGAAGCCGCCGTTGAGCAAATGGACCAGCAGGTCAAGACGGACGCCGCCGTTCATGGGCTCGCCGGCAACTGGCGCTTTAGTCCCGGCTACGGCGACTGCCCGCTTTCGGCCCAGCGCGCGATCGTCAATGCGCTCAACGCCACGCGGCTCATCGGCCTGACCGTCACACCCACCAGCCTACTCATGCCCACCAAGAGCGTGACCGCGGTGATCGGTCTGTTCGAAGGCGAAGTCCACGACGCCCAGAGCCGCCCCACCTGCAATATCTGCCGTATGCGCGAGCACTGCCGCTTCCGCGCCGCCCACACCACCTGCTATTCCAGCCATTAGGAGCCCCCGATGTTTACTCCGCTTATCACTCATGATTCTGACGGCACTGCATTGGCAGCACCCGTTGATGCTGCACGTCGCAACGGTGCCACGTACAAGACGCGCACGATCGACGATCTGCGCATTAAGGACGATCGCCTGCGTGCGGCCATCGAGGGCACGGGACACCTGCTGTTCGACGGCGGCATGGGCACCATGTTGCAGGCCGCCGGCATGAAGGCGGGCGCCCTGCCCGAGCTGCTCAACTTTGAGGAACCCCAGGTCATTACCGACATTCAGCGTCAGTACGTCGAGGCCGGCTGCGACGTGATCACCGCCAACACCTTTGGCGCCAACGCCCACAAGCTCGACGGTGCCGCCACCGTGGCAGATGTCTTTGCCGCCGCTGTCGCCTGTGCCCGCGAGGCCGGCGCCCACTACGTCGCCGGCGATATCGGTCCCATCGGCGCGCTGCTTCGCCCCCTGGGTACCCTGAGCTTCGACGAGGCCTATGACCTCTTTGCCGAGGAAGTGCGCGCAGGCGTCGCCGCGGGTGTGGACCTCTTTATTATCGAGACTATGACCGACCTGGCCGAGATCAAGGCGGCGGTCCTCGCCTGCCGCGAGAACTCCGACCTGCCCGTCTTTGCCACCATGACCTTCGAGGAAGACGGCCGCACCTTCCTGGGCACGAGCCCCGAGGTCGCCGCCATCACGCTCGATGCCATCGGCGCCGACGTTTTGGGCATCAACTGCAGCCAGGGACCGGCCGAGCTCCGAGGACTCGCCGCACGTATGCTCACCGTTACCGATAAGCCCATTATGGTGCAGGCCAACGCGGGACTCCCCCACGTGGACGACGACTGCAACACCGTCTTTGACATCCAGGCCCCCGAATACGCCGAGGCCGTCGCCGGCATGATCGCCGACGGCGTGAGCGTCGTGGGCGGTTGCTGCGGCACCACGCCGGCGCACATGGCGGCCTTGTGCACGCTTATCGACAACCACACGCCCAGCCCGCGCCGCCGCAAGCCCAGCATGTCGGTCACGAGCGCCCAAACGGTCGTGGACCTTCCCTGCGACGGCCACAAGATCGCTGTCATCGGCGAGCGCATCAACCCCACCGGCAAAAAGCGCCTGCAGCAGGCCCTGCGCGACGGCGACCTGGACTACGTCGTGAGCCAGGGCATCAGCCAGCAAGAGCAGGGCGCCGACATCCTGGACGTTAACGTGGGCCTGCCCGAGATCGACGAGGTCAAGATCATCCAACAGGCGACCGAACAGCTCCAGGGCTCCACGTTGCTGCCGCTGCAGATCGACTCCACCGACCCCGCCGCTGTCGAGGCCGCCGTGCGCCGCTACGCCGGCAAGCCCATCATCAACTCGGTCAATGGCAAGCAGCAGATCATGGATGAGATCTTTCCGCTGGTCGCCCACTACGGCACCAACGTTGTCGGCCTTACGCTCGACGAAGGCGGCATCCCCGATACCGCCGAGGCCCGCTTCGCCATCGCCGAGCGCATCGTGGCCGAGGCCGCCCGCTACGGCATCGGACCGGACCGCATCCTCATCGACTGCCTGGTCATGACCGCCTCGACCAATCAACGCCAGGCCGAGCAGATCCTACGCGCCATGTCCCTGTGCAAGGAGCGTCTGGGCGTCAAATGCGCGCTCGGCGTGTCGAACATCAGCTTTGGCCTGCCTGCCCGCCCGCTGCTGGGCTCGGTCTTTTTGGCTGCCGCTTTTGGCGCGGGTCTGGACGCCCCCATCATGAACCCGGGCTCCAAGCGCTTTATGGATACCGTCTACAGTTATCGCGTCCTGAGCGTTGAGGACGAGGGTTCGACCGGATACATCGAGCGCTACGCCGGTTGGACCGATCCGTATAAGATCGCCGCAAACCCGGCAGCAGCTCAGGCCGCATCGAGTGATGCCGCGCCTGCCGCGGGCACCGCCGGCACCGACGGCAACGACGACCCAATTCGTCGCATGGTCGTCTCGGGCCGCAAAGGCGAGATCGCTGCCGAGACCGAGCGTCTGCTGGCAGACCACGACGCCATGGACCTCATCAACAATCACTTTATCCCCGCCCTCGACGAGGTTGGCGTTCTCTTTGACCAGGGCAAGTTCTTCTTGCCGCAGCTTATGGCCTCGGCCGAGGCAGCGCGTGTGGGCTTCGACACCATCAAGCGCCTGATGCCCGCCGGCGAGATCGCCGACAAGGGCAAGATCTGCGTGGCCACCGTCAAGGGCGACATCCACGACATTGGCAAGAACATCGTCAAGATGCTGCTCGACAACTACGGCTATACCGTCTTTGACCTGGGCCGCGACGTCGATCCGCAGGAGGTACTCAAGACCGTCAAGGAGCGCGATATCAAACTCGTCGGCCTCTCGGCGCTTATGACTACCACGGTCGTCGCCATGGAAGAGACCATCAAGTTGCTCCATGCCGAGGTTCCGGGCGTCAAGATCATCGTAGGCGGCGCCGTACTCACCCCCGAATACGCCAAGCAGATCGGCGCGGACTACTACGCCAAGGACGCCGCCGAAAGCGCTCGTATCGCCGAAGAGGTCTTTGGGCAGTAACACAACGGAAACAACCGAGCACCAAAACGTGCCGCATGCGCCACTTGGCACGTGCGGCACGTTAGAATAGATAAGACTATGCTCGTTTTGGCAGATAGGAGCGCAAGGATGGCGATCACGCCCGCAGAAATCGCGGAAACCCGCGGCATGGTTGAGGAGCAGAACCTCGACATCAGGACCATCACCATGGGTGTTTCGCTCATGGGTTGCGGCGACGAGAACCTCGACCGCATGTGCACGAAGATCTACGACCACGTGACGCACACGGCTGAGCACCTGGTCGAGACCGCCGAGAACCTCGAGCGCGAGTACGGTATCCCCATCGTCAACAAGCGTGTTTCCGTCACCCCGGTGGCACAGATTGCCGCGTGTTGCAAGGATGAGGACCTCACCCCCATCGCGCACGCCCTCGACCGCGCGGCAGAGACGCTCGGCATCGATTACCTGGGCGGCTTCTCCGCACTCGTCCAGAAGGGCATCGGCGACGCCGACCGCCGCGTCATCCAGTCCATCCCCCAGGCGCTCGCCACCACGAGCCGCGTCTGCTCCAGCGTCAACGTCGCCAGCCTGCGTGCCGGCATCAACATGGACGCCGTGCTCATGGCCGCGCAGACCATCATCGATGCCGCCAAGCTCACGGCCGACCAGGATTCCGTCGGCGCTTCCAAGTTTGTCTGCTTTGCCAATATGGTCGAGGACTCCCCGTTTATGGCGGGCGCCGTCCACGGCGGTGGCGAGGCCGACGCCGTCATCAACGTAGGCGTCTCGGGCCCCGGCGTTATGGCTGCTGCCTTGGAGACGCTCCCCGACTCCGCCTCGATGATGGAGGTTGCCGAGAAGATCAAGCAGACCGCCTTTAAGATCACCCGTGCCGGCGAGCTCATGAGCCGCGAGGCCGCCCATCGCCTGGGTGTCGAGAAGGGCATTGTCGACCTGTCGCTGGCTCCCACGCCTGCCATCGGCGACTCCGTCGCGCGCATCCTCGAGATCATCGGCGTGGGCACCTGCGGTGGCCCCGGCACGACCTGCGCGCTCGCCATGCTCAACGATGCCGTCAAGAAGGGCGGCGTCATGGCCAGCTCCAGCGTGGGCGGTCTCTCCGGCGCTTTCATCCCCGTGTCCGAGGACGCCGGCATGATCGCCGCCGTCGAAGCCGGTGCGCTTTCGCTCGAGAAGCTCGAGGCCATGACCTGCGTGTGCTCCGTTGGCCTGGACATGATCGCTATCCCCGGCGACACCCCGGTCGAGACCATCGCCGGCATCATCGCCGACGAGATGGCCATCGGCGTCATCAACAACAAGACCACGGCCGTCCGCGTGATCCCCGCCATCGGCAAGGGCGTGGGCGACTGCGTCGAGTACGGCGGCCTGTTTGGCCGTGCGCCCATCATGCCGGTGAACCCCAACGCCGGCACCGTGCTTGCCCACCGTGGTGGACGCTTCCCGGCACCGCTGAACTCACTGAAGAACTAGCTGAGGGGGACTGGCGAGGAGCCCCGGGGAGGGCAAATATATAAGGTCGCCTGCTCGGACAGTCCTGACTCACACGGAGAGCACATTAAGTGCTCTCCGGCTCGTGCGGAACTCGCGATCGACCTTATATATTTGCCCTCCCCGGGGCTCCCGCACAACGGGACCTCGGTTGGGTTCTATCCCGGTTGCAGTCGCTTCGCTCCTGCACCACTTGACTGGTGCGGTGGTTTGGCGTTGGAACGGTTCTTTTTCTGATATATGCTGGTTGCGGCTCTTCTTTTTGGGGGGAGTCGCTTTTTTGTTGCTAGGAGGTTGGCCCGTGGTTGATGGGGATTCTCGTTCTGAGCTGCTTTCTGCGGATTGGAATGGCGAATGGATGCGTCTGCAGGCCGCTCGGCATCGGGCTGATGATTCTTTTGAGTGGGATAAAAGGGCTCGGCATTTTCGGCCGCTTGAGACTGCTCCGTATGCCCGGGATTTTATAAAGCTGTTGGCGTTAAAGCCTGGTGAATCGGTGCTGGATATGGGGTGCGGGGCTGGGTCGATTGCTATTCCGCTTGCGCAAGACGGGCATCCCGTGATTGCCGCTGATTTCTCCCCCGCCATGCTGGGCACGCTTGATGCCGGCATTGAGTACTACGGGCTCGAGGATCGCATAACGCCGCTTGAGCTTGCTTGGGATGATGATTGGGATTTGGTTGGACCGGTCGCGAAAGCGGTGGATGTTGCCTTTGCCAGTCGGTCAGTTACGACGACCAATCTAAAAGGTGCGCTTGCCAAGCTTGATCGTACGGCTCGTCGGCGTTGTGCTGTCACGATGGTCGCCAACTCCAGCCCGCGCTATGATCTGCACCTGATGAACGCCATTGGCGCCTCCGTTACCTGCAGTAATGGCTTTGTGTATGCTTTTAATATCCTCATTCAGATGGGTGCGTTGCCGCAGGTTACGTACTTTGAATCGCCTCGTCGCGATACCTTCGATAACCTCGAGGCAGGCGTGACGGACTTCTCCCGTATGCTCGAGCGTGGCAACGAGGATAAGATCGACCGCCTGCGCGACTACATCGCCCAACACATGATTGAGAACCCCCATGCCGGTGAGCCGGGCTCCAAGGGCGTGCCGCAGGGGCGCTATATGCTCGATCATGTCCGTAAGGTTCGTTGGGCGTTTATTGCATGGGAGCCGGTCTCTGCACCCCGCTCATAGCCTGTTCGCAGCCCGCACCGCCCACTCACTCGGCATCCGCATTCTTTTTGAACTGGGCAAACGCGCTCCACACCGCGCCGTTCCTGCGCTATCGTGGGACAGCTCACGTAGATTAAGGCCCCGTCGCGGGGCGCCCCATACATAGAAAGCGAGAACCCATGGCACTGACAGGAGCCCAGGTCAAGCAGCTTCGCAGCATGGCCCATCACCTCAACCCCGCCATCATCATCGGCAAGTCCGATGTCAACGAGGGCACCGTCGAGCAGACGGTCGCCTACCTGGAGAAGCACGAGCTCGTTAAGTGCTCCGTGCTCGATGGCTCCAGTCTTTCCGCCCGCGAGGCCGCCGAAGAGCTCGCTGAGCGCTGCCACGCCGAGGTCGTCCAGGTCATCGGCCGCAAGTTCTCGCTGTATCGCGAGTCTTCGCGCAAGGACATCGAGAAGATCAAGCTCGTCTAAGAGCCAATGATCCGGCGAGCCAACACATAGCAAGCTTACGGGTGCCCAAGTACTTCGGGCGCCCGTTTTTTATCGCTCGACCAGCACGCGATTGAGCCGCCCCTCCACCAAGCGCTCGTATAGACGCCGCGTCTCGGGCTCGGGCACGCCATTGACCTGCTCCCTCAGATGGTGCATATGCCCGCTGTACAGCTCGACGATATCGCGCCGCCGCCCCGCCGCACTGTAGACGTGCATGGCGCAGCGCACCATATCCTCACGCGCCGTTTCCTGCCGAAGCCCCGACTCCGCCAGCCAAATCGCCGACTGCAGATCGTTTTCTTCTAGAGCGGCATTTGCTCCCTTAATCATGCAATCGATGTACTTTGACTGCATGATGCGTCGCATACGCAAAAAGTAGGTGGGATTACAGCCATTGGGAACATACAGCGGTCCGGCATAAAGCTGCTCAATCTTAAGGCACAACTCGACCAGATGGGGCCCGCGCGCACCCGTGCGATTTCCCAAAATCTCGCGGCTTATCTGGTCAAACAGCCGTACATCGGTCTTGACGTAGTCACCGTTGAGTCCGATGCATTCATTTTGGATGAGCACACACGACTTGCCATCCGGCGTCGGCCCCAAAGCCGACCGCAAGCGCGATATCGTCGAGTACAGGTTGTTGCGGGCGCTATTGAACTCGGCATGGGGCCACAGCTCCATTGCCAGCGTCTCGCGATCGACGAGCGAATCCATGCCCAGCGCAAGCCGCTCGGCAAGCGTCGCCGCCTTCTTGCGGCGCCACATTTTGTCCGTGATGGGAAACCCGTCGCGCTCGGCGCGAAACGCACCAAACATGCGAATCTCGATATGGTCGATGGTATCAACGGCTTCAACCTCGCCAGCCTGGAACAGGCGCTCGCCCTCCCCTTCCAAATCGTCGCGCAGCGAGTACCGCGACAGCTCGCGCACGGGAAGCTTCTTGCGTATCCTGCCCGCCGGCTCGCCCAGACAATGCATGGCAAGGCGCGCAAAGAGCCGATACGATGGCTCTAGAATCCCCGCACGATTCATGGACATCCAGGCCGCAAGGTCGCTGTCTCGGCCCGCACAGGCCAAATGAAGCGCCACCATCCAGGCCTCCGCTCCACCAACCTGCGTCTGGCTTATATCGAGTAGCTCCGCTTCCTCGCGCACCGAAACCATCGAGGTGTTACGCAGATACGCTATGCGCTCCAGCAGCAATGCGTTATCGCGCATGTACGCAATCGACTCCTCGGCAAGTTTGAGCACTTGGACCGCACGGAACTTTGCATTAACCGGCCGTCCCTCTGCCAGTGACTGCCAGCCTTCTAGCAACAGCCCAAACAGCTGAATCTGGTTGTCGCGCATGCGCACGGCAAAACGATCGAGCTCGTTGAACGCCGCGTCGTCGGTTACCGGCAAGCCGGAAAGGAGCCGCCGTGCCGCCAACACCATGCGCACCCAGATAGCCATCGCCTTAAGCCCACGTACGTCGAGCGCCTCCCGCACCACCGTCATCTCGTCGTCGCGCTCGTCGGTTCCCGCAAACGACCCGTCAAAGAGCTCCACCAGCATGCTATCGGCCCGTATAACAATCCCCACGATGTCGAGCTCGCAATCGTAGGCCCTGCTCGTTTTGAGCTGCTGTAGAACGCCGCCGTCATCTCCCCGTTCGGTCAGGCATCGCTTGATCTCGATATGCGCAGACAACATATCGAGTGCGGTATGGGATGTCTCGATTTCTGGCACGGCCAGGTTCGTAGGGAGCCCAAGCCCGTTGTCCCCATAGCAAACAGCTGTCAGTGTCTGGGCCACCCTCCATGAGACAGGGTCTATTTCGCAGGCCGCCCGTTCGCCCCCGCGCTCGATAACCGATGCCATATAGCGAGCGAGCTTTGTATTGGACACGCTGACCGCTGCCAGATATACGCCGAGCGCCTCGGCGGGCGTTGGCTCTGGAGCCGGATCGTCGGCATCGATCGTGCCCAGTGCCGCTCGGCAGATATCGGCCCCGTGCCCCGTCAGAGCCAGATCGACCCCATACTGCCCAGCAAGTTCAAGGACCGCTTCACGGTCCAAAAAGGCGTCCGCCAGGCCCATCGCCGCATCGCATCGGCCCGCCTTAAGCAAAATCCGGGCCGCCCTCGGAACAAGTTCGGGGCGGACCTCGGCCACCAACTTACGCAAGCGCAAGCGTCCGTTATCCTCCGTGCCCAGACACGTAAAACTCCGCTCGGCGGGATCCAAGCCAAAGATCGGGTAGTCGCGCACAAAATAGGACTGGTCGACCATCGACAGCCTCACCCCACAGGCCTCGAGTTCTGCGATATTGCCCTCGCCCATCAAAACCATGAGACATGCCACGCAAAACAGCGCATTATTGTCGAGCGAAGCCAGATCGGCAAGTGCCGCGCCATATACGTTGACAATCTCGTTTTCGAGCAGACCGGCTACGTCACCTTGGCCATACAGACCCGTCTGCAATGCCGAAACGAGCTCGGGCACGCCCTGCGTGAGCTGATAAAAGTCGAGCGATGTGCTGATCGAAAACGCCGATGCCCACGCCGAATACTCATAGGCATGCACCTTAAGCATCTGCGCATTGATCTTAACCGAATCGCCCAGCCCATGAATCAGCTGACGATTTGAAGGACGGCAGGAGATAAAGACCCCTACCCCCATAGCGCGCAGGCCGCGAATCCTGTCGATGAGGTCTTCGGTATCGTGCTGATCGAGGTTTGGCACATTATCAATCGCGATAAGGGAGTGCGGTTTGTCTTTGAGTTCTTCGGTAACCACCTCGAGCTGCATAAACACCTCGCGCCCAATGGCGCGATCCGCCTCGATAATCCGCACGGGGCCTCGCGTCGGGTCGCATTTAACCTCATGGGTGTACTGCAGCAGCACCGAGGTCTTCCCAAACCCGTCGGGCGCATAAAGAACCACGATGCCGGCCTTTCGGCCCTTGGCGATAAGCTCATTCATCAAGCGTTCGCGTCGCACCATATAGCCTCCGCCCAACGGCATCAGCTCGAGCTCGTCTATACCGCCCAAATCGTTTACCATGCCCGCTCCTCAACTCGACCGTATGGACACTGTAGCCGCAAGACCATACAAGCCGCGCTATGAATAGAGCGACCTTGTGTTTTAGGTTGTCTTTTGGTACGCAAGCGGCAAGTTTTTGTACAGCGAGGGCCGATTGTTATTAATCCCCCGACTAATCGGTCTTTAAGCAGGTAAATGAGCTTGTCAGCTTGTCCCATCTAAGCGGCAGTGTAACGCAGATGAACAAGGTTCAGCCATGTCATTCAACTCGCCTAGCACCCGCTACCGTCTACGACCTTCTAGTGGCATTTTTGCATAGAATCTGGTATGGAATGAATCAAGCTGTTGGGCATCCGGCATTCGTCAAGCTTGCGCCAAGATTTTGGTCAAGCGGGCGGAAAGGGATAGCAAAAAGGCCCCCGCAAAGCGGAGGCCTACGGCAAGGCTATGTCGAGGTGCAGGATTCGCGCTACTCGCAGAGCGAAAGGGCGGCCTCGTCGGCAACGACAACGCAGTTGGTGTGCAGCTGCAGGATCGAAGCCGGGCACTCGGGCGTAACCGGGCCATAGCACATGTCATGCACGGCCTGAGCCTTGGCCTCGCCGTTGGCGACGACCAGGATCATGCGGGCATACATGATGGTCTGGGTACCCATGGTGTAGGCCTGACGAGGAACATCGTCGATGCTGTCGAACAGGCGGCTGTTGGCCTGAATAGTGCTCTCGGTGAGGTCGACGCAGTGCGTACCCTTGGAGAAGTGGTCATCGGGCTCGTTGAAGCCGATGTGGCCGTTGTTGCCGATGCCGAGCAGCTGCAGATCCGGGTAACCGGCGTCGGCGACGATCTTGTCGTACTCAGAGCAGGCAGCGGCGGCGTCGGGGTTGGAACCGTCGGGCACATGCGTGTTGTTCAGGTCGATGTTGATGTGATCGAAGAAGTTCTCACGCATGAAGTAGTGATAGCTCTGGGGATCGTCGTGCGAAAGGCCGCGATACTCGTCCAGGTTATAGGTGCTGACCTCGGCAAAGTCGACGTCGCCCTTCTCGTACCAAGCAGCGAGCTGCTTGTAGGCACCGATCGGGGTGGAGCCGGTGGCAAGGCCCAGTACACAGTCGGGCTTGAGGATAACCTGGGCCGAGATGATATTGGCGGCCTTGCGGCTCATATCCTCGTAGTCTTTAGCTTTAATGATCTTCATTACGCGTCCTTTCTCGTACAAGAGAGGCAAGGCTCCCTTACAAGCACTTGCCCGCGGCCCGCGTCGGCCGCAACCAACGTGTGCGGCCACCAGGGCGAGGTCGCGTAATGTATGTGTCTCGTGTCTAGCCGCGTCGAGGCCCCTGCCCGTCCACGGTGACCCGAAGCTGTTTAGCCTCGGACGTTTCCCATCTTGCCACGGAGGGCGTCCTCTTTCAAGGGCGCCCTCCGTAAACGTGTTTGAATTGTAGGCTAATGGCCACGTGCACTTGCTAGCGCTCGCGAGCAACGATGAGTTGGTCCATCTCTTCGACATGCACGCCAACGGAGCCCTTGATGCTCGAGAACTCAACGGAGTTGCACACCAAGATGGGAACCGTCACATCGTAGCCCTCGGCAGCAATTGCCTCGCGATCGAACTCAATGAGTACATCGCCCTTATGGACGATGTCACCCACTTGCGCATGTACGGTAAAGTGCTTGCCCTCGAGCTGAACAGTGTCCAAACCAACGTGGATGAGCACGTCCAAGCCATCGACCGTGTTAAGCGCAACGGCGTGTCCCGTGGGAAAAATGGCCTCGACCTTGGCGTCAGCCGGTGCAATCACACGCGTTCCGGTGGGCTGAATCGCCACGCCCTGGCCCAAAAGGCCGGTGGCAAACGTCTGATCGTTTACCTCGGAAAGCGGAATGACGTCGCCCGAGATGGGAGCATCCAGCGTAAGGACTCGACCACGCATACCAAAAGACCTTAGGACTTTAGTGAACATGCTCCCCCTCGGACATACCAATCAATCAAAATAACCTTAACAGTTTACCACTTGGCAACGGTTTTTGACCATTAGGGAAGTTCGCGCTTGACAACCTCGACGATGTCGTCAACAACGCGCTGGGTCAGCTCGTGCGTCTCAGCCTCGGCCATCACACGGACCAGCGGCTCGGTACCGCTCGGGCGCACCAGAATGCGGCCGCGGCCGTCAAGCTCCTTCTCGGCAGCAGCGACGGCATCCCAGATGGGCTGGCAATCGTCCAGGCCGGCCTTGTTGTCGGAATGCACGTTGACGAGCACCTGCGGGTACTTCTTCATGATGCCGGAAAGATCGGTGAGGGTACGACCGGTGCGCTTGAGCACGGCCAGCAGCTGCAGAGCCGTCACCAGGCCGTCGCCGGTGGTGTTGTGCTCCAGGAAGATGATGTGGCCGGACTGTTCGCCGCCGATGACGGCGCCGTCCGCGAGCATGCGCTCCAGAACGTAGCGGTCGCCCACGGCGGTCTGGACCATCTCGAAGCCCTGCTCCTTCATAGCGATGGAGAAGCCCAGGTTGCACATGACGGTCGAAACGATCTCGGAGTTAGCGAGCTTGCCGCGAGCGGCGAGGTCAGAACCGCAGATAGCCAGGATGTAGTCACCGTCGATCTCATTGCCCTCGCTGTCCACGAACAGTACGCGGTCGGCGTCGCCGTCGTGGGCCAGACCGATGTCTGCATGGGTGCGCAGCACGAGCTCGCGCAGGGGCTCGAGGTGCGTAGAGCCGCACTCAACGTTAATGTCAGTGCCGCAGTAATCGGTGTTGATAGCGTGCACCGTGGCACCCAGGCGCTGCAGCGCGGCGGGCGTAGTCTGGCAGGAAGCACCGTGACCGCAGTCGACGGCAACGACCAGGCCGTCGAGCCTCAGGCCATCAAGCGTATCGATGGCGTGGTCGACGTATGCCTTGCGGGCGTCCTTCATCTTGATGATGTGGCCCACGCCGGCGCCAGTCGGCAGCGTGTCGGCAGCCATGGCTTCCTCGGACATGACCCAGGCGCTGATCTCTTCCTCGACAGCATCAGGAAGCTTCATACCCTTGCGGCTAAAGAACTTGATGCCGTTGAACTCCGGCGGATTATGCGAAGCAGAGATGACGATGCCGCCGTCGAGCTCGTTCTGAACGGTGAGCAGTGCCACGGCAGGCGTGGGGATAACGCCGCAGCAATGCGGGCGGCCGCCCTCGGCCATAATGCCGGCGGTCAGAGCGCTCTCGAGCATGGTGCCCGAAAGGCGCGTGTCACGGCCGATGCAGATGTCCGGACCAAGAAACTTGGTCGCCGCGCGGCCCAGGCGAAACGCGAGGTCGCACGAAAGACCGGCGTTGGCGACGCCACGGACGCCGTCGGTACCGAAGATGTTCTGGGGCATAGGATCGCTCCTTCCCTAGCAGGCGATATGCAACCGCCCGCCCTAGTCGAAAAAGAAAAGCGGGACCCGCCGAGGAATCGGCAGGCCCCGCTTGTACATTGTATCTCGAAAGGAGATAAAACCTTAGCGCTTGGAGAACTGGGGAGCGCGGCGGGCCTTCTTGAGGCCGTACTTCTTGCGCTCGACCACGCGAGCATCGCGCGTAAGGAAACCGGCCTTCTTGAGGTCAGCACGGTAGTCGCCAGCGTTCAGAAGAGCGCGAGCGATGCCCAGGCGCAGAGCGCCGGACTGACCGGAGATGCCGCCGCCATCGCACAGAGCGATAACGTCGAACTGACCGGCGGTGTCGGTCACCTTGAAGGGAGCGAGGGCGTTCTCAACGAGCTGATGACGGCCGAAATACTGCTCGGCGTCACGCTTGTTGATGGTCACCTTGCCGGTGCCGGGGACGAGACGGACGCGGGCGACGGCGTTCTTACGACGGCCGGTACCCTGGTAGACAACGGTGTTCTCAGCCATCTTTAAGCCTCCAGCTCAATCTTCGTGGGGTTCTGGGCAGCGTGCGGATGCTCGGCACCAGCGTAGACCTTAAGCTTGGTCATCTGGGCACGGCCGAGGGTGGTCTTGGGCAGCATGCCGCGAACGGCGCGCTCGATGACCTTCTCCGGGTGCTTCTCCATAGCCTGGCGGAAGCTCTCAGCCTTGAGGCCGCCGTTGTAGCCGCTGTGGCGATAATAGGTCTTCGTGTCGGCCTTGTTACCGGTAAGCTGGACCTTATCGGCGTTGATGACGACAACGAAGTCGCCGCAGTCGCTGTTGGGCGTGAACTGGGGCTTGTTCTTACCGCGCAGGATCATTGCGATCTGGGCGGCAAGACGGCCCAGGACAGCACCATCGGCGTCGACGAGAACCCAGTTGCGCTGGACCTCGCCCTGCTTGGCGTAGTGAGTCGATTTCGAAATCACTTAGACTCCTCCATGTACAGTACGTGTTGTTACAGAGATTCACGGGGCTCTGCAAGTAACCCGTCCATATTACCCCGCTCGCCGTACGAGTCAACAGGTATTTTGGCTCCGACCAGAGTTTCTGCACATGTCATCCACGAGCCGTGATTTTTCCAGCTCTTTAGCTGTTGTCATTTTTTGAGGGTTCGCCGTCGCTAGCGTTCAACGAACTCTTGGATTTCCGCGAGCAGGCGCTTTGCCTCCTGACGGCCCTGGATATACAGGTCCAAAAGCTTTGTCGAATCGTGCTCGACATGGCCGACCTCGACCGGCTTTTGCGGAGCGACGACCAACGCGCGGCCCTCGCGCTCATACTTCCACAGGTGCATGCGCTGGATGTTGTAGCGGTCGTGGCGCGTCTCGATAGCCTCGAGCAGATAGGGGTAGTCGGCATAGCGGGCGCGCGCGGCAGGCATAAACTCGTAGGGCTTTTTCTCGTACGAGCGGTCCTGCGTGACAATGACAACCGCGCGATCGAAGCCCGCCTCCTCGAGCACATGCTCGATGGGGACCGAATCGGCTACGCCGCCGTCGACGTATTTGTGCCCGTCAATCTCGACCGGCGGCGTCACCAGCGGCAGCGACGTCGAGGCGCGAACAGCGTCGAGGTCGAGCACGGCGCTTTTGACCGGGAGGTACGTGGCGGTTCCAAAGAGCATGTCCGTCGCGACGGCGTACATCTCGATGGGGCTCGCGTCGAACGTCTCATTGTCAAAGGGATCCAGGCGGTCCTGGACATCGTTGAAGATAAAGTCGTAGCCGACGATAGAGCCCGTGGACGCAAACGATGCGGCGCCCATGAAGCGGCTGTCGTTGCAGAAAGCCAGGTTGATGCGGTTGGCACGGCCGATCTGGTGCGACTTGTAGTTCACGCCGTTGAGGGCGCCGGCCGATACACCGTAGACAGCCGGAATCTCGACGCCGGCCTCCATGAGAACGTCGAGCACGCCCGCGGTAAACTGCCCGCGAAAACTACCGCCCTCCAGGACGAGCGCGACCTTGCCGGCGTTCTTTGCCTTATCTTCTGCAGTCATATTGACCTCCTGCGATTGCGTTTTGGCTTTCTTCTACCCAGTTTTGGGATGGAGGGCGCGCAGGTTTTGGAGTTGAGGAGGGCGGAGCGGTCGGCGGGAAAGCGTGTCCCGTTCTCAGAGCAAATTCCGGGTCGTATTTTCCGCTGAGCCTGTCATCAGGAAAATGAATCCCATTTCGAGCTTAGATTCCGGGATGCGCTTTCCGCTTGATGTGTCATCCGGAAACTACGTCCCAGTCTGAGCGCGGATTCCGGGATGGACTTTACGCCTGGGCCGCCATTGGGAAAGCACGTCCCACCCTGTGCTGCCGCGACGTTTTCTTAACGTCCGCGCCCTGCACAGAGTTCGATTCTCCGCGGTGCGGGGGGATCCGTTGATGCGGCGCATGGCCGGCTGAGATTCGATAAACATCGCATCCATATTGAGCTGATAGTTTGCGCGGAGAATCCGCGTATTTGCTTCGCAAATCCGCACCGGCTTCGGCCGCCTGCCGGCGTCCTCGCCCGCGGGCTAAAAACGCTTACGCGTTTTCTTTACGCCCGCGCCCTGCATAGAGTTCGATTCTCCGCGGTACGGACTAGAAATAAAAAGGCAGGTAGATATAAGTATCTACCTGCCTGTTACTTATGGTGGAGCTGGCGTTCATTCGGTCGAACACCTCGCCACCTGGACCTATAGCGCCAGGCAGCGACGGATTATCGCCCAAGCCGGCAGAATCGTCAAACGTGAACGCCACGCGCAGGCCGTCGTCATCGTCGGGGCCGCCCAGCACCACGCGCGCCACGAACGTGCGCAGAAGCTGCGCGTCGTCCACCTCGGCGGCGGCCATGCCCTCAAGCCAGAACAGCGCGCGGTCGTAGTCAAGGCGGGCGGCCTCAAGGGCCTCGGCCGTGCGCAGCTCGTCCTTGAGGAGCGCCTGCCGCTGCTTCAGCGCGTCTATGCGCTCCTTGCCGCCCGGCGGCGCGATGCCCGACTCGATGGCCGCCCATATGTTGGAGAACGCCGTCTCGATCTTGGCCAGCTCGCCCTTTATGGTCTCGCTCAAGGGCTTCTCGTCGGCGCGCTCCTCCTCGGCGTCGGCCAGCATGCGAGCGATGCGCTCGCGGCTGTCGGCGCTGCCCAGGGCCTCGCGCACGGCGTCGGCCACGCGCTTCTCCACGACATCGCGGCGCACGGTGCGCCCGCAGCTGCGGCAGCGGTAGTAGTGATAGAGCCTGCCCGACTTGCCCGTGCCGCTGGTGCCGGTCATCAGCCCGCCGTCGCGCCCGTCGTAGAGCTTGCCCGTGAGCGGGAAGTCCCACGCTTCGGTCTTGGCGCGGGGCCTGTGCGAGTCCTCAAGCATCCGTATCACCCTCTCCTCGTCATCCATGGGAACGATGGCGGGCATGCCGCCGGGCACGACCACGCCCGCGTAGCGGTACTCCCCGCCGTTCTCCCGCCGCATCAGTATGCGGCGCACCGTCTGGAAGCGCCACTTGCCGCCGCGCTTGGTGCGGTACGGCTCCCAGGCGCGCACCACGTCGGCCACCGACTTACCCGACAAGACCATGCGCACGCCCAGGCGGATGGCGGCGGCCTCCTCCTCGTTGACCACGTAGCGCCCGTCCACTATGTCCCAGCCGTAGCGCACGCAGCCGTTGGCCATGCACCGCTGGGCGTTCTTCTGGATGCCCTCGCGGATGCGCTCCGCGTCGACCGCGCTCTCGTACTCGGCGAGCAGTTCGAGCATGCCGAGCTGCAGCACGCCCGCCGAGCCGCCCGCTATGTCCTCGCCCGCGTACAGTATCTCGACGCGGCTGCGGCGCAGCATGATGCGCGCCATGGCCATCTCGTCGCGGTTGCGCATGATGCGGGTCACCTTCCAGATGACCACGAAATCGAACAGCCCGCGCCTTGCGTCGGCCATCATGCGCTGGAACTCCGCGCGGTCGGTGTTGGTGCCGGTCTGCGCGTAGTCGCAGTACTCCGCGACCACCGTCAGCTCGTTCTCGCGGCAGTAGTCGCGGGACTTCTCCACCTGTATCTCGATGGACTCGCTGCGCTGGTTGTGGCTGGAGAAGCGGGCGTATATCGCCACACGTCCGCCCATGGCTACCTGCCTAATGTGTAAAGAGTCGGCGGAGTATCGCCTGTCGGACTCGTTTCGCTGATTCGTGAGACGACAAGTTCTCCGTTGACGATCTTTGAGGTGACTATCCAATAGTGGCCGAACGAGGCACCACTCTCGAAGAGAGCGTACTCGCTTTCAATCCTTCCCGGGTCCCCGTTCGGCATCAAGCTAGCGGTCATCCTGATATGAGCTCTCGGCGCCCTGGGCTTGCGCATCATCCCGGAATCGTATTCAAACCGGAACGGAAACTTCGACACCCGACCGGTTTTTTCCGTAAACGGGATGCACCGAATAGCGCAAAGCGGAAAACGCAACAAGCATTTATAGGAATCAGATAAATCAGGCATAGGGACGGAAAACTCGGGAAAAGTAGCAAGGGAATGAGCATCAGCAAGCAAGCTGTTGGCCTGATGAACAAGAGCCTCAACTCTCGGAACGTCCTGCGGAGCAATGCTGAACATATCGCGCATACGCTCGGTTAAAGTCGTCCTGATCGCTGGTCTTCCTTGGAACTCATAGGGGAAGTCGGGAAACTGGTCAGCCCATTCCGGCTGAAACTCGTCAAATAGTTGGTCGTAGTTCGACTCCGGGAGTTCCAAACATTCGGGAACATAGGAAACCGGCTCGGCCGTCCTCCTCCCCTTTTGCTTCAGAAAATCAAACAGGCCCATGGCTACTCCATCTCGTTGGAGGCTTGGAACCACACCACCGTGCCGATCACGCGCACAGGGCCGTCGTCCATGCCGAAAATCATGTCCTCGTAGTCCTTGAAGCTGTCCGCCGACAGCATCAGCTTGGTGCTGCCCTTGTACCAGCGGCGCATGACCGCGCGGTAGTCCTCCGTCTCCACCACGGCGATGGACCCGTTGGCGGGCTGGCGGTCGGGGTCGACCAGCACGTGGCTGCCCTCGGGTATGACGCGGTTCATGCAGTCGCCCTCGACCTCCAGGGCGAAAGCGCGCGGGTGGCCGGCACACACGGAGGCGGGCACCTCCACGCGGTGCGCGACCTCCTCCTCGTCGGCGAGTGAGCCGGCGTGCACGCGGCCAAGCGTGAGAAGCGGCACGGTTGCGCTGCTGGCCACCACGGGGATGGCGCCGGAGGGCATATACGGGCTGCCCTTGGGCTTTTTGGTCACGGGGTCGATGAACGACATCCCGTTATCTTCAATAATGTTGCTTTTAGAAATGCGGAAGTAGTCCGCAATCTTTTGTATCGAACCCATACGAGGTTCGGAGAAACCGCCCTCCCATTGAGAGACGGCACCACGGGAAACGCCCGCAATCGAGGCAAGCTGCTCTTGCGTAACGCCGAACAGTTCCCGCAGTTGGATGATGTTCTCGCGGATACCCATAGCGACCTCCTGTTAACTTCTCTTGCATTTTATTGCAAAAATAACTTGACATGCAATGCTAGAAAAACTAACCTTTGAGACAGTTCGACAAGCGAAGGAGGTGATAAGGCTTGGCGAAGTTCAAAACTCTTCGCGAAGCGCGCGAAGATGCAGGCTTCACGCAGCAATACATGGCTGATGAACTGGGTGTTTCCCGTCCGACATACATAAAAATCGAGGAAAAGCCCGAGAATGCGAGCGTTTTACAGGCGCGCCGCATCTGTGAAATCCTGAGCCGTAGCTACGAGAGCATTTTTTTCGGCAGAAACGCTAGTTAAACTAACCATAAGGAGAAACAACATGACCAACGCAAGCCACCAGCCCGAGTTCGTCGCGAATATCGTCGGCAAAACGATCGATTGCATCGTCAACAACCGCAAGCGCGTGGCCGTCAACTTCGAGCTGGCAGAGAACGGCTGCATGGAGGAGACGCACGACAGCCTCAAGCGCCGCATCACGGCCATGTGGGGCTTCCAGACGAGCGGCATCGAGCTTCTGGAGGCGAGCACGACGTGGTTCGAACTCGGCGGCATGCAGTTCAACGTCTACGACTCCGTGCAGTTCAGCGTGAACGGCAAGGGCTGGAGCACCGACTTCAAGACCATCGCGCGCGACACCGCGTACGACGAGAAGGAGTAGGCCATGCTGAACGAGGTGACCGTACGGGGGGGGGTTCACCGCCCTCAACGTGAAGAGCGGCAAGTGCGTGCTGCAGTTTGAGCTGGACCCGAAGTTCCGCGACTCCATCCCCAAGCTGGTGGAGTTCACGGGGCAGGTGCTCAACATCCACGTGTACGACGACCAGGAGGTGATGTTCGTGAACGAGGACACCGGTGAGGTCGCCTACGAGGACGCCCCGCTGCTTCTGCCGGGCGTCGCGGGCGAATGACCCCGATACAGCGCGCCATGTGCGACGAGTGCGCCGCCATGATGCGCGAGTTCTACAAGGACCCAGAGAACGAGAGGAAGTTCCAGGAATGGAAAAGATCAAGGGAAAGAGGGTGCGCGTCGCAGCCGGCAAGCGAAAGACGCGCACCGCAACGGTTCACTTCCGAACCGAGACCAGTGTAACACCCGAGCAGCGCCGCGAGAGGCTGCAGGCCGTTTTCGCCGCCCTGTTCGTCTGCGCGTGCATCGCCGCCACATGGGCGCTGGAGGCAACAGTATGGCCGAGGTAGACGCCAAGGCCCAGGCCCTCGTGGCCAAGGCGTGCGGCTGGGTTGCCTCGAACCCCGATACATGGGCGAAGCTGCGCCGCATCTGCTACCGCCTGATGCTGGAGGGCCACGTCATCCAGCGCGACAACGTGTACACCCTGTCGTGCCAGAACGGCATGACCGTGAGCGAGGCCAGCGAGTTCAAGCGCGACCACAACCTGTGGAGCGTGCTGTCCCGCTACATGGTGTTGCAGCGCCCCTCCATGCTGGCCGCCGTGAGCTTCCGCCGCACGCCGGTGGACTCCGTGGACCTGGTGGGCGCGTGGGAGGCCATCGTGGGCCCAGCCGTTTTCGCCGCCTCCACGCTAACCGAGGCGCAGGGCATCTACGACAGGGGCGCGCAATGAGGTGCACCGTCACGGTCGAGGGCCGAATGCCGAGCCTGAACGACTACATCAGCGCCGAGCGCGCCAACCGCTACAAGGCGGCGGCCATGAAGAAGCGCGAGACGGCGCGCGTGAGGGCGGCGGCCATGCAGCAGCGCGCGCCGCGCTTCGAGCGCCGGGTGACCGTGCGCACCACGTTCTACGAGCCCGACATGCGCCGCGACGCCGACAACGTGGGCTTCGCGCGCAAGTTCGTGCTCGACGGCCTGGTGGCGGCGGGCGTAATCAAGGACGACTCCCGCAAGTACGTGGAGCAGTGCCCCGACAGGGTGCTCACCGACAGGGCGCGCCCCCGCGTGGTCGTGGAGGTGAGCGACGAGTGACCCGCCGAGACAAGGGCAGGCCACACAGGGCGTGGCGCAAGGCCGACCTCGACCGCATAGCCGAGCTGGCGGGAAAGGTGCCCGCCCGCGAGATTCGCCGCGAGCTGCGGCTGTCCAAGAACCAGTTGGATAACGCGCGGCGCGTGATCAACGCCAGCGGCGGCCACGTGTCCCTGCGCTGCTACCGCCACCGCCTGGAGCTGTGCCCGTCGTGCGGGTGCCGCAGGGCGACCCTCGGCAAGGACGGCATCTGCGAACCGTGCAGACGCCAGCAGCAGCTTGAGGCCATTGAGGCCCGCATAGCCGAGCTGCTGCCGAGGCTGACCGCAGAGGAGCGCCGCACCTACGAGCGCACCGAGTGCGGCCGAGAGAGCCGCGCCGACCCCATGCCGCAGGCCCCGGACACCTCGGGCATGAGCCGCTACGCCGCCGACAAGGCAGCAGAGGCGCACGACGAGGCCATGGAGCGGTGGCTGTGCCGTTACCTGTACCGCAGGGTCAAGGCGGCGCAGAAGCGCAAGGAGCGCATAGAGAAAAAAGTTCCGAAATCCTGAAAAGTTTTTATCACTTTTAGTTTTCCCAGTTAGGAGACCCAAATGCTCACGGAAATCATCAGCAAGACCGTCGCGGACAAGACGGTGGACAGCATCCTGAAGCGCATCGAGCGCGCCGTCCCCGTGCCCGAGCCGGGCGACGGCGGCTTCGACGCCGCCATGCGCCAGGCGTTCAACATGGGGGCCGCCTGCATGGCCGCGCAAATCAAGAACGGCCCCGTGCCCACCAAGCGCATCGCGCTCATGGGCGAGGTGGCCCGCGTGGCGTGCCGCGCCCGCCTGGTGGGCATGGAGTGCCGCGTGGTCGTAGACGAGGAGGCCCGCGCATGCAATCGCTAGAGGAGGTCGCGATCTGCGACGTGTACCCCTACGAGCGCGCCGACGGCGAGCCGATGAACCCGCGCGACTTCACCACCAGGGAGAGCGCCGAGCACATCGCGGGCCTGGCCGCGCAGTTCAAGGCCAACCGCCTCAACCCCGGCCAGCCCGTCATGAAGCCCATCCTGTACAAGGAGGGCGGCATCTACTGGATCATCGACGGCGAGTGCCGCGTGCGCGCCATGAGGTCCATCGGCACCGAGCATTTCCTCGCCGAGGTCTACGACGACCTGGACGACGCCGAGCTGGCGCGCGTGGAGGCCGCCAAGGCCATGGTGGAGACCGACGCCAAGCTGGGGCTGACCGCCGAGGAGAAGTCGCGCGGCGTGCAGACCATGCTGGCGCTCGACATTCCCGACGAGGAGGTGGCCGTGGCCGCCCGCACCGACGCGGGCACCGTGGCCAAGGCGCGCCGCGCCGCCCGCAGGGTGCAGGACGCCGCCTACGACATGACGCTC
This sequence comes from Collinsella sp. CLA-SR-H006, assembly GCF_040097075.1. Classification (NCBI taxonomy): domain Bacteria; kingdom Bacillati; phylum Actinomycetota; class Coriobacteriia; order Coriobacteriales; family Coriobacteriaceae; genus Collinsella; species Collinsella sp. CLA-SR-H006. The sequence goes on along the minus strand of NZ_JBBNPD010000001.1, from coordinate 132,809 downwards.
GACCGCCTGGCCGCCATCGCCGAGTTCGAGGGCGACGACGAGGCCGTGGCCGAGCTGCGCGACTGCAAGCAGTCCGAATGGCAGCGCGTGTACGCGGGCCTGAAGTCCAGGGCCGAGCAGAGGCGCAACCGCGCCGAGGTGGTGGCGGTGCTTGCCGACGCGGGCGTCGAGTTCGTCGACGAATGCCCCGAGGGCTTCGCCGCATGCCGCACGTTTTCCGACTACCGCCCCGACCTGGCGGCGCTGGACGCCTACGTGGCCGACAACGCGGGCGCGGGGCTTCTGGCCGAGGAGACGCCGTTCGGCGTGACCCTGCTGGCGCCGGTGGCCGAGGGGGCCGACGAGGCCGCACAGGCCGCAGCCCAGCGCAAGGCCGACTTCCAGGCCGCCTACGAGGACGGCGCGAAGGCCCGCCGCGAGTGGCTTGCCGCCCACGCGGGCGACCTCAAGTCGATGCGCCGCACGGCTCTGGCGCTGACCGCGCTCGCCATGGAGGCCGAGGCCGTGGAGACGTTCGAGGAGATGCTGGGGCGCCCCATCGACCGCACGCCCACCGAGCTGGCCATGGCCATGGGCTGGCGGGCAGCGTGGAACATGAGCGGCTGGACGGCCTGGAGCCTCATGGAAGGCGGCAGCTCCGTGTACTTCAACCGAGCGACGGTCGAGAACGTGACCATCATCTACGAGGCCATGAAGGCCGACGGCTACGAGCCGAACGCGGCCGAGACGGAAACCTACGAGGCGTGCATGGCGCGCCTGGGAAGCGAGGAGTAAATGAGCGAAGCAGTTGAGGCCGAGATCATCGAGCCCGAGGAGGCGTCAGAGCTGACCGTGGCGTACTCCCCCGCCGTGATCGAGGCCAACTTCGACGCCCTGGAGGCGCACGTGCGCAGGCTGGTGGCCGACTACGAGGGCGCGACCTACGACATGGGCAAGGACGAGAACGTGAAGGCCGCCAAGCGCGACCGCGCCTACCTCAACGGCATCGCCAAGGAGATAGACGAGCGCCGCAAGGCCGTGAGCCGCGAGTACACGAAGCCCCTGGCCGCGTTCGAGGACAGGTGCAAGGCCGTGGCGGGCATCGCGAAGCAGGCAGCCGACGGCATCAAGGCGCAGCTGGACGAGGCCGAGGAGGAGCGCCAGCTGCGCGCGTACGCCAAGCTGCGGGAGCACTACGAGGAGTTCGCCGGGCTGCTGGCCCCCGTCGTGCCCTATGAGCGTTTCCACGAGAAGCAGTGGACCAACAAGACCTTCGGCGAGGTGAAGGCATTCAAGGCCCTGGAGGCCAAGGTAGAGCGCCTGGCCCAGGACTGGGAAACCCTCAAGGCGCAGTTCCAGGGCGAGCCGTTCTACGACGAGGCCGAGCGCGAGCTGTTCGCCACCCTGGACCTGGGCGCGGCCATAACGGCGGCGCACAAGGCCGAGGAGGAGCGCCGGCGCATCGCCGAGCTGAAGGCGGCCATGGAGCCGGAACCCGTGGAAGAGCCCGAGCCCGAACCCGAAGCGGTGTCCGAGCCCGCGGAATGCCAGCCCGCAGAGTTCCCGCAGCCGCTTGAGCAGATGCCCGAGCCGCAGCCCGCGCCCATGCCCGCCCCGGTGCCGCCAGCGCCGCCCGCACCGGCACCCGTGGCCATGGCGGGCGACCCGTGGACGGTCGTGGTGCCGTGCGCCACGCGCGAGCAGATGCAGGGCGTCGCGGCGGCCCTCAAGGCGCAGGGCGTCGTGGGCACCATCATGCACGGCACGGTGGGCCAGGTTTACGAGCGAATGAACGGAGGCTACTAGCATGACCCAGGAACAGCAGTCCATCGACCTCATGGCGGCCGTTGCCCGCGTGCAGCGCGCCGTGGTGGTGCCCAAGGCAAAGTACAACGCTTTCGGCAAGTTCAGCTACCGCAGCTACGAGGACATAGTGGCCGCGCTGAAGGAGCCGTGCGCCAAGGAGGGCCTGGCGTTCTTCATGACCGACGAGCTGGTGCAGATAGGCGACCGCTACTACGTGAAGTCCACGGCGTGCGTGTTCCCCGCCGAGGGCGGCGATGGCCTGCTGCAGGTGAGCGCCTACGCCCGCGAGGACGAGCACAAGAAGGGCTCGGACGATGCCCAGGTGACCGGCATGGCGTCGAGCTACGCCCGCAAGTACGCGCTGTGCGGCGCGTTCGCCATCGACGGGCAGAGCGATCCCGACGCCATGGAGAAGCAGCCCGCGCCCGAGGAGAAGCAGCCGCCCGCAGACGGCCCCTTCACAGCCCACTGCCGCAGCTGCGGGGCGCGCTACCAGTTCGCCAGCATGCCGCAGTACATGGAGTTCGTGGCCAACAGCCCGTGCTGCCCGCGCCCCGACTGGCAGGTGGAGTAGATGCAGGCGCTCACCGAGGAGCTGGACGAGCTGACCGACAGGCTGGAGGCCGAGCTGAAGACCTGCAAGGAGTCGGGCTGCCAGTACGCCGAGAACGAGGCCGAGTACCGCAAGGCCCTGCGCATCGCCATCCTGAACGAGCGCCAGAAGGGCACGCCCGTCACCATCATCGGCGACGTGTGCCGGGGCCAGGAGCAGATAGCGGAGGCCAAGCGCCGCCGCGACTGCTCCGAGGCCATCTACAAGGCCTCGCAGGAGGCCATCAACGTAATCAAGCTGCGTATCCGCATGGTAGACGCGCAGATCACCCGCATCTGGAACAGCGGGGACGTAACCCAAGGAGGGTATCTATGAGCATCAACCGCGTGTGCATATCCGGCAACCTGACCCGCGACCCCGTGCTGCGCTCCACGTCTGGAGGCATGTCCGTGCTGTCCATGGGCGTGGCCGTCAACGACCGCCGCAAGAACCAGCAGACCGGGCAGTGGGAGGACTACCCGAACTTCGTGGACTGCACGCTGTTCGGCACCCGCGGCGAGAAGCTGGCGCAGTACCTCGCCAAAGGCAGCAAGGTGGCCATCGAGGGCAAGCTGCGCTACCGCAGCTGGAACGACCAGCAGACCGGCCAGAAGCGCAGCGCGCTGGAGGTCGTGGTGGACGAGCTGGAGTTCATGAGCGGCCAGCAACAGCAGCAGGGCTACGCGCCGCAGCAGTACGCGCCCCAGGCGGCCCCGCAAGCGCCGCAGGCCCGCACGTACGGCCAGGGACGCCCCGCCCCGGCACCTGCGCCGCAGCAGCCCGCCTACGCGCCGCAGCCGGCCACTCAGCAGGCGTACGCGCCACAGCAGCCCGCGCCACAGCAGCAGGCCATGCCCGATCTGTACGACGAGGATATCCCGTTTTAGGGAAGGCGACGGCGACACTATGGGCATGGTTATACACGACGACTTCTGGGCGGCCGCGCAGGCCATGCCCGAGAAGCAGCGCGCGCCGTTCATCTACGCCATCGTCGAGTACCGGTTCACGGGCAAGGAGCCGCAGGGCAGCCCCGCGTGGCTGCCTACCTTCCTGGTGCTCAAGGGCAGGCTCGACATGGGCGACGAGAAGAGCGAGCGCGCAAGGAAGGCGGCCAACGCCCGCTGGGGCAACAGGCCGGGGAAGGAAGACGCGGTGGACGATGCGGCGGCACGGGCGCAAGCCGATGCGCAAGCACATGCGGGAGCATATGCGGATGCAGATGCAGCCGCACATGCGCAAGCAGATGCGGATGCACATGCAGGCGCATCGAGTTGCGGCAATGCAGAGGTTGAGGTTGAGGTTGAGTATATAGATAACCCCTTAATCCCCTTTGACGAAATCGTGCATGCGCTCAACGAGGCAGCCGGCACCCGCTACCGCTCAAGCAGCGCCAAGACCCGCAGGCTGATACACGCCCGCTGGGCCGAGGGCTACCGCCTCCCCGACTTCCTGGCCGTCATCGACACGATGGCAGCCGAGTGGGCGGGCGACCCGAAGATGGCCAAGTACCTGCGGCCCTCCACGCTGTTCTCGCCGAAGTTCGAGGACTACGTGAACCGCGGCCCGAGGACCCGGAAGGAGGCCGACGGCTATGCCGAGTACGACTGAGTGCCCCCACTGCGGGGCGCAGCTGGAGGTCCGCTACGTGGTGCTGGCTGGCCGCCGCACCTTCTGCGGCTGGAAGCCGTGCGGCTGCCCGGGTGCCGTGGCGGAGCGCGACGAGCGTTCGCGCCTTGAGGCCAGGGCCAAGGCCGAGGAGGCCGCAGCCAAACGCCGCCGGGCCTACGAGCGGGCCGGAATCAAGCCCCGCTTCATGACAGCCGCCTCCCCCATGGCCGAGGGCATTGCCGCGAAGGTTGAGCAAGGGCGCGGGGCGTACATCTGCGGCCCCGTGGGAACCGGCAAGACCCACCTGGCGAGCGCCGTGGCGCGGCTCCTGGTGGACGGCGGCACCAGCGTGAGGGTGACCGACATGCTGGGCGTGCTGGCCGCCATCAAGGGCACCTACGGCGGCGACGGCACCGAGGACGGCGTGCTGTCCAGGCTCTCCCGCGTGGGGTGCCTGGTGCTGGACGACCTGGGCAAGGAGTCCCCCACCGACTGGACGCTGGGGCAGGTGTTCCGCGTCGTGAACGACAGGTACGAGAACATGAGGCCCGTGGTCGTGACCACGCAGTACGGCAAGAGCGACCTCATACGCCGCCTGGCCAAGAACGGCGACGAGGAGACGGCGGTGGCCATCGTGAGCCGCCTGTCGGAGATGTGCGACAAGTACGAGCTGCAAGGCAAGGACAGGAGGCTATCGAATGGCAAACGTTGACACGCTGCCCGAGATCCTGCGCCCCCTCATGGAGGGGCCGAGCATCGAGACGCCCAGGTGCGCCGTGTGCGGCGCGCCGTGGCTGCTCAACCGCCACCACATCGTGAGGCGCGGGGCGGGCAAGCTGTTCCGCGACGGGCGCGAGGTTCCCAAGCCCACGGTGATGCTGTGCGGCAGCGGCAACGGCAGCGGCTGCCACGGGCTGGCGCACGCCAACCGGCTGCACTTCCGCTGGGTCAGGGCCGAGCAGAGGTTCAACCGCCCCGCCCCGCCGGGCTCGGGGCACTGGGAGTACCTGCTGCTGCCGGAACCGACCAAGTACGCGGACGCCCTGGCCATGGACGGCTGGGGGCGGCTGCCGAGGGGCAGGCGGTGCATGTGAGCGGGTACGAGCCTTCAAGCGGGTGGAACCTCCCGCCCGGGTGCTTCGAGTCCGACCCCAGGGCACCGTGGAACCGGCCCGACCCGTGGGAGGGCCGCACGTGCCGGGAGTGCCGCTTCTGCGGCCGCGTGCAGGGCGCTGGCGGCGAGGCCGTGTGCGCCCGCGACGCCATGACGGGCGGCGGCCCCGACGTGGAGGCGGTAGACGAGACAAGCGAGGCATGCGAGTGCTTCGAGTTCGAATAGGAGACGAAACGATGAAGAAGATCTACGCGGTGGCCACGGAGAGCGACGTGGTGCTGGCGTTCGAGAGCAGATCGGACGCAGACGAGTACGCAGGCGAGCACGACGGCATGGCGGTGCTGCCGGTGCCGTGCGTGGGGGCCTACGAGTACCCCAGCGAGAAGTCGGCCACCGACTGGGACCGAATCGCCGACGCTCTGCCGAAGGGAGGCGAGCAGGCATGAGGCTGTACATGTGCGCATGCGAACGCTGCGGCAAGGAGGTGCCGGCGACCCTGGCGGGCTACGCCAAGATGGTGCTGAGGAACAGCGCGCGAATCGACGGCAAGGCAAGGGCCTTGTGCCCGGAGTGCGCCGAGAGCCTGCGGGCGTGGTTCCTCGCAGGCGCGGTGAAGCCGGAAGGAAGGGAGTAGCCATGGGAATCATCTGCGATACCTGCGGGCGCGATATCGACGCCCTGTGGCAGGACAACATGGGCGTGGACGCGCCGCTGTGCGAGGACTGCTGGAGCGAGCAGCAAAGCCATACGGCAGCAGTGCCGCGTCGCGAGGCTCGCAACCTGAGGTTCGAGAACGCCCGACTGCGCGAAAAGCTGGACGCCGGAACCGAAGAGACGGCCGTGCAGAACCTGCGCAAGGGCATCGAGACGGCCTACGAGGCGAGCCGCGAGCGCGCCCTGGCGCTCACGAAGCTGGACGAGTGCGAGCTGTGGCTGGGGCGCTGCGAGCCGAAGGAGACGGCGGCGCCGACGCTCAAGGGCGCGGCTCAGGAGGTCGCCATGCCGTGCCTGAAGGACGACGAGGCGCGCGGCTTCGCGATGCCCGACGTGAACGTGGAGGTGAAGGCCGAGGTAACGGCCGAGGAGCTGGCCAAGAGCCTGCGCGAGACCATGAAGCCGGCCATGCGGATGGCGGTGGAGTAGCCATGGAGCAGCAAACCGAGAAGCCGAAGCGCCGACCCAGTATCGAGGTGCGCTGCCCGAAGTGCGGCATGCGCGAGATCTGGCACCACCTGCCCAAGGGCGGCGACCGCTGCCGCTGGTGCGGTCACCTGTTCGAGGACTTCACCTACCGCAAGGTCGGGCCGAGCGCGAAGGAGGGGGCGCGATGACGAACTGGGGGCACCTTTTCGGCACGCCCGAGCGGGCCATCCACACGGAGACGGAGTTCCACTCGTGGCCCTTCTTCATCGCCGTGTATGAGACGAGCCGCATGAGTAGCTGCACTACCAGCAAGCGGCTGCTGGCCAGCTTCTGCGAGGAGGCCGACTACCTGGAATGGCTCAAGGCCGAGTACGACGACGGCACCGTCGAGTGGGAGGAGCGATGAACCGCCCGGGATGCAACTGGGGGTGCCTGCTGTTCATAGCGGCGGCAATCACCATAGACGCGGCGGCCATCTACGCCATAAGGGCGCTGGCGCTCGGGCTCATGGCCATGGCCGTGGCGGCGTGCGGATAGGGGCAACCGAATACGGAAACAGGCAGAGGGCCGTCCTTCGGGGCGGCCTTTTTCGTGCCCGGCGACACGCTTGCGACCATATGGGCCGAGAGATAGGAGACACTCAATGGATTCCGTGAAGACCCCCCCCCGAGGCTCATTGCAGGCGACTTCGAGCACGCCATGCCCCGCATCCCCTCGCGCAGCATCGGGATGGTGCTGACAGACCCGCCGTACGGCATCGCCTATAAGACCGGCATGCGCAAGGACAGGCATCACCGCTTCTGCCGCGAGATAGAGGGCGACCGCGATCTATCCGCATTGGAACGGGCTGCGCCTGAGATGATGCGCGTGCTCATGCCAGACAGCGCCGCATGCGTGTTCATGGCTCAGGAAACGCTGGCCCAGGCCGAGAGGATTATGCGCAGCGCCGGTTTCGAGGTGGTGAACCGCATAGTGTGGGACAAGGGCGCGCACACGATGGGCGACCTCGCCCACGCCTTCGGGAAGCGATACGAGGTGCTGCTGTACTGCGCGAAAGGCAGGCCGCGCATACGCGGGCGCAGATGGCCCGACGTATGGCGATTCCCGCGCGTGCCGCAGAATCGCCTGCAGCACCAGAACGAGAAGCCCGTGGAGCTGCTGGAGCGGGCCGTGGAGAGCCTGAGCGACCCCGGAGACATGGTGCTTGACCCGTTCATGGGTAGCGGCAGCACCGGCGAGGCATGCGCGAGATGCGGCCGCGCGTTCATGGGATGCGAGATTGACCCGTATTACTACGGCGTCGCGGAGGCCCGCCTAATGGGGTGACGCGGCGCAGGAAGGAGGCCGCAGGTGCCCAAGAAGGACAAGCCGCTCACGGCGAAGCAGGAGGCGTTCGCCCGCGAGATGGCCAAGCCCCGCGCCAAGCAGCAGGACGCGTACCGCGCGGCCTACGACTGCAAGCGCATGAACTACAACTCGATAAGCTGCGCCGCGTCCAAGCTGATGCGCGACCCCCGAATCGCGCACAGAATCCAGGAAATCCGCGACGCGGCCGCCAAGGACTGCCGCTGGGAGCTGCAGGACGCGGCCGCCCCGCTGTTCGAGGTGCTCGACGGCGCGCTGCCCATCTTCCGCCGCCAGGCGGCCGAGGGCAGCATCAACGGCGACGCGCGCCTGGCCATAACCGAGAGCGTGAAGCTGCTCAACGACATGTTCGGCGTGGACGGCGCGAAGGCCGCCATGGCGGAGGCGGGGGTGACCATCGTTGACGACCTCGGTTAAGCTCTCGGACGTCGTGGCCTCCGTGTTCGCCGGCGTGTGGCGCTCCATCAAGGCGCACGAGTTCACGCACTACTGGTTCAAGGGCGGGCGCAACTCCACCAAGTCGTCGTTCATATCCATCGCCATCGTGCTGCTGATCATGCTCAACCCGGAGGCCAACGCCGTCGTGCTGCGCAAGGTCGGCAACACGCTGCGCACGTCCGTGTACGAGCAGATAGGCTGGGCGTGCGACGTGCTGGGCGTGGCGCACCTGTTCGACTTCGGCCTGTCCCCCATGGAGGTGACGTACCTCCCCACCGGGCAGGTCATACGCTTTGTGGGATGCGACAAGCCGAAGAAGCTGAAGTCCGCGAAGTTCCGCACCGGCTACTGCGCCGTGGTGTGGTTCGAGGAGGTAGACGAGTTCGACGGCATGGACGAGGTGCGCAGCGTGCTGGCCACGTTCCTGCGCGGCGGCGACATGTTCTGGGTGTTCTACAGCTACAACCCTCCCCGCTCGGCTCGCAACTGGGTGAACAAGGAGGCGCGCGACCTGGAGGCCCACCCGGGCGAGGACGGGCGCTTCATATGCCACACCACGTACCTGGACGTCATAGACGAGCACCCCGAGTGGATAAGCGCCGCGGCGCTGGCGGAGGCCGAGCGCAGCCGCCGCAAGACGCCCGAGTCCTACCGCTGGCAATGGCTCGGCGAGGTCATAGGCACGGGCTCCGAGGTGTTCCCCGACGAGCTGCTGGACATACGCCCCATCACCGCGGAGGAGCGCGCGTCCATCGCCCTGCGCTCGTTCGGCGTGGACGCGGGCAGCGTGCACCCCTGGGTGTTCATGGAGGCGGGATACGACGAGAACGAGCGCGTGCTGTACCTGCTGGACGAGGAGAGCCGCCAGGGAACCGAGGCCATCGACGTCAAGACCGCCGAGCTGGTGGCGGCCAAGCTGCAGGCGGCCGAGGACCCCGCCGCCGACGTGTGGTGCGACAGCGCGGCGCGCGGCATGATCCTCTACTACCAGGAGCAGGGCATCGGCGCGCAGAAGTCGCTCAAGCAGGGCCTGAACGCGCCCAAGAGCCGCATCAGGTGGATGCAGAACCTTACGCGCATAGTCATCGACCCCGACCGCTGCCCGCTCGCCGCCAAGGAGTTCCCCGAGTACGAGTACGTGTCGAACGGGCAGGGCGACATAACCGAGACACTGCCGAAGGTGAACGACGACGCGATAGACGCGGCGGGCTACGCCGCAGGACTGTGGATAAGGAGCAACCTCTGATGGAGAAGCGAGGCAACACGGGCTACGCCGAGGCGTGGCTGCGCCGCATGGGATACCAGCCGGACACCCGCATGCAGGGCATGGTGGGCGTCTGGTTCGGGTGGTTCGCGGCGAACAACGGCTGGTACCACTACAGCGAGCGGCGCGGCTTCCGCGTGTACAAGCGCGAGCGCGCGAGCCTGCACCCGGCGGCGCTCGTGGCCGACGAGTGGGCCAGTCTGCTCATGAACGAGAGCACGATCATCTCCAGCACGAGCGACGAGCGCCGCGAGTGGATGGCGCGATACTTCGCCAACCCCACGGCGACCGGCGGGGACGGCCAGGAGGCGACGGAGGGCAACGCGCCGGCGCAGCAGCCCACGGAGGACAGCGACGCGCCCACATCGTTCGCCATGGACAACGCCGACTTCATAGCCCGCGCGTTCGCCATGGGCACGGGCGCGTGGGTCATCGAGCCGCGAGGCGTGACCGACAGCGCCTACACGCCCGACGCCGAGCTGCGCATCGTGCGCTACGACGCCACGCAGATAACCCCGCTCACGTGGAGCGCCGACGACTGCACGCAGTGCGCGTTCGTGGGCCGCGTGGAGGTCGCCGGGCGCGACTACGACCAGTGCCAGGCCCACGTGCTCAAGGGCGGCACCTACCACATCCTCACGCAGCTGTTCGACACCAAGACGCACAAGCAGGTGGCGGTCGAGGGCATCAGCGCCGACATGGACACGCACTGCACCCGCCCGCTGTTCAGCCTGGTGCGCCCCGCCGTGTCGAACCGCTACTACGACTACTGCGCGATGGGCGCGAGCGTGTACTGCAACGCCGTGGGGGCCATGAAGGTGGTGGACGAGGCCGCCACCTCCCTGCTCGACCACATTCGCGTGGGCCGCCCGCGCACGTTCGTGGACAAGACCCTCATAGAGTCCAAGACCGACAAGGGGCCGGACGGCAGTCTCACGAAGACCTACTACGCCTTCGGCGAGGCCGACGACACCATCTTCAGCATGAACCCCGGCGACGAGGGGTCGGCCAAGATTCAGACCGTTCAGAGCGACCTCAAGGCCGACGAGAACGCCAGCGCCATCAACACGGGCCTGCGCCTGCTGTCGGTGGCGTGCGGCTTCGGCAACGGCTACTTCTCCTGGGAGTCGCACACGGGCCTGAAGACCGCCAAGGAGGTGGCGGCCGACAACTCGCAGCTGATGCGATCCATCCACCGGCACGAGAACGCCCTGCGCAAGTCCATCGTGCGCCTCGTGAACGGCATGGCCGACGCGTGCCGCAGCATCAAGGGCGAGGCCGTGCCCTACGGCGACGTCACCGTGGACTTCGACGACTCCATCATCAGCGACACGCAGAGCGCGCGCGAGATGGCCATGAGCGAGGTCGGCGCGGGCATCATGGCCCCGTGGGAGTACCGCCGCCGCTTCTACGGCGAGACCAGCAACGAGGCCAAGGCCAACGTGCCCGAGCAGCAGGGCGGCGCGTTCGACATGCTGGGCGACGGGCTCGCCTGATGCTGGGGCCGGACTACATAGAGCACTTCACCGACGCAGCGCAGGGGGCCATGGACGAATACACCCTGCGCCTGGTGTGCATCTACGCCGCGCTCATAGGCTCCATCGACTTCGAGGGCGACAGCGCCTACTCGCAGGCCGCCCGCAAGGCGGCGCTTGCCGCCAAGGACGTGCAGAAGGCCATGAACGAGGAGGGCCGCAGAGCCGCGCGCGAGGCTGCCAAGGCTGCGGCCGAGGCCGTGGCCAAGAGCGCCGAGGCCGACCTGGCCACGCTGGGCACGGCCATGGGCGCGCTGTCCAAGACGATGCAGTGGAGGCTGCACAACTCCGCGCGGGCCACGGCGGCGGGAGTGCAGGACGTCGTGAGCCGCGACAACCTGAAGATGCCCGCCAACGTGCAGCGCGCCTACCTCGAAGTCGTGGCGCAGGCCGTGGCTCGGGTGAACTCGGGCATGGCGGGCTACGAGCAGGCCACCCGCGAGGCCGTGCTGAAGCTGGCGCGGCGCGGCGTGTCCGTCGTGGACTACAAGAGCGGGGCGTGGGCGCAGGCCGACGTGGCCATGCGCCGCCACATCCGCACGCAGGCGGTGCAGGCCGGCAGCCGCAACACGCTGGAGCTGCTTGAGGAGACCGGGCACGACCTCGTGCAGACCTCCTCGCACGGCGGGGCGCGCGAGAGCCACGCCAAGTGGCAGGGCCGCGTGTTCAGCCTGTCGGGCAAGTCCAAGAAGTACCCGCCGTTCTACCGCGAGACGGGCTACGGCTCTGTCGATGGCCTGTGCGGCGCGAACTGCAAGCATGACTTCGGCATCTACGTGGAAGGCCAGCCGCTGCGCTACGAGCGCGACCCCGACGGAGGCGACGAGAAGCGCGAGAAGCGATACCAGGCCAGCCAACAGCAGCGCGCCATCGAGCGCGAGGTGCGCACCACGAGGCGCGAGGCCGCCGCGCTCGAAGCGGCTGGCATCGACAACACCAAGGAGCGCATGAAGCTGAGCAGACTCCAGCAGAAGCGCCGCGACCTCGTGACGAAGTACCCGCACCTGAACGCAGAGCACGGGCGCGAGAACCCCTACGAGACGGGCAGCAAGGTGTACGCCCTCACCCGCCAGAAGGTGAGCCGCACGGCCTACATGGCGCACCCGAACACCAAGGCGCTCATAGCCGAGGCAGGCGTGAGCCAGAAGCGCGTGGGCGAACTGGTCAAGGCCAGCGGCGATGGCTTCGAGCTGAAAACCGCAGCAGAGCGCCGCGCGGCGCTGGACAACGCCATCAAGCGCGCCAAGGCCGAGAAGGAACGCGACCGGCGCGTGGCGAACGCCGCAGCCATGGAGGTGCACGCAGACAAGCAGGCCAAGCACATCGCGGGCAGCCGCCAGCACGAGCAGTACGTTGCGAACCTGAAGCGCAAGGGCGGCGCGTACAAGGAGCCGAGCGGCATCACGGTGCCGCTTGAGGAGGTGCGCGACCTCATAGCGAAGCATGCGGGCACGGGCACGGCGCAGACCACCAGAAGCGGCAAATGGAGCGGGCGCGAAACATGCGACGCCGGGCGTGTGATCGGCTACGTGATAGGCGATAATGGGGAGCACATACCGACGACGCGCTTCACCATCCACTACGCCGACGGCGACGTGCACATAGTCCCGACCAAACCAGAGGAGGCACAGCAATGAACCTGAGCGAAACGCTGAAATACTACGGCAAGCAGGTGCGGGTGACGTGCACCGACGGCGAGGAGTACCGGGGCAGGTACGACTGGTACCAAAGCGACGCCGAATCGCTAGACGAGCCCAATGCCATCGGCATAGAGGGCGCGGGCATCATCACCGAGATACCCATCGACGAGGTGGCGAGCATCGCCGCCCTGTAGCGAAGCAACGGCAACCGAACAGCGACACGGCATCAAGGCCGCCCACCACGGGCGGCCTTTTCTTTTGCCTGGCGACACCTCGGGGAAGATGCAGGCACGCGATGGGGCGGCGACAACATGCCCCGCACGCGACCACGGCGACAACGGTGGGCCATCCAAGCGCGCAGGGAAGCGCGACAACCAAACACGGAAGGAGCAAGCGATGGCTGAAGACGACAAGCCCCAGGGAAACGAGGGCGGCGAAGGCCAGCAGACCGAGCCCCAGAAGGAGGTCGTGTCCTACGCGAAGTACAAGCGCGAAACCGACGAGTACCAGGAGCAGGTGAAGGCCCTCAAGGCCGAGCTGGAGCAGCGCGACAAGCAGATCGAGGAGTTCACCTCCAAGGCGGGCAACGCCGAGGAGCTGCAGGCCGCGCTCGACAAGGCCAAGGCCGACAACGAGGCGTACAAGGCCGACGCCGAGAAGCGCGAGGCCGACATGCGCCGCGACTTCGCCATCGACACCAAGCTGGCGCAGATGGGGGTGCGCAACGCCAAGGCGGCGCGCGCGATCATCCCGAACATCGCCGACGCGAAGCTGGACGAGCAGGGCAACCTAACGGGCATCGACTTCGAGGCCCTGAAGAAGGACAACGCCTACATGTTCACCGACCAGCCCCGCGAGAGCGCGGGCGGCGACCCCAAGGGCGGCGCAGGCTCCGACGGCCTGGCCGACTTCCGCGCAGCTTTCGGACTCACCGACGAATCTTCAAAGGAGTAAATCATGCCAAACAACATCGAACTGCCCAAGGGCTACGAGAACGTGCTCATGGAGGCGTACCGCAAGGAATCCCTGACCGCAGTGCTTGAGAGCGCCGCGCCGCAGGGCAACATCGCGCAGATGGAGCAGCTGGGCGAGTTCTACTACCCCGTCTACTCCATGGGCGGCCTGGGCGACGTGCAGGCCAACGGGCGACTGCCGCAGAACAGCGGCGCGTCCCTGACTTGGAAGCCCATCAGCGCCAACTACGACCGCGGCACCATCCTGGAAATCGACCAGAAAGTGGACGCCCAGTCCTTCAACCTGGCGTTCGGCAACGCCGCCGCGCACTTCAACCGCACCAAGGTGGTGCCCGAGGGAGACGCGTTCGTGTTCTCCACGCTGTGCGCAGGCACCGGCATCACCAAGGAGCAGAAGACCTACGCCGACGGCGCGGACATGCTCAAGGGCCTGAACGCCGCCATGTGCGACATGGACGAGAAAGAGGTGCCGGAAGAGGGCCGCGTGCTGTTCATCACCCCCACCCTGCTGGGTATGGTGAAGGACCTGGACACCACCAAGTCCCGCGAGGCGCTGGACGGCTTCTCCTCCATCGTGAAGGTGCCGCAGTCCCGCTTCTACAGCGCCATCGACCTCTTGGACGGCACCACCAAGGACGAGGAGATCGGCCACTACAAGAAGGGCACCGGCGCGGTGGACATGAACTTCCTCATCGTCCACAAGGACGCCGTGGTGCTGCGCTGGAACTTCGCGCACGGCAAGGTCATCGACGCCGAAGACAACCAGCAGGGCTTCGGCCACCTGTTCAAGTACCGCAAGTACGGCGTGTGCGGCGTGCGCGAGAACCTGGCGCACTACATCACCGCAGGCATGAAGGCCGCGTAGGAAGGAGGCGCGACATGCGCACCGTTGGACTGACCTTCGAGAAGAAGGCCCCGAAGAAGGCCAAGCCCGCCAAGGGCAAGGCGGAAAAGCCCGAGGCGAAAGCCGCAGACGAGCAGCCCGCCAAGGGCAAGGCGGAAAAGCCCGAGGCGGCCGAGGACGATGGAAACTAGAGCCCCGACCCACGAGGACTACCTGGCAGCCGGGCGCGGGGAGCTGTCCGCCGAGGAGTTCAAGGCGGCGCTCCCCCACGCCACGGCAGCCGTGCGCGACCTGATCTTCCCCAACGAGCCGGACGGCTCCGAGGAGTGGGCGCGCGCGGTCATGGCGGCCTGCGAGGTCGACACCGCGTACGGATGCTCGGGCGGCATCATGGAGGGCGGCGGCTTCACCGTCGGCTCGTTCTCGTGGAACCCCGGTACCGAAGGGGCCAGCACCTACCGCAGCGACATGGAGGCCGCCGTCCGCCGCGAGCTGCTTGGAACGCCGCTGCTCTACGCGGGCATCGGGGGTACCAGATGATGCGGGTGCCGCGCTCGGCGCGGCCCTCCACCATGTCCGTCAAGGTGCCCAGGGAGGGCGGCTACGGCGGCGAGTTCGAGCAGCCCGTCGAGGTGCGCCGCGTGCGCTTCGAGCCCGTCTCGGCGTGGCTCGTGCGCGAGTACGCCCTGGGCGACGGCGCGCAGGGCCTCGTGATAGCGGACGGCGCGGACAGCCCCGGCATGTTCGACGTGCCAGTGGGCAGCCGCGTGAGCATCGACGGGGGCGAGTGGATGAACGTGGCGAGGTGCACGCCCCGCCGCGCGTTCGGCACCCGTCCCCACCACTGGGAACTGGAGGTGAGGTAGCCATGCCCGCAGCAGTTACGGTCGACCTGACCAAGCTCATGAAGCGTTTCAGCGCGAAGGAGCTGGAGGCCAAGCAGGTGAAGTTCGCCATGAGTGTGGCCGAGGACATGAACGCGTTCACGCCAGAGGACACCAAGCGCATGCACAACTCCATGCAGGCCGCCTCCGACTTCAGGCAGGGCCTCGTCATATGGGACGCCGACTACGCCGCCTACGTGCGCGACCTGCCCGACAGCTCCATCAAGCACGGCAAGAACCCGAGGGCCAAGGCCGACTGGCCGAAGGCCGCGAAGGAAGCGCATGGCGAGGACTGGGAGCGCCTGGCCGTCGACCTCCTGACCGAGGGGGCGTGACATGGCCCCAGACGTGATGGAGGCGGCGAAGGCCGCCATAGAGGCCCTGGGCTACGGCCCGGTGCTCCTCACCCGCCTGGCCGCCTCGCGCGGCCACGACGACGCGGTGGTGCTGCGGCCCATGCCCACCACCGACGCGGTGCGCCACATGGACGGCACCCGCCGCGTGGGATACGTGCTGCAGGTCATCGTGAAGGACACCTCCGAGGCCAAGGCCATGGGCGACGCCTACGACCTGGCCGACGCGCTGGACGGGGCCGACCTGCCCTCGCCCACAGGCTCCTACGGCTTCACGAGCGCGTCGCTGTACACCGAGCCGCAGGAGATAACGCCGCCCGAGGGCGGGCCGTACCTGTGGGAGTTCCGAATCAAAGCGACCATAACCATAGAGAAGGGATAACGATGGCAAAGAACCAAGACCTGGGCTTCGCGCCCAACTACATGAGCGCGCTGGAGATCGACACCACGCCAGACGCGGCCAGCCCCACGTGGGCCATCTTCTCGCGCGGCATCACCGAGGTGAAGCCGACCACCAACGAGACCACCGAGACCAAGGACTACTACGACGGCTACGGCACTCCCACCGACAAGGTGAAGAGCGTGCAGCCGCAGTACGAGGTCACAGGCGACCGCTGCTACGGCGACCCCGCGCAGGACTTCGTTGCCAGCCTGGCGCTTGAGACCGGCGAGGGCCGCACGGGCCACTTCCGCCACACCGACCCCAACGGCGACGTGGTGGAGGGCGACTGCACCTACCTGGGCCTGACCGTCGGCTCGCAGCAGGGCGCGGCGTCCGACCCCGGCGCGTTCTCCTGCACAATCTCGGGCGCTGGCGCTATGCGCTACATCCCCGCCAACAAGCTCAAGCAGCCCACGGGCGTCACCTGCACCGCGCCGACCGGCCCGGCCGTGGGCAAGTCCACGAAGCTCGCGCCGACCGTCACGCCCGCCGAGGCGAACGCCAAGTGCTTCTTCGCATCGGGCAACACCGACGTGGCCACCGTCGACAGCGACGGCAACGTGACGGGCGTGGCCGCAGGCGAGGCGGTCATCACCGTGCGCTGCGCGTCCAAGCCGAGCATCTGCACGCAGGTGAAGGTCACCGTGGCGGCGAAGTAGCCGCAGGCGACACCAGACATAACCTCCTGGACATGGGGGCGCGGGCTAGTGAGCGGCCCGCGCCCCTTTTCTATGCCCGACGCTCACCGCTCACGAAAGGGGCAACAAATGGAACTTCTAAAAAACATCCGCGCGTACGAGGACGTGTTCTTCGAGGACCCCGAGGAGAACCCCGACACGCCGCGCTTCCGCGTGTGGTTCGACGACAAGCACATCGAGGAGTACCTGGCCAAGGTCGGCAACGCCATCGACCGCGCGCAGGCCAACGAGCAGATGGCCCGCGAGGCCGACACCCCCGAGAAGGCGGCCGAGGCCAACGCCGCGCAGGGCCGCCTCATGAAGCGCACCATCTCGGCGTTCATCGGCACCGAGGGCTGGGAGCAGCTGCTCGCGTGGATGGGCGGCGACGAGGGCCCCATCGCGCCCGAGGAGAACATCCGCATCCTGGGCGAGGTCTTCGCCACGTTCCTCAACATGTTGGCGCGCCACGCGACCAGCGAGCAGCTGATGGCGTGCGGCCTTGCATACAGCGAGCGCGCCGATCAGGTCCAGGCGCTCAACCGCGCCCAGCGCCGCGCCAAGGCCAAGCGCAAGAAGAAGGGCGGCAAGTAATGCTGCCAGCCGCGCTCACGGCCGAGCGGGTGCGGCTGCCCGACGGCACGAGCGCCACGCGCTACCCGTGGAACGGCGAGGAGGTGCTGGTGCGCGACGACGCGCTCACGATCATCCGCGTCATCGAGGTGCTGACCGACGAGGGCAAGTCCGACGACCAGCGCCGGGACGAGTTCCTGGCGCTGTTCTTCGTGGACTGGGCGGACGCGTGGTGCGCATGCGACTACGACGCCGCCGAGTTCGTGCGGATGCGCGACGCGGCGGTATGGGACATGTGCGGACTCGACCTGAACGGCGACCGCCCGCACGAGACCCCGCTGTGGGACTTGGAGGAGGACGCGGCGCGCATACGCACCAGCTTCCGCCAGGCCTACGGCATCGAGTGGGACGAGGTGCGCGGTCGCATCAGCTTCGCCGAGTTCGTGGCACTCGTGGGCGGCTGCCCGCAGGACACGCCGCTCGGCGCGGCCATCCACTACCGCAACCCGGCGACCAAGCCGAAGCCAACCAAATACAACAGGCAGGAGGTCGAGGCCTGGAACGCCGCCCACAAGGCGTTCGAACTCGGCAAAGGCCGCAGCTCACACGGCTCTGAGGAAGGAAGCGACGCGGCGATGCGCGATGTGTTCGCCGCGCTCAAGAGAGCGACGAGGTGAGCATGGACGGCAACGTCATCATCAAAGCGGTGCTCGACACCGTTGACGTATCCAAGAACATCAAGGCCCTGGAGCGCGACCTCCAGGGCATCTCCTGGAAGAACATAACCGAGGGCGACGAGAAGGCCGCGAAGCTGTCGTCCTCGTTCAAGAAGGCCGGCACGGCCGCCACGGTGACGCTGACCGCGCCCGTGGTGGCCGCCGGCAAGGCCGTATTCGGCGTGGCCAGCGACTACGAGCAGGCCAACGCCCGCATAGCCGCCGCGTTCGGCGTGTCCGGCGAGGAGGCCGAGCGTTTCAGCGGCATAGGCAAGCGCATATACGAGGGTGGCTGGGGCCAGTCCCTGGACGAGGTCAACGATGCGCTGATCCAGTGCAAGTCCACCCTTCGCGACGTATCCGACGAGGACCTGCAGACCGTCACCACCAACGCACTCATGCTGTCGGACACCTTCGGCGCAGACGTGAACGAGTCCATACGCGGCACCAACGCCCTCATGGAGGGCTTCGGGCTGTCTGCCACCGAGGCCAGCGACCTGCTGACGGCGGGCATGCAGCGCGGCCTGAACTACACCGACGAGCTGGGCGACAACCTGAGCGAATACTCCGTGCGATGGGGCGAGGCGGGAATGAGCGCCAGCGAGTACTTCTCGCTGCTCGAAGCGGGCACGTCCAACGGCGCGTACAACCTGGACAAGGTGGGCGACTACCTCAACGAGTTCCTGACGGCGCTGTCCGACGGTCGCATGGAGGAATCCATCGGCTCGTTCAGCGAGGGCACGCAGGAGGTCTTCGAGAACTTCAAGAACGGCAGCGCCACCGCCGAGGACATGCTGCAGGCGGTGCTGGGTGACCTCACGCAGATGCCAAACGAGTACGACAAGGCCGCGCTGGCCTCCACCCTGTGGTCCTCGCTGGGCGAGGACAATGCCATGGGCATGATCGAGTCCCTGGCGGGCGTGCAGGACAGCTTCGGCGACGTGGCGGGCGCTGCGCAGCAGGCCCAGGAGGCCGCCTCCGACAGCTTCGCCGTGAAATCGCAGGAGGCCATGCGCGAGCTGCAGGGCTCCATCGAGCCGCTTGGCGAGCCGCTGCTCAACATCGCCACCAACGTGGCGGGTGTCGTCAAGTCGTTCTCCGAGTGGTTCGCCGGCATCGGCGAGGGCGGCCAGACCGCCGTGCTGGCGATCGCCACGATAGCGGCCGCCATAGGCCCCGTGCTGTCGACGGTCGGCACCGTCGTGGACACCGTGCCGAAAATCGGAGCGGCCTTCCAGGTGGTCGGCAAGCTGGGCACCGGCGCGCTGGGGCTCATAGCCGCGCACCCCGTGGTAGCGGCCATAGCGGCCATCATCGCCGCCGTGGTGCTGCTGTGGAACAACTGCGAGGAGTTCCGCGACGCGGTGACCGCCGTGTGGGATGCCGTGTGCGCCGCGTTCGAGGCGGCCATCCAGGTGGCGGGCGACGTGGCCCAAAGCGTCGGCGAGTTCTTCTCGCAGCTCGGCGAGAAGCTGGGCGGCGTGTGGGACGGCATCTGCTCCACGGTGCAGGGGGCCATCGACGCCATAGCCGGGTTCTTCCAAGGCCTGGCCGATACCGCCTCGTCCATCTGGGACGGCATCTGCAACGTGGTGCAGGTCGCCGTGATGCTGCTGGGCGAGATTCTGAACCTGGCCATCGAGACGCTGCTCATACCCTGGAACTTCATCTGGGAGAACTTCGGCGAGCAGCTGACGGCGGCATGGGACGCAATCTGCGGCGCGGTGGGAGGCTACATCGACGCGGTGAGCCAGGTCATCACCGACGTGGTGACGGCGCTCTCCGAATGGTGGGGCGCGACGTGGGAAGGCATCAGCGGCACCGCCAGCGCCATATGGGAGGCCATCTACGGCGCGGTGAGCGCGTACATCCAGTACGTCAGCGACGTGATAGGCGCGGCCCTTGGGGTCATCCAGGGCGTGTGGGACACGGTGTGGGGCGCGGTGAGCTCCACCGCCTCCAGCATATGGGATGCCATCAGCTCGGCGATAGGCGCGGCCATCAATGCCATCAGCTCCACCATATCGGCGGTGCTGTCGGCAATTCAGGCGGTGTGGGACTCCATATGGGGGGCCGTGAGCAGCACGGCGTCGAGCGTGTGGGGCGGCATCAGCTCCACCATATCCAGCATCGTGAACGGCATCCGCGACACGATCTCCAGCGTGTTCAACGCCGCCAAGGACACCGTGAGCAGCGTGTGGAACTCCATCAAGAGCGCCATCGAGACGCCGATACAGAACGCCCGCGACACCGTGCGCAACGTCATCGACTCCATCAAGGGGTTCTTCAACTTCTCGTGGTCGCTGCCCCACCTGAAGCTGCCGCACCTGTCCATCTCCGGCAGCTTCAGCATCGCCCCGCCGAGCGTGCCGCACTTCGGCATCGACTGGTACGCCAAGGGCGGCGTGTTCAACGGCCCCAGCGTCATCGGCGTCGGCGAGGCGGGCCCCGAGGGCGTGGTGCCGTTCAACGAGCGCGGCGCGCGCCCGCTGGCCGAGGGCATCGCCAAGTTGCTCGACGGCAAGGGCGGCGCGGCCCATGGCGACACGAACGTGACAATCAACCTGTACGCGACCGTGCGGGAGGAGGCCGACATCGAGAAAATCTCCCGCCAGATAGCCAAGGAAATCAAACGGCAGGAGTGCTTCGCATGATATACAACGGCTTCGACTTCGCGCCGTGGTTCGACACCCGGCTCGTGACCCGCTCGCTGCTGCCCGAGTACGAAATCGCCACGCGCGACGTGCCCGGGCAGCCCGGCTCGCGCTTCATGCGCGCAGAGCTGAAACCCCTGACGATAGACGTGGCGGCGGCCTGGAGGGCGCGCCCCGCCGACGACATGGCGGCCCTTCGCCGCCTCATGGCCTCGCGCCTGCTGTGCCTCAAGGAGGCCGAGCTGTGGCTGGACGACGAGAGGCACCTGGGCCTGCGCTACATGGCCGTGCTGACCTCGCCGGGCGCGCTCGACACGTTGTGGCACACCGGCGAGGCCACGCTGACGTTCACGGCATACGACCCCGTGGCCTACGGGGCCGAGGGGCGCGCAACCGTGTCGGGCACCTCGGGCGTGCAGGTGGGCGGGACGTTCCGCACCTACCCCACCGTGACCGTCAGGCCCGGCGGCAGCACGTCGGCGCTGCGGCTGACGAACATGGGCACGGGCGAATTCGTGCAGATCGACAAGGCGGTGACGGCATCGAGCGCGGTGGTCATCGACATGGCCGCCCCGCAGGCCACGGTGGACGGCAGCCCAGCGCCCGTGACCTTCGAGAGTGACTTCTTCCCGCTGGAGCCGGGGGCCAACAGCCTCAAGCTGTCCAGCGGCACCGCGACGGTACAGTGGACGGAAAGGTACGTGGGCTGATGATTCTGTGGGCATGCGACCGCTGGGAGGCGTACAAGGGACCCATCAAGACGCTGTTCGAGTGCGAGGACACGCGCGAGGTCAACGGCGAGAACGCCCTGAGCATCACAACGCTGGCGCGCCTCGACAAGGGCGACCGCCTGGTGTGGCGCGACCTCAAGGGCCGCTGGCACGAGAACATCGTGGACGGCGTGGAGGAGGAGCGCGCAAGCGCGGGCATCCTCTACACGTACTACTGCCCGACCTCGGCGCAAATCGAGCTCCTGGGCGACTACCTGGAGGACAAGCGCCCCTACGACGTGAGCGCCTACGCCGCGCTGGCCTCGGCGCTGTCCTCCTCGCGCTGGCAGGTCGGAACCGTGGCCGACCTCGGGCAGGCCGGCACGAACTTCTACCACACCAACGCATGGGCGGCCATCCACGACGTGGCAGACACTTGGGGCGGCGAGCTGTCGTTCGAAATCCAGGTGAGCGGCACCAAGGTGACCGCACGCCGCGTGTGCATGGCCAAGCAGGTCGGCGAGGACAACGGCAAGCGTTTCACCTACGCCAAGGACCTCGTGAGCGTCAAGCGCAGCGTGGACGAGGGCAACGTGTGCACCGCCCTGTACGGCTACGGCAAGTCCCTGCAGACCGCCGACGAGGACGGCAACCTGACGGGCGGCTACGACCGCAAGCTGACCTTCGGCGACGTGAACGGCGGGCAGAACTGGGTGGGGTCGGCCGACGCGCTGGCGCGCTGGGGACGGCCCGACGGCAAGGGCGGCAAGGCGCACGTGTTCGGCGACGTGGAGTTCTCCGACTGCGAGGACGCCGCCGAGCTGAAGAAGCTCACCGAGGCGCAGCTGGCGCAGTCGTGCGTGCCCACCGTGTCCTACACCGTGGACGCCACGGCGCTTGCGCGCGCCGGCGAGGGCTTCGAGGGCGCGGACGAGGGCGACCTGGTGACCGTGGTGGACAAGGTGTACGACCCGCCGCTGCGCGTGCGCACCCGCATCACCAAGGTGGTGGAGGATCAGCTGCGCCCCGGCGAGGTCACCTACACGTTCGGCAACTACCAGACCGTGGCCGAGCTGATGGCCGCCCAGAAGTCCAGCGCAAAGAGAACGGCTTCGAGCATCCGCGCCACCGTGGCCGACGCGGTAAACGCGTCCAACAAGGCATCGACCGGCAAATGGGGCGAGAGCCTGGCGGCCTCCGAGAAGCGCCAGGAGGCGTTCGCCAGGGAGCAGGGCGGCGCGGCCAAGGACTACACCGACGAGGTGAAGGACGCGCTTGACAAGGCCCTCAAGGAGTATGCCGACAAGGGCGACACCACGCTGGAAGAGGCGCTGAAGAAGTACTCCGACGACGGCAACCTGTCCCTTGAGGAAGTGCTCAAGCTCTACACCGACACCACGGTGGAGCAGAGCGAGAGCGTGCTCAAGCAGATAGACGAGGCCAACAAGGAGTACCTGGAAGGCGTCACCGGCTCGCTGGACGAGCGCCTGACGAGCGCCGAGAGCGAGGTTGATGGGCTGCAGAACCAGCTCGATCAGCTGCCGACGGATATCCGCAAGAAGATCGTGGAAATGCTCAACAGCGAGATAAACACCACGGGCGGTTGGGTGTACGAGGAGCCCGGCCAGGGCATCCTCGTGTACGACAAGAAGCCGGAGAACGCGACCAAGTGCGTGAAGATAGGCGGCGGCGTCATCGGCGTGGCCAACTCAAAGTACTCCAGCGGCGCGTGGAAGTGGCGCACGGCCATCACCGGCGACGGCGTGACCGCCGACGAGCTGACCACGGGCCGCATCAAGGGCGGCAACTCGTACTGGGACCTCGACAGCGGGGCCTTCTATCTGCGCGACGGCTCCATCTTCATGACGGACGGCAACGGCAACAAGGTGTACATCAACGCCACCAACGGCTTCCAGATATACGACAAGAACGGCTCTATCATCGCGGGCACCGTGCTGGTGGGCAGCACCTCCATGTTCCGCTGCAACATGGTCGGCACGTCGTCCACCAACTACATCACCACCGGCACGACGACGAACAACCACCCGGGAGCGTCGTTCGTGAACGGCTCGACCGAGTACTGCACCATCGAGGCCGTCCACGCGAAGGACAGCCCCACGGCGAGCTCGACCGACGGCGTGGGCATATCCACCTGCGGCTACGGCTTCCTGGCAGTCAACCGCTACTACCGCCAGACGTGGCTGACGACCCCCTACTACGCGGGCTACATGAGCCATCCCGACGAGCAGCTGTACATGAGGAGCGGCAACAGCAACGCGGGCGGCTCGGCGTACGTGAAGCTGCAGGAGAACTCCAACAACTACGTGTACCTGGATAGCAGCCGCGCAGACATTGGGTCGTCGGGCACCGCCAGGATACTCGCCCCGAAGTTCGCCATAGGAACCAGCCCGAGCAGCGGCGGCACCTACGGGTACACGGGTTCCACGCAGTTCATCGGGTGCATCACCAACAACGGCAACAACTGGACGTGGGGCACCATCAACGTGGTGAACGGAATCATCACCGGCATGAGCAGCATCACGGGAAACCAGACCAGCTAGAGAGGAAACGGAATGTTCTACCACCTTGTGCAGCAG
Organism: Collinsella sp. CLA-SR-H006; assembly: GCF_040097075.1. NCBI lineage: Bacteria > Bacillati > Actinomycetota > Coriobacteriia > Coriobacteriales > Coriobacteriaceae > Collinsella > Collinsella sp. CLA-SR-H006. Next base: position 108,901 of record NZ_JBBNPD010000001.1, on the reverse strand, counting down.
CCCGAAGCGCCGCAGGCGCTCGACGGCGCGCCGAAGCCGCCCGAGGCGCTTCCGGTGTTCGAGTGCATCAGCGACACGGCCACGGCGCGGGCCATCGTGGAATCGGAAGACGTGTTCGAGTTCGACGGCAAGGGCGGCTTCACGCTCGTGTCCAGCCCCGTGGCCGTCATGGACGCGGAAGGCGGCGAGGCCAACGCCGTGGACTTCTCGGCGCTCACCGACGAGGAGATATGCGGGGTCCACAGAGCGCAGCCCGGCGACATATCGCGGACACTTGCGGCCGAAGGAAAGGAATGAGGCATGGCAACGCACGAGCTTACGCTCAACCTCAAGAAGACCAACATAGCGCCGCCCGTCATCACCGTGCACCAGGGCGACAGCGCCGAGGTCCTGAAGGCCGCCATCTACGACGGCGACAAGAAGGCGGCCCTGACGGGCTGCAAGGTACACCTCATGGCTGCGAAGCCCGACCACACCTACGTGGAGCAGCAGTTCACTGGCATCAGCGACAACGTGGCCACCGTAACGGTCGACCCCGCCGTCTTCGGCGTGGCCGGGCTGCTCAAGGTGTGCTACGTGCGCGTGCGGAACGCGGCAGGGCTGGACGCCACCACCGAGAACGTCCTGGTGAACGTGCTGCCCTCGGCGAGCGCGTCGGGCGAGATATCCGGCCCGTACGTCGATGCGGTGGAGGCGATCATCGCGAACCTCGAAGGGCAGCTAGCCGACGTGAGCGCGCTGAACGCGCAGATGCAGAAGGCCGAGGCCTCCCGCGCGAGCGCGGAAAACCAGCGCGCCACGAACGAGAAGGCACGCCAGACCGCCGAAACCAAGCGCGCGGAGGCCGAGAAGAAGCGAGCCACGGCGGAAAGCGACCGCGTGACCGAGGCGTCGCAGCTGAAGACGGCCTCGCAAGCCGCCACGGCTGCGGCAAACGGCGCGGCCTCGAACGCCGACGCGGCGGCAAACATCGCCCTGCAGATAGCCAACAGCGTGGCGCAGGGCAGCGCGGGCAGCTCGGACATGGCCAAGCAGAAGCAGCAGATAGCCGACCTGTACGGCAAGCTGGCCGACGCCACGGACGCGTTCATCTACGACGACGGCACCGTGTACTGCCCCGCCTCCAAGGCCAGTGCATCTGGCAGCACCATCACGTTCGGGAGCACCTGCACGGCGTCCGGCACAACCCTCAACCTCAAGTAGAAAGGCAACGAAATGGCACAAGCGAAAACCCTGTCGGTGGGCGGCATCGGCTACGAGGTCATCGACGATACCGCGCGCAGCAACGCGCAGACGGCGCTCAACAACGCCGAGTACAACCGCCAGGGCCAAATCGGCAAGTACGGCGGGCAGAACATCGCCACCATCCTGGCGGGAGAGATCGGCAGCGGCAGCGTGTACGACGCGCTGCATAAGCGCATCGCCGCCGCGAACTTCGCAGGCCTGCGCGTGGGCGACTACCTGGACGTGCCGCTTGTGAGCGCATCCGCCGTCACCACACAGCAATCTGTGCGGTTCCTGCTTGCCCACATCGACCCGTACCTTTACTGCGGCGACAACAGCAAGGGACACCATATCGCGTTCGTGGCGTCCGCTCCCGTGCCCGTAGCCAAGACCGTGACCGGCGTGGCAAACGACAGCTTCCTGATGTGGAACACCACCAACACGAACCAGGGCACCGCCGACCGGAAATGCCCCTACCTCAATAGCAACCTCAAGGCGTGGGAGACGGCCTTCGAGGCGTGCCTGCCCGAGGGGCTGACCAAGTACCTGCTTACCCAGCGCGTGCTGCTTGAGGAGCGGTACAGCGCCAGCGGCGCGCTCAACGACTCCAACTCGTGGAGCTGGCAGGATATCGGCAAGGTGTTCTCGCTGTCGGAGATGGAGGTGTACGGCTGCCCCGTGTGGGGGACGAAGGGCTACAGCGTGGGCTTCGACTGCCAGTTTGACCTGTTCCGAGACACGGCGCACCGAGTCAACGGAAATCGCTGCACTTGGTGGCTGCGTTCCGTTGCGTCGGGCTCCGCGTCCCACGTGTGCTATGTCAGCGACCACGGCAATGCCCGCTACACCTCGGCGACGTACGTCTGGGTTCGCCCCCGCCCCGGCTTCCTCGTCGGCTAGCCAGCCGAGTGCTCTATACTCTGCTTTTAGGCGACCGCCTTGCGCGGTCGCCTCCTGCCCGCGAAGCGGGCCGTTTTTTTCGCCAGTTTCCCCAGGAGGTGCACGTGAGCGGCGTCTACCAGCGCAACCGCGAGGTGTCCGAGTACAAGTTCTTCACGCAGGCCATCGCCATCCGCGTGGAGGTCAACAAGCTGATGGCGTCCTCCTCCGTGGTTCCGAAGGCCTACCGTCTGCTGAACGCGGTGCCGACCGTGGAGACGGCGCGCAGCATCGTGTACAACGTCAACCGCGCCGACTGCTTCTATCCCAACAGCTCGTTCAACGCGCTAGAGAGGAAACGCTACCTGACGCTGGCCATAGCTGACTGCGAGCAGCTGATGCTGGACATGCAGTGCCTCATGGATATCGGCCTGCCCGTGAACGCCAACCGCTTCGAGGAGCTGGCGGCCATGGTCGAGGAGGAGATCAAGCTGCTGAAGGGCGCGCGCAAGAACGTGCGCGTGACCGGCAAGAAGTCCACCGAGGAGCGCATAGCCGAGGCCGAGGCCGAGCTAGAGCGCCTGCGTTCGCTATAATGGACGGCGGTCGCACCTTGTTTATCGGTACAATTGGTGGCTGCGTTCCGTTGCGTCGGGCTCCGCGTCCAACGTGTGCTATGTCAACAACAACGGCAATGCCAACTACAACTCGGCGACGAACGTCTGGGTTCGCCCCCGCCCCGGATTCCCTTATTGCCAGACCGAGTAGGCCCCAGGGCCGAAAGCAGAGCGCGAAGAGGAAGGAAGGCGCGACCGTCGGGCATGCGCCCGTAAATACGCACCCCGCGAGGGTGGCCGGACGCTGCTTGCATGGCGCGGCGCTCCGTGGCTTCGCCGCCTTTCATGGCCATACCTCAAGCGGCTGCCAGAGCCACATTGCAAGCCGCGCGGGGTGCCTCCTGTGAACTCCGAGCAAAGGCGGGCGGCGCGCCGCAAGCGCCGCGAGGAGAAGCGCGCGCAGGCCAAGGCCGAGCGCGTCAAGGCGTGCACGCTTGATACCGTGGCCGACCTCAACAGCCTGTGCAAGGCTTCCAAGCAGGCCGCGCGGGGCGTCATGTGGAAGTCGTCCACGCAGAGGTACATGAGAAGCTACCTGCGCAACGCCGTCCTGTCCCGCCGCGACCTTTTGGAGGGGCGCGACATATGCCGGGGCTTCATACGGTTCGACCTGTGGGAGCGAGGAAAGCTGCGCCATATCAGCGCCGTACACTTCCCCGAGCGCGTGGTACAGAAGTCCCTGGCACAAAACGCGCTCGTGCCCGCGATCGTGCCCACCCTCATAGCCGCCAACTCCGCGAACATAAAGGGGCGCGGCACCGACTACGCCCTGAAGCTGCTCAAGCGCCACCTGGCCGACCACTGGAGGCGGCACGGCCGCGAGGGCTACATCCTCCTGGGCGACTTCTCCGACTACTTCGCGCGCATAGCGCACCAACCCGTCAAAGACCAGGTGGCCTCCGCGCTGCTAGATCCGCGCGTGGTCGCCTTGGAGCACCGCCTGATAGACGCGCAGGGCGATGTGGGCCTGGGGCTGGGCAGCGAGCCGAACCAGATATGCGCCGTGGCCCACCCCAACCGCATCGACCACTATGTGACCGAGATGCTGCGCCCCGAGTCTTACGGGCGCTACATGGACGACTTCTACCTGATACACGAGTCCAAGGACTACTTGCAGGTGTGCCTGCTGCTGATAGAGGGCAAATGCGCCGAGCTGGGCATCGAGCTGAACCCGCGCAAGACGCGCGTGGTGAAGCTCACGCGCGGGTTCACGTGGCTGAAGAAGCGCATCTTCTACACGGAGACGGGCCGCATAGTCGTGAAGCCGTGCCGAGACTCCATAACGCGGGAGCGCCGCAAGCTCAAGAAGATGGCCCGCATGGTCGCCGATGGCATCATGACCCCCGAGCAGGTGGAGCAGAGCTACCAGAGCTGGCGCGGAGGCATGAAGCGGCTGGACGCGCACCGCAGCGTGCAGGCCATGGACGCGCTGTACCGCAGCCTGTTCGGAAATCCCGCGGGGGGGGGGTTGCTCAATGCAATCCAAACCTGGAGGCGACACGGATGGGAACATGCCCCTACCCTAGCAACGGAAGGAGCGACCCATGACGGAACAGGAAATCGCCGGGGAGATCAACGGCTACAAACAGCAGCTTGAGCAGAGCGACTACAAGGTCATGAAGGCGGTGGAGCGCATCTTCTCCGCATCGTCCATCACCGACCTGCTCTCGGCCATCGCCGCAGCTGCCAAGGAGGTGGCCGAGATCATCTCGCAGCGCCAGACGTGGCGCGACCGCATCAACGAGCTGGAAGCCATGGAGCCCGACCAGCCGGAAGCGCCGCAGGAGTAGCGAGCGCCCCTTCGGGGGCGCTTTTCTTTTGCCCGGCGACACCTCGCGGACAATCGCGGCAGCGATTCGAGGAGGTGAGAAAACGAATGACCGACGTGCTGGAAATCTTCGCGCCGTACGGCCCCGGGTCGCTTTTCGGCGCGCTGCTCGTCCTAGTGGTCCTGTACTTCGGCAAGCAGTTCCTCGAAGAGTTCAAGGCCCAGAACGAGCGCAAGGCGAACATCGACCTCAAGCGCGAAGAGCGAAAGCAGGACGAGGTGAACGAGCGGGCGCAGCGCGACCGCGAGCGCAGCCAGATGGAGGGCCGCATCGCCGCGCAGATGGAGCGCAGCAACGCGCTGATGGAGGCTATGAAGGCGCTCATGGAGTCCGTCGTGACCTCCAACGAGGTGCTGCACGCCGACCTGGCGAACAGCCAGGCGCGCAGCCAGGGCATGGCGGCGAAGGTCGACCACATCGCCGACCGCGTTGACCTGCTCTACAAGGAATCGGCTCGATAGAAAGGAATCCGAAATGACAGAAATGCAAGCAATCGCAGCCATCGTGCTGTCTTTCGCCGTGCCGTTCGCGGTGCAGCTGATCAAGACCGAGGCCATGACCGGCAAGGCCGCGCGCATCCTGGCGCTGGGCTGCTCGCTCCTGGCGGGCGTCGTGACCGGCTTCGTGGGCGGCGTGCCCGCAGACCCGGGCGCATGGGTCGCGTGCGCCTTCGCCGTGGTAGGCGGCGTGCAGGCGGCCTACACGCTGTTCAAGTCGGTAGGCATCACATCCAAGTGGCTCGACGCCCTGTTGGGCGTGACCGTAGGCGGGAAGGAGTAGGCAATGGCTAAACTGTTCATCATCTGCGGCCACGGCGCTGGCGACCCCGGCTGCTGCGCAGGCGGCTACACCGAGGCCGAGCGCGTTCGCGCCCTGGGCCAGCGAATCAAGGAACTGGGCGGTTCCGAGGTCGAGCTGGGCGATACGTCCCGCAACTGGTACGCCGACGGCGGGCTTAACCGCCTGAGCACCGACGCGCCAGTGGTGGAGCTGCACATGGACGCCAGCGGCATCGCCACGGCCCACGGCGCGCACGTCATCATCAAGGAGGGCTTTGAGCCTGACGAGTACGACAATGCGCTGGCCGACAAGCTGGCGGCGTTCATGCCCGGGCGCTCCGAGAAGCTGGTGCGCCGTTCCGACCTCGCGAACCCGAACCGAGCCGCCGCGCGCGGCATCAACTACCGCCTGTGCGAGAACGGCTTCATCGACAACGACGGCGACCGCGAGAAGTTCAACGGCAACCTGGACGAGCTGGCGCGCATCTACCTGGAATGCTTCGGCATCACTGCTGGAAGCGCCCCCGCAGCCGTCCCGCAGCCGCAGCCTGCGCAGCAGGAAACGACCGAGAACTTCGGCGGCACCTACCGCTGCACTGTGAACTACCTGCGCGTGCGCGACGCCCCCGGCCTGGGCGGCACCGAGGTGGCGCACTATTCCAGCGGCGAGACCGTGACGCTGGATAACTGGTACAAGATCGCCGACGGCTACGTGTGGGGCCGATACACGGGCTACAGCGGCGCAACGCGCTACATCGCCGTGGGCAAGGCCACGGGCAAGCCAGAGGCCGACGACTATCTGGTGAAGGTGGGATAGGCCATGCCGTACCCGAGCCCCGCAGACGAGGAGCGCAACGGCGGGTGCGGCCCCATCCTCGCGGCGGTCGTCCTGCTGTTCATCGTCCTGGCCGCCGCCAGCTGCGCGTCGCAAGCCATGGGAGCGCAAGACGTGACCGTGAGGCAAGCCCGCACGGACGGCCCCATATACGACCTGCCCGAGGGCATCGGCCAGGAAATCGTGTGCGACGAGCACAACCGCGAGTACCTGCTGCTTACCACCGAGCAGGGCGGCGTGTTCCTCATGCCGTACCTCGACGAGGACGGCGAGCAGGAGATCATGCCGCAGGCCTAGAACGCAAAGAAGCCGCCCCGTATGGAGCGGCTTCTTTTTTATTCGACGAGCAATACGAACGCCCGCCTAACGACGAACACCTGCATATGTTCGCCTACTGAACAGTTGGTGGAGGCGCGGAGAATCGAACTCCGGTCCACGAAAGCCCCCTGATTGGCATCTCCAAGCTCAGTCGCTGGTTTAGTCTCGGACGCTTTGCGCGCAGCGACACGCTCGCGGCGTCCTAACCGGTTCGGTCTTAGCCTGCACCATACCGATTACGTGCGCAGGAGCATTCCCCTAAAATGACGTCGCGCCGGTGTCGGGGAAATCACCGGGTTGACGCGCCGCTATAAACTAAGCAGCGAGAGCCATAGGCTCAAAAGAAGAGTTGTTGTCAATTCAATTTGACGGTACCCCTGTTTAACGAGGCGAGGAGACCTCGGCTTGCTTCCTCTCTCAGAGCTATCGTGTCGAAACCAGTCGCCCCCGAATGTTGGGAAAGTCTGGATGGTATCGGGTCTGCAAACACCCGATAACCGTCGACTTTTCAAGGAACACGCGGGGTGAACCCCGCTTGTGGATAGCTATCTTACCACGTTCTAAAGGCAGACAGCTGTTCTATGCACGAGCTGTGAAGACCCCAATGTGCGCCGCACTTCGCACTTTTGTTACCGATCGCGTCACGTATATTTTCGCCAAGCAAAATTGACCCGTCGAAAGGACCGTTATGGATACCAAACAGCAACTCGTCAATGCCCTCGCAGGCCTGGGTTCAACCATTACCGAAGCTATGGATGTCATCGAAGGCTTTGTCCCCTGTGGACATCCCGCCCTCACGGTATCGAACGCACTCGTCGCGCTGGACGCTGACGATGATGCAGCTCTCGCCCAGCAGCTTGAGACCGTCGAGGGCTTTATCGACCACGTGAGTGAGAACCGCGGCGTGGCCGCCTACCACGGCATCGAGGTCGAGCTCGCGGGTCCCAAAGCCGATCTGCTCGCAGCAATCCGCGAGGCAGGCGCCCTTATGCAGACCGCAGGCGTCAAGAACACCCAGGTCAACGAGTGGGTCTACCGCAGTCTGGCAGCACTCGACAGCTCCGACGAAAAGGCAGCCGAAAAGCTCGCAGAAAGTCCCGCCATTAAGGCCGAGCTTTTGTAAATAGCAGACGCGGGCCCCTTGGCGCATCGTCGTCCAAGAGGCCCGCAAACAGTTCGCGTCAACCGATAGCCGCGCCGCCGCGTTCGGCCAAAGCAAGAATCGGCATCATTTGACGAGGTGTCTTTGCTGCAAGATCGGCATGTTCGAGCAGTTTGCGATCGTTGGTCACCAAGTAATCGACCTGCGCGCGTTTGCATGCGGCGAGTACCAAGTTGTCCTCGTAATCGCGATGGAGCGTCAGATATTTGTCAGCTAGCCACAGATCGGATGCATCAGCGCCCACGGCCGTGGCGCTTTCGGTCATGTTCCGAACAAACGCCAACGCCGCATCGCCAATTGCGCGGGCAGATGCCTCGTCGAGCGCTCCCCCGCTGGCAAGAACGCTACGCTTCAACTCGTGTTGGACAACGTACAGCACGTCCTTGGCGATATGCACCGGAAAGAACAGCAATGCCCCCGCCTCCGTCGCCTGCCCAATAAACGCACGCGCGGCAAGCGACTCGGCATGGTCGACGCAAAACGAATCAACCCATACGTTGGCATCCACCATGATCTTGAGAGGCGCCCCACTCACTGAATCATCCCCTTTTGGCGATAATGCTCATCCATGGCTTCGGAATAGATTGTGTCCCAATCGCGATCGTCGGATACGGGCGACGTAGCGATGCCCAAATCTGCATAAAGCCGGTCGGCCGCTGCCCACGACGCGGCGAACGGAGTATCGGGCGCGACGACCTGCTTCCGGTCGTCGACGGCCGCAAGCACTTCCTCACACTGCCCGCCACCCTGCGCGACCTTGGCCACCACCTTTTTGATGAGCTCGGGCAGTGACCTGCCCGAAAGCTGCAGCGCTTCCTCGGCACGGTTCTTGACCTGGCGATCTACGCGAACGTTCACCTGCGCCATGCTGCCAACGGTAGCCATCTCAACCTCACCTTCAGCGTTTGCTAGCAGTGCTAGCACGAGCATATATCCGAGCTAACATCTCGTCAAACAAAAGAAGGCCTGCACCCTGGCGGCTGCGGTGCCGCCCGAATGCAGGCCATATACTCAATCGAAAACGCTAACGCAGGTACGCCTTTGCGTTGCCCAGGCTGTAGGCAATCGTCGAGCCGTTGTGCAGCAGCGACGATGCCTGCGGGGTAATCGCGCCGGTAATACCCAATGCCAACAGCGCCGAGTTGGTGAGCATCACCTTGGAATACGAACTCATCAGACGATCAATGAGGCCCTGGCTCATGCGGCGCAGACGCACGATCGCGGCCAGATCCGTATCGGTCAGGATGATATCGGCGACCTCCTTGGCGATGTCGCTTCCGCCACCCATGGCCAAGCCCACGTCGGCCAAACCGAGCGCCGGTGAATCGTTGACGCCGTCGCCCACCATGGCAACGTGGCGCCCCTCGCGCTTAATCCGCTCCACATACGCGTACTTGTCCTCGGGCAGCAGCTCGGCCTTAAACTCGTCGACTCCCGCCTCGCGCGCAATGCGCTCGGCCGTGCGCTCCGAGTCGCCCGTGAGCATGACCACGTGCTTAACGCCCAGCGCATGCAGGTCGGCGATGGCCTCGCGGACCCCGGGCTTGAGCGGATCCTCGATACCGAGCACGCCCACAACGGTACCATCGACCGCCAGATACAGCGGCGACAGGCCCTGCATCTGGGACTCGATTTGCTCCTTAATGTCGGACTCGAGCTGCGCGCCCTCATCGTCGAATACAAAGTGCGCGGAACCGATGATGGCGCGACGTCCTTCGATGGACGAAGCGATGCCGTGCGCCACGATGTACTCGACGGCAGCATGGCGCTCGCGGTGCTCGAGCCCGCGCTCGCGTGCCGCATTGACCACGGCGCGCGCCACCGGATGCGGGAAATGCTCCTCAAGGCAAGCGGAAAGGCGCAGGACCTCGTCCTCGCTCCAGCCATCGGTGGTGAGCACGCAGGCAAGACGCGGCTGCGCCTCGGTGAGCGTGCCGGTCTTATCAAACACAATGGTGTCGGCCTTGGCAAACGACTCAAAGTACTTGGCGCCCTTGACCATCACGCCCATCTTGGCGGCATCGCTCATGGCAGTCATGACGGCGACGGAACCCGTGAGCTTGAGTGCACACGAGTAGTCGACCATCAGTGCCGCCGAGGTCTTGATGAGGCTGCGGGTGGTAAGCGCGACCAGGCCCGCGAGCAGGAAGTTCCACGGGACGATCTTGTTGGCGAGGTCCTCCATGTGCGACTGGCCCTCGGACTTGAGCGAGTCGGCCGTCTGCACGAGCGAGACAATCGAACGCAACTTGGTCTGAGCCGTGTTAGCGCGCACGCGCACCAAGATGCCGCCGTCTTCCACGACGGTACCGGCGAACACGTCGTCGCCCACGCTGCGCTCGACGGCCAGCGGCTCGCCGGTCAGGGTCGCCTGGTTGACCATAGCGCTCCCCTGCTCGACAACACCGTCGATGCAAATGGACATGCCGGTGCGCACGGCGACCAAATCGCCGGGTTCAAGCTCGGTGGCGGCAACGCTTACCTCGGTGTCGCCGACGACTTTTTGCGCCTTGTCGGGCACATCGAGCAGCGAGTTGATGAGCTCGTTTTCGCTCATAGCGCGGGTGTAGTCCTCGAGCAGCTCGCCCACGTTGAGCAGGAACATCGTCTGGCCCGCGGTGTCGACATCACGCTTGACGAACGAAATGCCGATGGCCGAAGCGTCGAGCACAGGAACGGTCAGGCGTGGCTGCGCCAGCTCATGAAGGGCAGCGCGCAAAAATGCCATGTAACCGGCCACGACAAACACCGCACGCAGAGGCGTCGGCAGGAACCAGCGGCGTGCGTAATGGGCACCGACGAGTGTCGCCAGGTCCATAACGAGTTTGTGCTTGCGCGGCTCGAGTTGCATCACGTAGCCCGACTTGGCATCGGCGATAGCTTGAGCATCGAGTGCGCCCAGGGCGTCGAGCACGCTTGCGCGGCGCGGCTCGTCGTACTCCAGCGCCATCTGGCCAATGCGGCCATACACGCGCACCTTGTGCACGCCGTCGATATCGCCGCTGAGCTTAAGAAGTGCGTCGAGATCGCTCTCTGGCACAGGACCCGCCAATTGAAGACGGGTCCTGCCAGGGATCTCGCTAATAATCGAGAATCTCATAATTTGTGCCTGAGAGCGTTACTCGGCTGCCTCGTCAGCAGCGGCCTCGCTCTGGGTGATGTAAGCAGCCTCGGCAACCATGTCGTCGACATTAGCCTTGGCCTGCTCGACCATGTCCTGGTAGCCGTTCTTGATGCGCATGCCGCACGCGATACCCTGCACGCAGGCATTCTTTACCGGAGCGCTGGTGAGCAGCTTGATGCCGGCCGTACCAAGCAGAAAACCGCCACCGACAAGCAGGGTGTTAAAAGTCGACTTCTTCATGTTGCTTCTCCCTTTTGCCGCACAAGCGCGGCATGGTGCCTTAGCACCCGAGTTCATTAGTTTGCTCGAGCACGCTTTTGAGACTAGTTTAGTCGAACTATTATGGTCAACCAAAGTTAACCTTTGGAAATCTTGGTCCCCTTTCCTACAGCTGCCAGGCAGCCGCTTCCTTTTGCAGTGCGACCATGCGGGCAAATTCTCCGCCTGCCGCCTTAAGCTGCGCCGGAGTGCCCTGCTCGGCAACCACACCATCCTTGAGCACAACGATTTTGTCGGCATTTTCCACCGTACGCATACGGTGGGCAATAACGATAACCGTCTTACCTGCAAGCAGACGGGAGAGTGCCTGCTGTACCACGGTCTCATTCTCCACATCCAAGCTTGCCGTCGCCTCGTCCAACAGCACGATGGGCGCGTCTTTGAGCAGCGCGCGGGCGATGGAGATGCGCTGGCGCTCGCCACCGGAGAGTTTGGAGCCGTTCTCGCCGATCATGGTGTCGTAGCCCTGCGGCATGCGGTTCACGAACTCGTCGCAGTTGGCGGCACGCGCGGCCGCAAGCACTTCCTCATCGGTGGCATCACGACGCCCGAGGCGAATGTTTCCCATCACCGTGTCGTCAAAGAGCAGCACGTCTTGGAACACGATGGCGTAGTCGCGCAGCAGCACCTCGGGATCAACGCTCGCAACATCCACGCCACCCACGGTAACCTTGCCCGCGGTGGCATCCCAAAAGCGCGCGGCCAGGCGGCTCACCGTAGACTTACCGGAACCCGAAGGACCGACCAGCGCCGTGACCTCGCCTTCCTTGGCGGTAAAGCTCACATCGGTAAGAACTTTCTCGCCGGCGCGGCCGTCCTCGCCCGCGCCATAGCCAAATGCCACGTGATCGAACACCACATCGTGGCCCACGGGCTCAAATTTCTCGCTGCCCCGCGCCACGGGCTCTTCCATGATGGAACGCATGCGCTTGGCAGACGACTCGGCGACAAACAGCTCGGACATTAACATTAACGCTTGGTCAAAGGGTGCATAGATACGGCTCACCATAAGCAGGAAGGCAAACAGCACCAAAAAGTCGACCTGCCCGGAGGCGACCATCGCGGCACCCGTGACCAGCGTGGTGGCAATGCCCAGACGCAGGATGGCAAAGGCGGAGTTAACCAAAAGCCCGTTAACGAGCTCGCCCTTGGTGGTCTCACGCTCCTCAGCATCGATCACGGCGTTGAGTCCCTCAAGATAATGGGCCTCCTGGTTGGTGGCGCGGATCTCGCGAACGCAGTCGAGCGTCTCTTGAATTGCCTCGGTAACCTTGACCTTCTCGGCACGCACGCGATCGAACACCGGAGTCATGGGGCCGCGTGTTAGATACAGCACGGCAAAGGCCACGGGAACGCTCCAAAACGCCGCGATCGCCAGCTGCCAGCAAAAGAACAGCGACGCCACGAACACAATGGCGCTTGCGATGATGGCACCCCAAAGCTCTCCCAGCACGTGGCTGTAGGCGTGCTCCATGGCCTGGACGTCGCCCATGATGGTCTCGGTTAAATCGGCCAGATCACGACGACCAAAAAACGACAGCGGCAGTTTGCGCAAGCGCTCGGCAATCTCCATGCGCTGCTTGCCGCACTCCTCGTAGAAGATGCAGTAGGTGTAGTAATACTGCTGCCAGTTAGAGGCAAAGAGCAACACGAAAAAGACCACGAGGCCGCCCACGATCGGCAGGGTATCCGGCAGGTCGGCGCCGGTGGCGAGATGCTCGACAAAACCGGCCATGACCAGGAATAAAAAGCCCATGCCGGCCATGGTAATGAGATTGGTGAGCGTGGTCCAGAAAATGCCGCGTTTTACTCCGGCGACGCCTTTATCGGATAGGAAATACTTCTTTTGGAATGAGGCGAACATTTAGGCCTCGCCTCCCTTCGTGACGGCGGCATCCGCGGTCGCTGCAGTGATTTTCCAGCTCGCGGCCTGTTCGTATTCGGCCCACATCCTGGCATACAGGCCCTCTTGGGACAGCAACTCGGCATGGGTACCCGACTCCTGTACGCTGCCCTGGTTGAGCACCACGATTTGGTCTGCGCCCACTACAGTCGAGAGTCGGTGCGCAATCATAATGACCGTGCGGCCCGCCGCCAGCTTGCTAAAGGCGCGCTGGATGAGCGCCTCGTTCTCGGGATCGGCAAACGCCGTGGCCTCATCGAGCACCACGATAGGCGCGTCTTTAAGGATCGCGCGGGCGAGTGCCACGCGTTGGACCTCGCCGCCCGAAAGATATGCTCCGCCGGCGCCGAGCATGGTATTGATGCCCTGTGGGAGCTTGGCCACAATGTCATCGCATTGAGCTGCGGAGAGGGCCGCACGCACTTCGTCGTCAGTGGCCGTAGGCTTGGAGGCGCGCACGTTATCGGCAAGTGTTTGCCGGAACAGCTGGTTGGTCTGGAACACGAAGGCAACCTGGTCCATAAGCTCGTGCGGATCCATATCGCGAACGTCCACACCGCCTACGAGCACTCGACCCGAGGAAACATCCCAAAAACGCGGGATCAGGCTTGCGCAGGTTGACTTACCGCCACCCGAGGGACCCACCAGGGCGAGGGTGCTACCAGCGGAAACGCTAAAACTCGCATGGTTGATGGCAGGCGCTTCGGCACCCTCGTAGGTAAAGCTCACATCCTCAAATCGTACGTCGCTGCCGGCAGGGTGCTTGGGTTGGGCGGGCACGGAGAGCTGCTTGGAATCCATGATGCTTCGGATGCGAGCCAGCGAATCGGCACTCATCTGAGAGGCCTCGCCCACAAACATGAGCTTGGTCATGGCCGTCGGTACCACGGCCGAAAATATCGCGTAAAACGTGAAGTTTGCCATAAAATGCGCGAAGTCCGTCTCGCCCGGCGCCAACAGCAACGCCACCGGCAAAAAGAATGCCACGAGGCCGTTGAGCGCCGTAAGGTTGAGTACCTGCGGACCTCGGCAGAACGTGCCCGCATAGCTTTGTGCCATGTCCGCGTATTCGGCAATCGCATCGTGGAAGGCCTTGAAGGAGTAGACCGTCTGCTGAAACACCTTGACCACGGGGATGCCGCGTACGTATTCGGTGCCGGTCTTGTTCATCTTGACCAGCGCTCCCATGTAGGCCTTCATGAACTCGGCGCCTTTGCCGCTCATCATGGTGGCCATGGCGCCAAGCGAAACGACGACCGAGATAAGGCATGCCACCCCCAAACGCCAATCGAGGGCGAAAAGCAGCACGAGCAAGCCCACGACCATGGCGGTGGCGCCGGCGATATCGGGCAACATGTGCGCGAGCAGGGTCTCGGTGGAGGCGGCGCATCCGTCTACAATACGGCGCAGCTCACCGGTGGAGTGCGTGTCAAAGTAGCCAAGCGGCAGCTTAAGCAGGTGCTCGCTCGTAGTCTTGCGGATATTGGACGCGCAGCGAAACGCAGACAGGTGCGTGCACATGAGCCCCACGAAATAAACTACGATGCTTGCCAGGGCAAAACCAACGGCCCACCAGCCATACATCGCGATATCGGTGGCTTCGCTCCAGTTAGGCGCCACAGCGATAAGGTCTCGCGCGACAAACCAGATGCACACGTACGGGCCAAAGCTCAGCAGCTGCGAGAGCGCCGAGAGAGCCATGCCCAAATAAGTTAGGAATTTACGGTCGCCGGCATACGCGAGCAACTCGCCGATGCCTCCACCCTCCCTTTTTGATCCCTTTGCCATGAGATTCCTTTCTAACGGCTTGAGAGTTAACCGTAATGAACTTATCATTGATGTGTTAGCCATGGCTCACAATCAAGCCAGGCGTGGACGTTTCCGCAAAGGAAAGGAACGCTTTTGCAAATACGGCGGGCAGCGACCGACATAACCGAGCTCTACGCACCGCAATTTGAGCAGTTTGGCCTGGAGCTTACCGGCAAGGGCGCCGTCTTTACCGGCGAGGTGGCAAACGACCGGGCGCACGGCCGCGCATGGATCATGCCTCTCTCCCCCGCCTGCATCGTCATGGAGCATTTCATAACCCCGACGCACGATATGTACCTGGCCGAATACACACCCGAGCCATACGCCTGCGTGAGCGAAGTCAGCGCGCCCACGCTTACATGCATGCCCGAGGCTGGCATAACGCCCGCGAACCTCAAACCATTGCATGGACCGTGGCCAAACAACGCCGTTTGCAGCTTTATCCAAGATAGCTGTGGCGAGGAATTAAGCCCGCTGTTTGCGGGGGAGCTTTATCACTCGCGCTCGGTGCTCTTTTTGCCTGGATATTTTGACGAACTGGAGCACCGCTATCCCACCGAGTTCGCGGGAATCTTTGAGGCGTTTGCCGAGTCATGGCACGAGGAAGCGACGTCTGCCATCTGCCACACGCTGCGCCGGATTAACGAGGACCGCGCCCGCACCGTAGGTGGACACGTCTATATGCAGGGCATCGTGGAGACCATGGTCGCGGAGCTCGCCTGTTCGCGCGCGGCCCACAAGCAGGCGCGGCAGGCGGCAGGCACACGCGTCAGCATAACCATTGCCGAAGAAGCAACGGCGATGATTGAGCGCGCGCTCGACAAAGGCAGGCGTGTGGGCATCAGCGAGGTGGCCGAGAGGCTCTACACAAGCCGCTCCAAACTATGCGCCACCTTTAAGGCCCAAACTGGCGAATCCCTGGGCGCCTACATTCGCAGACGCCGTATGGAGCGAGCGCAGGACCTTTTGGCCGATAGCGCGCTCACGATAGCGCAGGTGGCAGAGCGTCTAGGCTACCCTCAGCAGGCCGCCTTCGCCCAAGCCTTCAAGCAACACACCGGCATGACACCCACGGCTTGGCGAAGCAAGCATCGCTAAGGCCCAGGCTCCCTGGCCGTAACGGAGCGATTAATTAGCCGCCGCCCGTCAGCTCACCCAGGATCTAAACGTCAAGATGTGCACGATCAAGCGCCTTTTTGATAAGAGGGACAGATCGATCAGCCAAATACAACGGAATGTTGAGCACCCCGTCGTCGAGCTTTAGATTCTTAAGTGAGTAGCGGACCCTCAATGGAGTCGTCTCCGCATGCTTGTCGGCATAGTACTTAAGGCTCTTGGAATGAACGACCTCTCCCGATTTGACCTCGACGGGAACGATTTCGTTTCCGACTTGAATCAAAAAATCGACTTCGTGCTTCGGCTTCTCGTTTGTCCAATAACGCGGAGCAGCATCTAACTGTGAAAGTAATGCCTGAAGCACATAGTTCTCGGCGAACGAACCTTTGAACTCCGAAAATAGCGCATCCGAGATGGCAAAAGCGGACGCATCCAGCCTTGCCATGCGGCGCAGCAAGCCGACATCAAGACAGTAGACCTTAAATGCCTTGAGGTCATCGTACGCAGAGAGCGGCACACCACCAGCAGCATTAAGGCGAACCGCCGTGATGAGCCCAGCATCGGCAAGCCATTCCAGAGCATCCTCGTATTCTCGAGCACGAGCCCCCTCGCGCACCGCACCCCAAACGAACTTTTTGTTCTCGCGCGCCAACTGAGCTGGAATCGAGTTCCATATTTGTGAAAGCTTGGCGAACTGCGCACGGCCACCATGCTTGGCAAAATCGCGCTCGTAGGAATCCAAGAGATCAGACAACACCTTATCGACCTGAACGATATCGCCCGTCTCCACCCACCGGCCAAGAGCCTCTGGCATGCCGCCGCATGCAAAATAACGACGAAGATGCTCGACGAGACGGACATGGAAGAAATCGGGCACTGTCTCGATCTGATCCAGGCCGCCAAGGTATTCGTCGTAGTTTGCAGCGCCCTCGGCTTTCAGAAACTCGGAAAAGCTCATGGGGCGCATCTCCATGAACTCGACCTTTCCCACCGGAAAAGCGCTGGTCTCACGGGACAAGCGAACGCCCAACAAAGACCCTGCGCATGCGACGTGATACTCGGGGGCCTCGTCACAGAAGTATTTAAGGGCGCCGACCGCAGAAGGACAATCCTGGATCTCATCAATAATAAGCAGCGTTTCGCCGGGCTCGATAGGCTGTCCAAGTGCCAGGGAAAGATTTGAGATGATCCGTCGAGGATCGCGCGTACCTTCGAAAAACTGAGCGTACTCGCTCTGTACCCCAGGTGACGGCTCCTCGAGCGTCAGATACACAAAATTGAGGTACGAGGTTCGGCCGAACTCCTTAAGCGCCCACGTCTTTCCAACCTGGCGCGCCCCCTTAAGGATAAGCGGCTTACGATATTCTGACGCTTTCCAAGCGTTAAGCTTGGCAATGATATCTCGCTGCATGACCGAACCTCCCGCAAAGAAACTTCCGTAAACGTGATATTTCTCACATTTTACCTTAGGTAAAACGTGACATTTATCACATTTACGGAAGTTTTAAGCTCATTTCGCCACACTTTCATCACATTGAAAAGGCGGAGGCGCATTTTGCGCCTCCGTCACCATCTTTCCTATCAGCCCGCCTGACCCGAACGGCCGAGTCGTCACGGAACCGAGGGGCCGGGCGCAGGGCCTTGCCTCTCAATGAGTTCCGCACGAACAGGAGGCGCCAGTGGCGCCTCCGTCGTGAGTCAGGACTGTCCGAAATTGAGAGGCAAGGCCCTGCGCCCGGCCCCTCGGTTCCCGTTTACGAGAGCGACGTTCTCAGCAACTCGTTGAAGAGCTTCGGGTTGCCCTTGCCACGGCTCGCCTTCATGCACTGGCCCACCAAAAAGCCGATGACCTTCTGGTTGCCGTCACGATACTGCTGCGCCTGATCGGCACAGTTCGCCAGCACTTCGTCCACGATCGGCTGCAGCGCGCCGGCATCACTCACCTGACGCATGCCACGCTCGTCGACGATCTTGTTGGGGTCGTCGCCGGTCTGGGCCATGGCCTCAAAGACCTCGTGCGCCTGGTTGGAGCTGATGGCGTCGGTCGCCAGCAGCTTGGCAAGGGCTGCCACCTGAGCCGGCGCAATACCGGACTCGGCGAGCGACACGCCCGCGCCCTTAAGGTAGGCGATCATCTCGTTCACCAGCAAGTTTGCAACCGTCTGGGCCTCCTTGCCGGCCATACCGGCAGCGGCAGCCTCAAAGAACTCAGCAAACTCCGGATCGCCGGCAATCTGTTCGGCATCGGCCGTCTTAATGCCAAAGTCGGCCTCAAAACGGGTACGCTTGGCATCGGGCAGCTCGGGGATCTCGCCACGGCAGCGGTCAATAAACTCGTCGTCCAGATCGAACGGAGCCAGATCGGGGTCGGGGAACAGGCGATAGTCGTCGGCCGTCTCCTTCACACGCATGACCACGGTGCGCTTGCGGCTGGGCTCCCAGTGACGGGTCTCCTGGTAGATAATGCCGCCCTCCTCGAGCACCTCGGCCTGGCGGCAGATCTCGTAGGCAAGGCCATCGTGCAGGCTCTTAAACGAGTTGAGGTTCTTGAGCTCGGTCTTGGTGCCCAGCTTGGTCTCGCCGCGGCGACGCAGCGACACGTTGCCGTCGCAGCGCATGGAACCCTTCTCCATGGAGCAGTCCGAAATACCCAGCGTCACAAAGATGCGACGGAGCTTTTCCATGAACAGGCGTGCTTCCTCGGGCGTACGCAAGTCGGGCTCAGTCACGAGCTCAATCAAAGGCGTGCCGCAGCGGTTGTAGTCGACGAGCGACTCGGCCGCGGCGGTAATGCGGCCCTCGGCGCCGCCCACGTGGACCATCTTGGCAGCGTCCTCCTCCATGTGGATGCGCAGGATGCGGATGGGCACCGTGTACGAACCGTCCTCGCGGCGCTCGGGCATCTGAAGGTTGGACGCATCGTAGCTGGCCAGATGGCCGGCACGCTGATTGCCCTCGCGCATGGTCGACGTCATGGACGTGGACAGGCCCTCGGCGTTGGCCGAGGCGCTCGCCAGGCTCTGGGCCTCGGCCTCGCCAAACGCACAGTCGGGGCGCTCGGCGGCACCGCGGCCGGTCACGTCCAGGTCCAGGTGACCGTACATGGCAAAGGCGACCGGGCCCTGCGTGGTCTGGAAGTTCTTGGCCATATCGGGATAGAAGTAGTGCTTGCGGTAGAACATCGAGTGGCGCTGAATCTCGCAGTTGGTGGCGAGACCGGCCTTGACGATGCTCTCGATGGCGCGCTTGTTGGGCACCGGCAGAGCGCCGGGCAGGCCCAGGCACACCGGGCACACGTTGGCGTTGGGCTCGTCATCGTGGCTGAGCTTGCAGTTGCAGAACATCTTGGTATCGAGTGCGGTGAGCTCGGTATGGATCTCCAGGCCGATCACGGCCTCCCAATCCTGCAGGACCTCGGAAAGCTCCTTCATTACAGCTCGCCTCCCTTCCCGGCAAAATCGGGCGCGACGGAAAGCGCGGGCGCACCCGTGGCGACATCGGCAAAGCCGCGCTCCAGGGCGCGGGCAAACGTGAGCAGCTGACGGTCCTTAAACGCCGGACCCACCAGCTGGGCAGAAACGGGCAGTTGCGTATCCTCGCCCAGGCCCAGCGGCACCGAGATGCCACCGTTGCCGCAAATGTTGAGCGAAATGGTGTACAGGTCGGAGAGGTACATCTGCGTGGGGTCGCTGATCTCGCCAAACTTAAAGGCTGTGCGCGGCGAGGCGGGCATAAGGATGGTATCCACCTTGGCATACGCGGCGTCGTAGTCCTGCGTGATGAGCGTGCGGGCCTTTTGTGCAGCGTAGTAGTACTTGTCGTACACGCCCGAGCTCAGCAGGTAGGCGCCGAGCATCTGACGGCGCTTGGCCTCGGCGCCAAAGCCGTGGGCGCGCGAGAGCGAGCTCTGGTCGGACAGGTTGGCGCAGCCCTCCTCCTGGTAGCCGTAGCGAATGCCGTCGAAACGAGCCAGGTTGGAGAACGCCTCGGCCGGGCCGATGACGTAGTAGGCGGCGATGGCGGCGTCCAGATGCGGCAGGTCGACCTCGATCAGCTCGGCGCCCTGGTTCTGCAGCTCCTGAGCGGCGCGCTGAACAGCGGCCTTGACCTCGGGCGTCAGGCCCTCGGCCTCCATAAACGCGGGGATGATGCCCACGCGCTTACCCTCGATGCTGTCGTTGAGATGCTCGGTAAAGTCGACGGCGCAATCCTGGCTGGTGCAGTCGTACGGATCGTGGCCCGCGCCGGTAAGCGCATTCATGGCCAGCGCGACATCCTCGACCGTGCGGCCAAAGGGCCCCACCTGGTCGAGCGACGAGCCAAAGGCCACCACGCCGTAACGGCTCACGGCGCCATACGTGGGCTTAAAGCCCACCACGCCGCACAGCGACGCCGGCTGGCGAATGGAGCCGCCGGTGTCCGAGCCCAGCGAGAGCGCGACCTCGCCCGCGGCGACAGCTGCAGCGGAGCCACCCGAGGAGCCGCCGGGCACGCGCTCGGTATCCCAAGGGTTGTTGGTGCGGTGGAACGCCGAGCTCTCGGTGGAGCTGCCAAAGGCAAACTCGTCCATGTTGGCCTTGCCCATGGGCAGGCAGCCGGCATCGAGCATGCGCTGGACGCAGGTAGCGGTGTAGACGCTCTGGTAGTCCCCGAGCATGCGGGAAGCGCAGGTGGTGCGCGTGCCCACGAGGTTCATGTTGTCCTTAATGGCCAGCGGCACGCCCGCGAGCGGAGGCAGCGGCTTGCCTGCGGCACGGTCGGCATCCACGCGCGCAGCGGCCTCGAGCGCAAGCTCGGGCGCCACCTGCAGGAATGCCTGGACCCCGCCCTCGCGCGCCTCGATGGCGGCAAGGGAGGCCTGGGCCACCTCGGTAGCGGTAAAGTCGCCGGCGGCAACGCCCGCGGCGATCTGGGCGGCGGTAAGGGAATCGAAGCTTAGCGCCATTACTCGCTCTCCCCCTCTCCCAAAATGGACGGCACGCGGAAGTAGCGGTCGCGCGCGCTGCCGGCGTTTTCGAGCGCAACGTCGAGCGGCAGGTCGCGCTCGGGCTCGCGCAGGTCGTCGCCCATCACGTTGGACAAGCTTCCGATAGGATGGAACGTGGGCTCCACGTCGGGCAAGTCATATTGCAAGACGGGCTCGAGCATCTGGACGGCATCGTTCATGTAGGACGTCATCTGGGTGAGCTCGTCATCGGTCAGTGCGATCTTTGCGTACTCGGCGATGCCGCGCACGTCTTTCTCGCTGAGTGCCATAGGCGCTCCCTTCCGCATAACAGTTAAACCGCTCTAGTATACAGGGCAGCGCCGGCTTGGAGCAGGCACTTTACCCAAATGCAGCGAAAACGTAACGAGGGCGGCGGGCTGGCAGGCGGCGGGCTGACGGTTCTGCAGCGAAACCGCACCGTCCATATCGAAAACCGTCCCGCCCACAACGAAAACCGTCCCGCCCACAACGAAAACCATCACAACATTCGACACTTTTCGTCAAAATCGCGATTTTCATCGAATGTTGTGATGGTTTGGAAGTCCCGACCACCACAAAGGTGCCTGTCCCCATTGTGATGGTTCTGGAGAATGTCCTATGCCGAGGCCTTGGCCTTGCGGCGCTTGCGGACCGCGTGGATCACGATGTCCAGCAGCAACAGCACAATGGCTACGACCACGATGAGCACGGCAAACTCGCGCTTGCCCCAGTGGCGGCCGGCCAGCGACTTTTGCTTGTCGACGTCCTTCTTGTTGTACTTGGTGCGCACGCAATGCACCAGCAGGCGATGGTCGTTCACGCCGTAGGGCGTGCAGGTGACGAGCGTCACCTTGTCGGCGCCGGGCTCGATGGTCAGTGACTCCATCTCCTCGGGCAGCACGACCTCGGAGTCCACCATCTTGTAGGCGAGCGTCTTGTTCATGGTGTGCAGCAGCACCAGGTCGCCGGGCTCCAGCGAATGGATGTCGTCGAACATACTCAGGTTGCGCATACCCGAGTGCGCGGTGAGCACGCAATGCGTCGAGGTGCCGCCCACCGGCAGGCTCGTGCCCTCCAGGTGGCCAACGCCCGCCATAAGGACTTCCTCGCTCGTGCCGTGGTAGATGGGCATACTCACGTCGATGGAGGGGATCTCGACCCAGCTCATCATGGGATCGCGGTCAAAGATGAGCTGCTGAGCGTAGGGCTCGATCTGGTCGGCGGGAAGCTCGGTGGCCTCGCCCGCCAGCTGCTCGTTAAAGGAGCGCGCCTGGAGCAGGATGCGCTCGCGCTCCTCGGCAGACAGCGCGTCCACGGTGCTGGACACCGTGCTGATCTGGTTGAACACGCCCGAGGCCTCGAGCCGGTCCAAGATCCACGGCCAGGTCATAAGGCCCACGCCAATAAGGATGATGACGATGGTGATGAGCCGGTCGGCCCAGCGCGGCAGCCGCTTGCGACGGCGCTTGGGCTTTGGTTGAGGTTTGGGCTGCGGGCTTGAGCCACCGTTGGCCGCGGCGTTATTGCTCTTCATATGTTTGGCGCCCTGCACCATCACCGGTCACTCCTCTACAACTCATGTTGTCTAAACAAATAATAGCCGATTAGCGAACCTCTGCGCCGGACAACGCAGCTAAACAGCATTGCGCGGCGCAAGCATGGGCCCGCATTTGCGTTTTCAAAATGTCCCGGATCGGCTGGGCGATTCGGGATACAATATCAATAGAAAACGACGCATCCCGCGTAAGTGTACGAGAGCGCGGGCGGCCTAGTTTTCTGGTTTTGTTAAATGCCCGGGCTCCGAACCCCGGGCATTCTTATTTGCGCTTGTTGCGGCGCAAATGCCGTCCACCGTCCGCACCGCGCGCGCGTCTACGGACCTTAATCCGAACCTCATACGAGTCAAGAAACGCGATGACGAACGTGCCCACCGCCGCGAGGGCGGCGAGCGCGTTAAGGAATTTCAGCATATGGTGACCTCCGATCGAGTCGTCGGCCGCCCACGCACGGGATGCGTCGCAAGGGTATTTTACTGCGAGTGTATGCACCCACGCCTGGTAAACGCGATTTTGACAAACATTTGTTCGATAGTTACAAACACGGTTCCCCGTCCAGAGGAGCTTGGCCGCATTGTCCGCGTTTGCCCGACGTGTTTGCGTTTTCAAAATGTCCCGAATCGGCGGGGCGATTCGGGATACAATAACTACAGGAAACGACGCACCCCGCGTAAGTACTTAGGAGCGCGGGCGACCAGTTTCCGACGTTGTTAAATGCCCGGGCTCCGAACCCCGGGCATTCTTATTTGCGCTTTCGACGCAAATGCCGTCCACCGTCCGCACCGCGCGTGCGCCTACGGACCTTAAACCGAACCTCATACGAGTCAAAAAACGCGATGACGAACGTGCCCACCGCCGCGAGGGCGGCGAGCGCGTTAAGGAATTTCAGCATATGGTGACCTCCGATCGAGTCGTCGGCCGCCCGCGCACGGGATGCGTCGCAAGGGTATTTTACTGCGAGTGTATGCACCCACAGCTGGTAAACGCAATAATTGCAAACATCTGTTCGATATTCATACGCTTGATTCATCGGACGGTGGAGGCTGGCTGCGTTATCCAAAAAAACGGGGCAGACTCCAGCGCGGAGTCTGCCCCGAAAAGAGAATGGCAAAGCAAGAACGTGGATGGACGAGAAAAGTGTCCGCAAGTCTCATGGCCATCACATCCCACCTGCCAAAGGGATGGATGAGCGAGCGTTACTCCTGCTCGGACTCCTCAGCCTGCTTACGGCTGCGGATGAGGTGCGCCACGCCGATGCACAGCACCGCGCCACCAGCGATCCAAGTGAAGGTCACGCCGTTAAGGCCGGTCAGCGGGAGGCCGACCTGCTTGGTATCGCCAACGGTGATATTGAAGATACCGTTGGTGTCCTTCTCCGAGTTAGGCGCCGCCACCAGATTGTTATCGCCGGAATTGCCATCGGTGAGGCCGGCGATAACCTTGCCGCCCTGGTCAGTCGTAAGTACTCCACCGAGCTTAGTAGGACCAGCATCCGGATCATCGGCCTTCATGTTCGGCTTGATCTCGAAGGTGAAGGGGTCGACCTTGGCGTAGCCAGAGGGGGCAGAAACCTCCGTGACGGTATAGATGCCGGCGTCGAGACCAGTAAGTTGAATGGCACCATTGACGTTCGTCGAAAGAATTACCTCGCTGTCGCTCAACATTCCGTCATCATTGACATATTTATCGTTTTTGTTGCTCTCGTCTCCCTTGGTTGTGATGGTGAACCTGGCGCCTTCGAGGGGCTTCTCGGTGCCCAGGTCGACCTTGTTGATCTTGAGGCCGTAAGTGTAGTCCTTGACCTTATCGAGCGGAGTCTGGCCCTTACTTTCCTTGTTCATGGGATTGTTGGAGTACTTAAGTACCACGGCGTTGTCGTTACTCCCAGTGCCAGCAACAATAGCTTGCTTGTTAATCTGTGCCGTATAAGAGACAACGATGCAGGAGTCCTTGGTGACGCCATTGACATTCTTCAGGTTATCGCAGGTCCACCTCGTCGTCTTGCTGCCATCTTCGGCAGCCTCGTCGTTCGACTCCTTGAATTTATCAGTAATATTCGTACCCTCCGTGCGGGCGAGATCGCCCTTCGCGTCAGCCTTGTTCTTATACAGGTAGACCTTAGCGCCCTTCTGCAGCGTCAGGCCCTTGGAAATCTGATCGGAGAACTCGTAGAAATACGTGTCGTACTTATCGAAGTTCTCGGCGACGGTACCGTAGAGGTTGTACGTCACGTCCTGGCCGATCTGGGAGTCAGCGGCATCGTGTTCTGTGTTGTCGGCATCACTCACGATCTTTTTCTCAACGGTGGGGATGCCGGTTTTCTCGCTGACGTTAACGGGAGTGCTTCCCACGACAGTGAAGATGGGGGACGTACCCGCCTCGCCCTCATTAATGGTGTCGGCTTTGGTCACAAAGAGCCAGTAACCGTGCGCGAGACCGGAGGCAGCGCCGTTTGTCGTTGTCGTCTTTTCAGTAAGATTGTCTACGGCAGCGGCAATCTTATAAGCAATGTGCTTAGAGTCAACACGGGTTGCCTCATCGGTACCTGTCACCGCATTCGTGATCCAGTCTGCAGCATCCTGAGCAGTCCTACCCTTGTAATTCGGCTCCTTTTCCTTGATAACTTCCTCGACAGCCGTCTTCACGCTACCGTTTGCCCAAGTGATGTTGCTCGCGACCGTCTTGCCTTCAACCGTAGCGAAATCAGCATTGAAAATCTGATAGCCCTCGAACTCGGTAGTGTTACCCTCAACGTTCTCGATAGTCACCGAGCCGTTCGCAGTCGTCGCACCATCAGCAAACGCCATGGTCACCGGGGCCATAACTCCGCCGAAGCTCAACGCCGCTGTGAGGCCGGCGGTTACTGCCAGGCGTGCGATGTTCTTGCTCATGCTCATCTTCTTTTCCTCTGCTTTCTGCTCGAATTCCATTTGATCTAAATCTGTCTGTCTGTGTCTTAGCATCTACTTCGCTACGTCTCGCCCCGCTCTCTGTGGGGCTGCCAGCTACTCTTTATGGCTGCCACCTCCCCGCTTGACCAGGAGCGCGACCACGATGAGCACGGCTCCGGCGACCGCTGCGGCGGCCGCGGCGTACATTGCCATATCGCCAGTCGAGGGCATAAAGCCTCCGGTGGTAATGCTAGGGGGTGTGCCGGTGGGTGTGTTGATGAGCGACGCCTCCAGGCTGCCCGTCGACCCGTCCGCGCTGTCGGCGCGCAGGGGCGACTCGGCCGTGATGGTGAGTTTGGGCTTGGCGGCGGCCACCTGGTCGACGTCCAGGCCCTCGGCCTTGACCGTCACGGAGCGCGTACCCTCAAAGGCGGCGTAGCCCTTGGGCGCCTTGAGCTCGCGGACCTCCAGCTTGCCCGAGTCCACGCCCGAGACGGTCACTCGGCCGTCCTCGCCCGTGGTGACGGTGGCCTTGCCCTCCGCATCCCACGCGCCGTCGGCCGCCAGCGTGCGACCGCGGTCGTCGGCGATGCTCAGGACCGCCCCGGCAAGCGGCTTGTCGCCGTCGCTGCCGCGCTTGGTGAGCGCGAGATCCCAGGTGTAGGCGCACGCGTCATCGCTCGGCGTACGGGTAAAGCCGGCGTCGCCGGACTGGTCGGCAAAGGGAGAACGCGGGTAGCGCAGGTAGACCTCGTTGGGGTTGCCCTTCGCGATGCCGTGGTTGCATGCGCTGTTGAGCGGCGCGTTGTACACGGCGACCACGCGGGCGCCCGCGGTAAAGGCATCGGCCCCGCCGAGCGCGGCGATGAGGTCGCCGGTGCGCACGGTGAAGGTTCCGTCCGCCGCTACCTTGGTGGCGCACTGAGCCGTGATGTCGGTCCAGCCCTTCGCGGGCTCGGTTCCGGCGCGGCCGTCCTTGCCAGTCTGGACCGCGTCAAAGCCGCCGTCCGCGCCCGCCGCCACGTACACGCGCATGCTCGCGGCCACCTTGGAGGGTTCGAGCCCCGCGCTCATGGTGTCGACGAACTGCACCGTATAGGCGTCGTAGGCCGTGAGCCCCGACGGAACCGTGGCAGAGAGACGCCAGTACAGGTCGTCGGCGACCGTGGCGTCGGCGGCCTTCTGCCAGGCGGCGGTGCTGTCCTCCAGCACGTGCTTGGCGACCTTGGGGGTCGCGGCCTTGGGCTTGACGGTGACGGCGCTGCCGCCCACCAGGGCCATGATCGGCGCGGTGCCGGCCTCGCCCTGGGCGATGGCGTCGTCGTCGGCGACGATGAGCCAGTAGCCACAGGGCACCTCGGCCGTCGTGCCCGCGTTAAGGGCCACATACTCGGCGCCAGAGCTCTGGAGGGAACGAGCGAGCTGTGCGCTCAGCGCGCTCGTAAGGTGGGAATCGGTGTTGAGCCACTCGGCAGCTTCCTGCGCGGTGGTCTGGGAATTGGGCATGCCGGCGCTGTGCAGCACAGGCAGTGCGGCGTCGCGCACGGCGTCGCTTGCCCAGGCGAGGTCGGTGGCGATCTTGGCGTCGCTGTCGCCGTCGACGACGTTGGCGCTAAAGATCTGGTAGGCGTCGTAGCGGCTCGCCACGGTGCCGCTCACCGTGATGGAACCGGTCGAGGTCGGCGCGGCCTGCGCGGAAGCGGGGAACACAACCGCGCAGGTGCCGATCAGGAGGGCAAGCAGCGCAAACAAGATCGGGAAGGAGCAAACTTTCTTATTCACGACGCTCACCTCCCTTCGCATTCGCCTTGCGACGAATGTGCATCCAGGCCGCAGCAGCGCAAAGCACCGCCGCGCCGGCAAGGTACGTCAGAGTGACGCCCGACATACCAGAAAGGGGCAAAGAGGTGGAGTAGGTGTTGGTGAAGGTGGGGTTATCGGTCGATTTCTCGCTCTCATTACCGTTGGCGTCGACCTCGTAGTAGGCCGGCGTGCAGGTCAGATGTCCGTTGCCGTCATCCTTTGCCGTCACCACGACCTTGAAAGTCTTGGTGTCGTTGGTGTAGCCCTCGTGCTTGGTGCCATCGTCCTTGCGGGCGGGGCATTCACGGATGTAGTAGGTGAACTGCGCCTGCCGATTTTTATCGAGATTCTTAAGGCCTAGTGGGCCGATTGGTACCGGTTTATCGAACTATACTATCTGAAGGTTTCCCGACTCAGCAGAAGTACATTTGGTCTGAAGAGATGTCTCTCTGTCTTCCGAATCCTTGGTATACAGCTCGAACTTAAACTTCTTCATCTCGCCGCCGTCGACCTTCTTGGTCACCTGAGGTGTCCAAGAGCCCGAGGTCTGGTAGGGCGCGAGCTCGTTCGTAAACGCAGGTTTGGAGGCGTTGCCGATTTTTACGGTCGAGACGGTCTTATCGTTCGCATCTTCGCTCCAACCATAGAAGTCAGATCCGCACGCGGTGAAGTCCGCTGCGCCTTCCTTTTTTACGGATACTGTGGAAGCGCTCCTATCAACTCCATAACGATTAATCTTGATCCCCAAGAGGCTGGTCGTATTAACTAGTGTCGTACCAACCTTTATATGTATTTTGTAAATAGACTTATCAAACTTTGTTCCTTTTTCGTTGACAGGAACGTTATCAGGGTCAGGGGGAACTTCAACAAGGTAGAGGTCGTAATCGCCCGATTGGTAGTTCGCGCCCGTGTCAATGAGAATCTCTCCGTTTTCATTGACAGGAACCGCCGGTTTCGCCTCACATCCGTTTTCGTTAAGCGTGCCGTCCTTATTCCAGTATGGTGCCTTGGTTGGATCGGCAGGTGCACCCAACAGCTTAAACTGATAGTTGTGACCCGAAAGACCTTTCTCTTCGTCGTCCTTCATAAGGACTTTATTAGCCTTGACTTTGATTGCGGGATACACGTTCAAAGCCTCGACCTTGCCAACGACAAGATCGCCGTTGGTCATGATGCCGCCACCGTGGGTGTAGGAGTAGTTGCCACTGATGATGGTCGTAGCATCTCTCTGCGCATCACTTTTAGCCATATCGGAAGGATTAGCCTCAAGGCCGAACATCCACTTAGCCTCGGCGCCGCCGTTGGCATCGATCTTAATCTCGTTGCCATCGCAGGTGCCCTTCCAGCCAGCCGAGCCGCCACCGAGCATCTTGCCAAGAACGACAGCGATTGTCTTATCCGCGCCAGTCTTATTACGGACCAAGAAGAAATCCTCATGACCGGAATCTTGGAAGAGATGAGTAACGTAATTTACTTCATCGCGGTCTTCAATTTTGTTGTCGCCGCCAGCGGAATAATGAAACGCTGGATGTTTATGTTCATTTTGATCAAGGTCTGGCAGCTTTTTGCCATCTTGATCAACGTTATCTGTGTTGTCATAGATAGCAGCGCCATTTGAGTGCGAAACGATTGTCTCGCCCGTAGGACAAGCACCGACGCCACCGCCCCAGCCACCGGCGCGATTATTAGTGATCAGCGTCTTGAAAATATTGAGCCTGCCGCCCTTCTGGATAAAGACACCGCCACCGCCCCAGTCGCCGCCGCGGCTCTCACCCGTCATGGTCTTGTTGTTGGTGATGTAAATCTTGCTGGACGTGCCCGGCCTAGTCCCAATATCGCCGGTAGTACCGGTGGAAATACGGAGACCACCGCCCTCAGCGTTTGCAGATTTGTTGCCGGCAATCGTGCCACCTGTCATGGTAAACGTAATCGCCCGGTTCCAGAAGCCAGCATAAATTCCGCCACCGGCCTCTTTGGAGTAGTTGGCCGTAACAGAACCGTCCGTCATGGTCAGTGATCCCTTTTTATTATCACTGCTCGTTGATGCAATGCCGCCGCCACCGAGGAGACCGTTGTTGTAAATGTCCTTATTAGTGACTTGAGCTTCAACTCGGTTGTTAGTTATATTGGCAGAACCACTGATGGTTACGGTTGCACCCTTGGTATAAACACCGCCACCGTAGCCGCCGGTGTCGGCGGTATCGCCGCTGCCGACAGAAACGGGATCCGTAGCGTTACCCGAAATGAAACCGCCGGAGAGATCCAACGTGACACCGCTGTCGGCAAAAATGCCACCACCGGAAGCAGCCTTATTCGCTGCAATCACGCCGCCGGTCATATTGAGTGAACCCGCTGCCGTGCACAGGCCGCCGCCCCAGCCGCCGCCGAAGCCGTTGGTGACATACCCGCCAAAAATATTAACAGCGCCTCGAGAGAAAATAACGTGACCGTTGTTGCCCAGGGTACGAGGCGTTGTGATCATGCCACCCTTAAGGTTGAGCGTACAGCCGTCCGCAACAGAAATGACTTGATTTACATATCCTTTTTTGCATGCAACGATAGCACCGAACTTGGTAACAGTGTGCTTGTAAGTTTTCTCACTGGTACCAAAACCGCTAGGCGTGCTTTCCGTTACGAAGTAAGTGAGTGATTGCGGAGTGTTTTCAATCCACTGCATCTCCGCAGTCTGACCAGGCTCATTACTGACAGCCTCGACCGGTATATCCTCCGCTGCACCTTCGACAGTTAGCGTTGCGTCTCTTGAAACTGTAATAAAACTACAATCTTGGCCATTGACATCGCTGTTGCCGCTGTTGTAATAAAGCTTGTAGCATGCAAGGTCGATGGTGGTGTCGTGGCTAATAGTGATCGGTGCGGACGACCAAGCGTCACCCGTCAGACAATAGTTTCCGCCGTCGTTGAACTTATCAGTAACATCGCCCTGTATTTCGGTATAGCCCTTAGCATTCACGCTTGCGAGCGCAATCGCATTCTCATCACTATTACTATCATCCGCAGGCTGCTCAGCGCCCTCGAGATCAGTGCCATCAGACAACGGGGGCGTCCCGAGAGCATCGTCGCCAGTCTCATCGGCCTCGGCGTCGTCACTATTCTGGTTTTCGGTATCCCCGTTGGCAGTGTTGTCTACATCAGTGGGCTCACTTGAGGAATCCCCCATCACAGTTTCCTCGGCTGCACCCGCCTGACCATCGTTGGCAATGGCCTGCGAGATTGGAGGCATAACGAGCGACAGTACCAGGCTCAACACGGAGGCTCCGCACAAAACGCCTGCCAGTACACGGCGCGTCGCTTTATTACTCTGCTTAAATTTGTCCGAATTCGCTTTCATCGATGTCTCCTCCCCAAGAGACCGCGATCTTGCTCTTTCCCTATTAAACGTATCTGCGCAATCTGTAATTGCACACGCTTATAGTACATATTGTAACGATTGTTTGAACATCTAAGCAAAAATACCGATAGTTTTGTAGCGAATTCTCAATTCTCTTGACATTTGCTCGGATTTACCTTCGTTTATTCGCTATAAAATATCTATTTCTGCTGGTAATTAAGCCAGTTATCAGTTTTTTAATAGCATTTTATTTATTTGCACAACATTTTGCTCAAGAGCATGCATCCTGCGAACGGTCGAAAATCGACCGTGAACGGTAGGTCATTAACCGGGAGGAATAGACTACCAAATTGATGGGAATACTTTTATTTCATCGGTAGTTAGAAGCGTAATGTTCAGACAACTAAATTTGAATTTTCGCGCAGATTTTAGGCATCAATTCGCCCAAATCGCCTGAGGCCACCGCAAAGGTGCCTGTTCCCCTTGTGGCGACTCTCCCCCGGCGCTACAGCAGATGTTCCTCGATAAAGATCGCGATGCCGTCTTTGTCGTTGCTCGCGGTTACAAAATCGGCGGCGGCACGGGTGGCATCGCTGCCATTTGCCATGGCCACGCCCACGCCGGCGTCAGCCACCATGCAGGTGTCGTTGTCCGCATCGCCAAACACGCAGATGTCCTGGAGCTCCATGTCGTTGAGCTCCGCCACGCGCGCAAGGCCGCGCGTCTTGGACACGTGCGGATCCATGAACTCGTAGAGCCGCTGCGTGGTTTGCAGAGCCGCCGCCTTGACGGTGTCGTCGGCAAACGTCGACGCCCGCTCAATCACCCGCGGCATTACCTCGGGCGCCATGGTAAACATCACCTTAGGCTGTGGTTCGCGCAAAAACTCGGCAAAATCGACCACCTGGTAGGGCACGCCGTCGACGCGCGACAGGTGCTCGACGCACGCGTTGCTCTCGGGCACGTAGAACACGCCGTCTCGGGGGCAGACGGGCGTCGCCGGAAGGTCCGCCATGTGCTCGCAGATGCGCGCGATGGTCTCGCCCGGCAGCGGATAGCTCAGCTCGTTGATGTCGTGCGTGCGGTCGATGACCTCGGCGCCACCGCAGCCCACGAGCACGTCTACCAGGCCTTCGATGCCCCAGAGCTCGTACATGGCCTCGGTCGCGTGGGCGTCGCGCCCGGTGCACAGGCCAAAGAGCACGCCACGCTCGCGCAGGGCGCGGATCGCCGCCACGGTGCGCGGGGACACCGTGTGCCGGCTCGTGAGCAGCGTGCCGTCGATATCGCAGAACACGGCTTTGATTTGGCTGAAGGTGGTGTCCATGGGGGCCTTTCTGGATTGTGCGGCGGTGTGGGGTGTATTCGTGAACGGCGTACATGGTATACCAAGGCACAGGCGCGGCCCGTCAAAGCAAAAACCACCACAAAGGTGCCTGGCCCCTTTGTGGTGGCTGGACCCGCAGGATGGCATGGCCCGGGGCACAAACCATCACAACATTCGACGTTTTTCGGCAAAATCGCGATTTTCATCGAATGTTGTGATGGTTTTTACTGCCTTGCGGCACGATCAAAATGCCGGCGTCCAAACAGCAGCAGCGCCGCGGGAACCGCCGTCACGACCATGCCCGCACCAACGAGCGTCTGCTGCACGCCAAACGTCGCCGCCAGCCACGGGGCAATCGCCAGCGGGGCTACGCCGGCGAACATGTTGCCAAAGCCCATGACCGAGTTCACGCGACCGAGCTGCTCGAGCGGAGCCTTCGTTTGCACGATCGTGTTGTGGAGCGGGTTGACGATGCCCCAAGCTATGCCCAGTGCAACCTGGCCGACAAGAGCCACGCCCACGTACGGCGTCCCCACATAGAGCAGGCTTCCCAGGCCCACGGACATGAGCGCCACGAGCAGCGTTTTAAGGTTGGCCAGGTGCGGCGGCAAGCGGAGCGCGACCACGGCGCCCAGCACCGCGCCCACACCGCTGGCCGACGAGAGCCAGCCCATCCACTCAACACCGACGTGCAGTACATCGCGGTAGAAGAACGACTCCAGCGGGTCAAAGGCGCCATAGCCAAAGTTCGAAAGAAAGATGATGCAGAAAAGTAGCGCGAGGACGCTGTTGGTGAAGACTGTCTTGATGCTGGTCGTGAAGGTGACGCGGGAGGACGTGCTGGGGTCGGGACTTTGGCTGGTATTGTCCGATGTGATGTCACTGGTCGCGGGCCTGCCATCGCGCGCGGCAGCCTGACCCGCCCGCGGCCTAAAGCCCCAACCGGCGACGAGCGCCAGTACGGTAAAGATCATCATGAGCACGAACACCGCGCGCGACGACGCAGCCGCCGCGACAAAGCCGCCCAGCGTGGGGCCAACGATGATACTCACGTTTGAAAACATGGCGATGGCGGAGTTGATGTCTTTGAGCTCGCCGGGGTCGTCGGTGAGATACGCCGGATAGGACGTAGCGATGGGCTGGGCGAATCCCATCACAAAACCTAGGAGCGCCGCGCCGAGCAGGACGATGCCGGTCGCGCTGCCAAAAACGAGGATGACCGCGCCGGTTGCCAGCGTGCCCACGATGCTCAGCAAGAAATGGCGGCGCGGACCCCAGGCGTCGAGCTCCGCGCCGCCCGCAAAGGATCCCAGGATCACGAAAACGTTCATGAACAGGACGGCCAGCGATGTCGCCACGACCGAGGCATCGTCCGCATAGGTGAGCGTTCCGATGACACCGATAAAGTAGCTGGTCTGAAAACCGGTGTAGATGAGAAAGCGCATCGCCACCAGACGCTTGGCCTGCACGGACAGCGAAGGTTGAGGCTTTGAGAAAAGAGAGGCGAGCATGGAGACTCCTTGTTTCATACGAATGCGGGCGGCGGGCATTCGCCACCGTCTGTCAAATCAATCCATCCGTATGAAACATTAAGGACGCATCAAGCCCCTTCTCTCCGTTTTTGCCAGCACGAACTACTTGGTAGATTGTAAGGCATGTCCCACACATCTACTAAAGCAAAATCCACCACAAAGGTGCTTGGCCCCTTTGTGGTGGAAATGACGTTTGCCCAGATAAAACCTGCCAAAACAAACCTGTCCCTTTTTGGCAGGTTTTAGGCCAGATGGTCTTGGATGAGATCGCAGATGGCTCGGGCGTCGTTGATGTTGATGGCTCGGGTCGCAAAGCCGGCGTCGAAGGCCTGACGCGCCAGGGCCTCGTTGCAGGCAAGCGCCAGCGTGTGACCGTCGACCAGGTCGAGCGAGCTCTTGCCGCGCAGACGGTCGACACCGGAGCGCGCGACCACGATGTTGTCGAAGCCCTCGGTCTTGTAGCCCTCGATGATCACCACGTCGACATCGTTGTAGCGCGACAGCAGCTCACGCGCGGGCATCTCGTCCTCCTCGCGCGTGTCGGCGTACTCCGCCCAGCGCGTGGCGCAGATAAGGCCCACGTGCTTGGATCCGGCCTGGTGATGGCGCCAGGTATCCTTAGCGGGCACGTCGATATCAAAGCCGTGATGCCCGTGATGCTTGAGCGAGCCCACGCGCAGGCCGCGGCGGGTGAGCTCGGCAATGACCTTCTCGACGAGCGTGGTCTTGCCCGAGTTTTGGTAGCCGATAAACGCGATCGCGGGGACGGCCGGTGTCGGAGCTGCGGACGCGACGGCGACGGGTGCGCTCGCGGGCGCGGCACCGTCAGCGGTGGCGGCCTCAACAGCAGCGGCCTGGCGCTCCGCGCGGTCCCACACGCCCGAGCGGCCGCCCTCCTTGTGCAGAAGGCGCACGTCGACGATCTCCATGCCGCGATCGACCGCCTTGCACATGTCGTAGATGGTCAGGCACGCGGCACTCGCGCCGGTCAGGGCCTCCATCTCGATACCCGTCTTGCCCGTCACGCCGGCCGTAACCAGTACGTGAAAGCCAACCTGCCCGTCCGCGCGCGCCGGCGCCCAGCCCTCGGGCACGTCCTCGGCCGGCGTCCCCGCCGGAGCGATGGGCGCAATGTCGCACTTGCTCTTGGTAATGAGCAACGGATGGCACATGGGGATGATGTCGCTCGTGCGCTTGATGGCCATAATGCCCGCCACGCGTGCGCAGGCAAGCACGTCGCCCTTCTTGGCACGGTCCTGCAGCACCATGGCCTGTGTCTCGGGGTGCATGAGGATGGCACCCTCGGCGATGGCAATGCGATGGGTCTCGGCCTTGTCGGACACGTCGACCATACGTACCTCGCCCTTGGCGTCCACGTGCGTCAGCTCGTCGCGACGGGCGTCACGGGCGGGCTCGGTGGCAGCGCTGGCAGTCGGCTGCGCTGACGCGTCGGCGTTGCCAGCATTCGCCGCAGCCGTGGCTTTGTGGGCAGACATCGCGGCCCTGCGAGCGGCCTTGGTGGCATCGGCGTACCTGCTCTTGGCCATATGATCATCCTCCGATTTGGGACATAAATCGTTGCGTGCCCTCAATTATCGCGTGTTCCTGCGGTTTGTGGGCCACGGCATCGCGCCAAATCGAAAGTACCTGCATATCATCACCACGGCGCAGCGCCTCACGCACCGAATACTCGGCATCGCTGAACAGGCACGGACGCACGTTGCCATCGGCCGTCAGGCGCAGACGGTTGCAGCTCGCACAAAAATGGTTGGACATGGCGCTAATGAAGCCAACCGTTCCCGCCGCGCCCGGAAAGTGCCAATAGCGCGCAGGGCCCGCGCCGGCAGGAGCGTCGTTGATGTCGAGCGGCTCGAGCTCGCCCAGTCCCGCCGCCGCGGCCCCGGCATTGATGCGCGCCCGCAGCTCGTCGCTCGGAACGGTGTCACTCGCATCCCACAGCTCGGGATTGAGCGCGGGCGCATGCGGATCCACAGCGCAATGCGAGCTGGTGCGCTCGTCGCCGATGGGCATGTATTCGATAAAGCGCAGGTGGATGGGGCGGTCGACGGTCAAGCGCGCGAGGGCTGCCACATCCTGGTTGAGCCGGCGCACCACAACGCAGTTGACCTTAACGGGCTCAAAGCCCCAAGCCAGCGCCGCGTCGATACCGGCCATGGTCTGCTCGAGTCGACCCAGGCGCGTGATCTTTCCAAAGAGCGTAGGGTCGAGTGTGTCGAGCGAGATGTTGACGCGGTTAAGCCCGGCATCTTTGAGCTGCGGCGCCAGCTTGGGCAGCAGGGCGCCGTTGGTGGTGAGCGAGACGTCCTCGATCTGCGGAATCGCGCGGATGTCGCGAATAAGCGGAATGATACGGCGGCTGACCAGCGGCTCGCCGCCCGTCAGGCGCACGCGGCGAATGCCCTCCCCCGCCACCAAGCACACAAAGCGGGCGATTTCCTCGGCGCTGAGCAGCTCGTCGTGCGCGCGGGGCGCCACGCCATCGGCCGGCATGCAGTAAATGCAGCGGAAATTGCACTTGTCGGTAACGGCAATGCGCAGGTAGTTGATATCGCGGCCAAAGCCGTCATGTTGCACGTGCCCGTCCACGCAGCCCTCCCCTCGCGCGGCGTTTTATTCTTCGGAAAACATAATACCCCACGAGAGAATCATGCCGACACCCGTACGACAGGACAGGTCACTTCGAGCAAGACCGGCTTCCCGAGCCCACCCTCAACACAGACCATCACAACATTCGATGCTTTTCCCGATTTTGGCAAAAAACGTCGAATGTTGTGATGGTTTGCTTGCCCGTAGCGCCCCGTAGAAGAACCAAAACGCCCCTAAAGGCCGCCGTCCCAGTGCCGAATTACGAATTCTCGCAGGTCGTTCTGACGTTTTTGGAACGCTTCGCTTCGGTCGCACTTGAGACCCATAGCGAGCGCGATGGCGTTCATCGCCCGGTGCAATTGCAGCTGGTGGGCAAATTGAGTCCCGGTGAGGACGATCATCCTAAAGCCCAGCGCGCTCAGCACGGTTATACGCTCCGCGTCCGACGCGCTGCGCTGTTTATCAAGATGGTCCGAGCCGTTGTATTCAATCCCCGTACCGCTTGCAGGCGCATATACGTCGATCTCGAAATACCCGGCCTTTGCGAGATACTTGAACTCGTTGGGAACATCGACCCGATGGTTGAGCTCGATCTTGGCGTATCCCAGCCCGCCCTGGGAACGTTTTGCTACGACCATGATTGCGGTGGCCGTCTCCATGGGCGACCGCGCGCCATCGTGCACGCGCTTGAGCGCGGCGGCCGCGCGTATAGCCCCCTGACGAGATCGGTTCTCATTGCAATAGGCAATCAAGTCGGCAACGGTATACCTCTGCCCCATCTCGATATAATCGCCTGTCGACAGATGATTCAAATGGTATCGGGCGCAGATTTCGTAGCCATATTCCAGCTGCTCGGGTTCTCTCATCCACGAACCCGCTTGGACAAAGCACATGGCCTCATCAACCACCAGAAGGCCCTCTGCCACCTCGATAAGATGGCCTGGAGGTACCGGCGCTCCAAACACGTGGCACCTAAATCCAGCCGGCGTCGAGCGCTCAAAATCAAAGTTGACGAGCGTGTCGATATGATCGAGCTCTTCTCGTGGAATACCGAGCGAAACCAGATAGTCGGCAACGATCCCAACTGCCGTTGAAGCCCTCAGCCCTTTGGCATCAAGTCCCAATTTGGGCAGGCTCGCGGTCGGCTCCGCCTCGTTAGCAAGCGAGTCCTCATCGTATAGGCTGCTTGCTCGCGAGAGCGGCTCGGACGGGCGCGCCACGTTGTGGTACAGCCAGGCAGTCTTATGGGACAGGACGATCGGCAGGTCCATGAGCCCTCCAATGGAGTCGGATAACCAACCTTATTCCCCTGCTCACGGGTTCGCACACCTTCGTGCGCAAGAAAGCGATTCCACCCGGTCGAGTGGCAGAAAAACCATCACAACATTCGATGCTTTTCCCGATTTTGGCAAAAAACGTCGAATGTTGTGATGGTTTGAGGCAAGGTGAGGGGCACGGAGGGGTCAAAGTATCGTGCTCGGAGCGTGACTTTTTTCGCCCCACTGCCGACACAAACCTTGACTCTACAATCGTTGTAGGGTTTTCACTACACTGGTACGTAAACAAACCCAGCCAGAAAGTGCCCCGCCCATGGAACACGACCTCACACGCGGCAATGTCCTTAAGACCATCGCAGTCTTTGCCCTGCCCTATATGCTCTCGTACTTTTTGCAGATGCTCTATGGCATGGCCGACCTGTACATGATGGGGCAGTTTAGCGGCGCCGCCGGCATCACCGCCGTGGGCAATGGCGCACAGACGCTCTATATCATTACCGTGACGCTCGTGGGCCTGGCCATGGGAACGACGGTTATCGTCGGCCACGCCGTGGGCTCACGCCGCTTCGACCGCGCCGAGACCGCCATCGGCAACACCATCACGCTCTTTATGGGTGTCTCGGTGGTGCTGGCCGCTGTCCTGCTCGCACTGTGCCCGCAGGTTGTGGCGCTCATTGGCACGCCGCCCGAGGCAGTCGAAGGCACCGCCGCCTACCTGCGCATCTGCTTTATGGGCATCCCCTTTATCGCCGCGTACAACATTCTTTCGGCCATCTTTCGCGGGCTGGGAGATTCGCGCTCGCCCATGTACGTGATCGGCGTGGCATGCATCATCAACATCACGCTCGACTTTCTGTTCATCGGCCACATGGGGCTCGGCCCCGTGGGCGCGGCGCTCGGCACGGTAACCGCGCAGACGGCCAGCGTTGCGCTCGCGCTCGTGTGGCTTAAGAGCCGCCGCACGAACATCCACGTTAAGCGCAGCGACCTGCGCCCCCAGCCCGAGGTGCTCGGCAGCATTCTTAAGATCGGCGTGCCCGTGGCCG
Organism: Collinsella sp. CLA-SR-H006; assembly: GCF_040097075.1. NCBI lineage: Bacteria > Bacillati > Actinomycetota > Coriobacteriia > Coriobacteriales > Coriobacteriaceae > Collinsella > Collinsella sp. CLA-SR-H006. Next base: position 70,673 of record NZ_JBBNPD010000001.1, on the reverse strand, counting down.
TGCAGGACGGCTGCATCCAGGTGGCGTTTATGTTTATCACTGTCATCGCCAACCACCGAGGGCTCGTCGACGCCGCCGCCGTGGGCCTGGTCGAGAAGATGATCAGCTTTTTGTTCATTGTGCCGAGTTCCATGGGCGCCACTGTCAGCGCACTCACGGCGCAAAATGCCGGCGCGGGCAAGGGCGATCGTGCACGTCAGGTGCTCAAGGACGCCATGACCATCTCGGTAGTGTACGGCTGCCTGATCACGGTACTGATGTGGCTGGTGGCGCCGGCGTTTATCGGCTTTTTTGCCAAGGACCCCGCAGTGGTCGCCGCCGGCACCGGTTATATGCGCAGCTACATTTTCGACGCGATTTTTGCCGGTATCCACATTTGCTTTAGCGGCTTTTTCGCTGCATACGGCAAGAGCTACATCGGCTTTGCGCACAACGTGCTGGCCGTGGCGCTCATTCGCGTGCCGGGCGCGTGGCTGCTGTCGAACGCCTATTCCGACACGCTGTTTCCCATGGGCATCGCTTCGCCGTGCGGGTCGATTTTGTCGGCAGTCATCTGTGTTGTCGCGTTTACCGTGCTCAACCGGCGCGGGGCTTTTGACAAGTTGGCAGCGTAGCGAGGCGACGCGAGCCTGGCGCCCCTCCCCTGTTTTTACCGAAAGGAGCGGTCCCATGACCGACTCGCCAACCGAACATACCGAGGGTCTGCTCCGCATTGGCGAGGTGGCGCGCCTGTTTAACCTGAGCGTGGGGACGCTACGTCATTACGAGCAGATGGGCTTGCTGGACCCGGCGCACATCGATCCGGCAAGTGGGTATCGCTACTACGGATCGCGGCAGCTCTCCACCCTCAACACCATCAGCCACCTGCGCGTTCTCAACTTGCCGTTAGCACAAATCCGCGAGTTTGTGACCACGCGCGATGTGGACCTTATGCAGCGGCAGCTGGCTCAGCAGCAGGAGCTCATCGAGCGCAAGCGCCGCGAGCTCGAACGCGTGTCACGCAAGATTGACAACCGGCTTGCGCTGCTCCACGATGCCTTGAACACCGAGCTCGATACCATTTGCACAATCGATGCGCCCGAGCTTCGCTGCGCCGTGTTGCGCGAACGCGTCAACCCTACCGACGCCTATGCGCTGGAGTGGCAGATTCGTCAGCTGCAGAAAGGCCAGCACGAGACCTTTGTCTTTCTGGGCAACTTAGGCGTCGGGATTAGCGCCGAGCGCCTCGCCGCCGGCGACTTTGATGGCTACGACGAGGTCTTTTTGCTGCTCGATGACACCGATGAGTACTTGGGCGACGTCGAGACGCGGCCCGCCGCGCGCTGCCTGACCATAAGCTTCCGCGGCACGCACGGGCAAGCAGCCCCACGCTATGAGCAGCTGCTCAGCTATATGCGCGAGCACGGCCTGACACCCGCCGGGCCCTCGCGCGAAATCGCCCTCATCGACGACATCATCAGCGACGACCCGGCAACCTACGTGACACAGATCACGGTGCCCGTTACTGTGCTCGATTAAGAACCTCCCGGACAGGCATGAAGTGCAGCTCAACTAACGAGCGTCGGCTACAGGATAACCGCCATGTCGAGGGCAGTCCCCGATATGGCGGTTTTACTCCTCCGGAATCGGAAACGCGCGGATGAACTCTGCGGGCGAGAAGGTCTTGATGGTCGAGCGCACAAAAGCGGCGCGATCGCGCGTGATGATAAAGTCCACGCCGGCACGCTCGGCCATCGCGCGGATACAGCCGTCCTCAAAGTCTGGCTCATCAGAATAGGCGGAGGTAAAACAAGCTTCTTGGTCGAGAGGCTCTACCGAGTAGCTCTTAAGACAGTCGCGCACTACCTCGCGGGCGCGCGCCTCGCCTGCCTGTTTAGTGAGAATGTAGTACGCGTCCTTGAGAGAGCAGGCCGAAACAACACCTTCTATAAGTCCCACGTCAACGAGCCCCTTGGTCGTTTGCGCCGCCCCATGCTCCGGCCGGCCCGGCAGCACGCAATCGAGCAGAAAATTGGTATCGAGAAATGCCCTCATAGGTAGCGCTCCCTCGCGACGCGCTTTTCATCTTCAACCGTCATCGTATCGAGCGGCGTTCCCTTTGGCATGCTAGCCACGATATCGAGATACTCCTGGTAATCCTCATTCTCCGCGAGCATCTCACGGATCTCCTTCCAGGTGATCTTGGGATGCCACATCGTACCCACGTCGCGCTTGGGCTTGTCCGAGCCGCGCGTCGGCTTTGCACCCCCGCGCTCCTGGGCAGCATCATATTCCACCGTAACTGGACCTTCATAGTCGAGCGGCACGATCTTGAACAACGGCTTGCTCCGCTTGAAGACCACAACCTCCTCGCCCTCATTGGCAACCCTTTCGGCCACCTGCGTAAGGTTTTGGCGCAGTTCCGAAAACGCGACGGTAACCATAGCGGCTCCTCTCAACATATATCTTCACTGCTAAGTATACACGTTAATGTTAATGTTAACGTGTATAAAACTCATCACAATGGGGCAGCCCCGTTGTGAGACCTCACTGCGGGGCCCCTTTGCCTTGTATGAATCTTCTATCGCTCCGGAACGACACCGCTCCGCAGGGTCACCCTCAGCAACCTACATGACGCAAATCATGCTGCCCGCCACCACGCCCAAATAAAAACCTCCCGGAAAGTATCAACCTTTCCGGGAGGTTTTCTAATTTGATTATCGATGTCCTAAGCCTGGGGCACCTCACCGGTAGCCAAGATCTGCTCGAGTGCGTCCTCGTCCAGCACGGGTACGCCCAGCTGCTCGGCCTTGGTGAGCTTGGAGCCCGCTTTGGGGCCGGCGACTAGATAGCTCGTCTTCTTTGAAACACTGCCCGAGACCTTGGCACCAAGCACCTTGAGCGCCGCGCCCGCCTCGTCGCGCGTGCGGTTGACGAGCGTGCCGGTGAGCACAAAGGTCAGACCCGCGAGCGGCTGTGCGTCGGCGAGCTCGCCCGCCACGCCGGCATCGGCTGCGGCTTGCGCGTGTGCGGCGCCCAGGTCGACCTCGAGCGACAGACCCGCTTGGCGCAGACGCTCCAGCACGGCCAGGTTTTCGGGCACGGCCAGGAACTGCTTGACGCTCGCCGCAATCTTGGGACCGATGCCCTCGCACTCGGCAATATCCTCTTCGCTCGCCAAGATGAGCTTGTCAATCGACAGGAATCGTTCGGCAATGACCTCGCCCACGCTCTTGCCCACGTGACGGATGCCCAGGGCAAACAGCACGCGACCGAGCGGCTGGCTCTTGGACTTGTTGAGCTCGGCGATGATTTTCTCGGCCGTCTTGAGGCCCACCGGAATGGGGTCGCCCTTCTCGACGCCCTTTTTGCTGTTGGAGCTGGCATAGGTGCGGCCCGTGTCCAGTCCGGCGATGTCATCGACCGTGAGCTGGTAAAAGTCTGCGACATCGTGGATCAGGCCGGCGGCGATCATCTTGTCGACGATCTCGTCGCCCAGGCCGTCGACGTCCATGCAGCCGCGGCTCACCCAGTGAAGCAGGCGCTCCTTGAGCTGCGCGGGGCAGTCGATGGAGACGCAGCGGTAGGCAACCTCGCCATCCTCGTGGACCACGGGGCTGCCGCACACGGGGCAGACCTCGGGCATGTGCCAGTCGACCGAATCGGCCGGGCGCTTGTCGAGTACCGGGCCTACGACCTCCGGGATCACGTCACCCGCCTTGTGCACGATGATGGTATCGCCCTCGCGCACGTTTTTGCGGCGGATCTCGTCGATGTTGTGCAGCGTGGCGCGCGCGATGGTGGAGCCGGCAACCGTCACCGGGTCGAACTCGGCGACCGGCGTGAGCACACCGGTGCGGCCCACCTGGATGCGAATTTCGCGCAGGACGGTCTGCTTTTCCTCGGGCGGGAACTTAAAAGCAATGGCCCAGCGCGGCGCGCGGGCGGTAAAGCCCAGGTCGAGCTGCCGTTGGAAGCTGTCCACCTTTACGACCACGCCGTCGATGTCGTAGTCCAAGTCGCCGCGGTGCTCGAGCGCCTGGGCACAGAACTCGTGGACCTCGGCCGGCGTGGCGCACCGTGCCACGTTGGGATTGACGCTAAAGCCGGCGCTACGCAGCCAGTCGAGAAACTCGCGCTGGCTGTGGACGTGCAGCGGGTCGGTATCGGCAATGGCATAGATAAAGGTGGCCAGGTCGCGGCGTGCCGTGACCTTGGGGTCCTTTTGACGCAGGGATCCTGCAGCGGCGTTGCGCGGGTTGGCGAAGGGGTCGCGTCCCTCGGCATCGGCCTCTTCATTCAGACGAACAAAGCTGCCCTTGGGCATATAGACCTCACCGCGCACCTCGATGGTGCGCTCGCGGTCGGCACCCATGTGGGCGAGCGCAGGCTCGGACAGGTGCATGGGCACATCCTTGATGGTACGGACGTTAAGCGACACGTCCTCGCCCGTGGTGCCATCGCCACGTGTGGCCGCACGTACGAAGGTGCCGTTTTGGTAGGTAAGCGCCACGCCCAGGCCGTCAATCTTAAGCTCGCAGGTATAGGTAACGCTGCCGGCACCGAGCGCATCCTCAGTGCGCTGGAGCCATGCGTCGAGTTCGTCCAGATCCATGGCATCGTCCATGGAATACATGCGCGCCATATGCGTAACCGGCGTAAACTGCTCGCTCACGTAGCCGCCCACGCGCTGGGTATAGCTGTCGGACGTCACCAGATCGGGGTAGGTCGCCTCGATTTCCTGCAGCTCAACGAGCATTTTGTCAAAGGCGGCGTCCGTGATCTCGGGCGCATCGAGCATGTAGTAGCGATAGGCGTGGTAATCGAGCTCGTGGCGCAGCTCGGCCGCACGCGCTGCCGCCTGGGCACGGGCGTCGGTCGATGCGGCGGTATCCGTGCTCGCGGGCGTTTCGGTATCGATGTCCACACCGTCACCAAACAGGCTCGATTGCTCCATAGCGGCACTCCTTCGCTCGATTTCAAACGGATACAAGAGTACCACCGGTCGCAACGGGGCCGAATAGCGGTCTCAAACCGCACCGAATCGGCAGCCGCCAGACTGGGGTGGACAGTTAGTTCAGATACGTATAAATCCTAGAGCTAAATCAGGCACGAACACCCCTGTTTCGACGAATTCGGGCTCCTCGAGACCATGTAAACGTCCCACTCTCCCTTCCAAACACCCATTCGAGCCCCATCCCAATCAAAAATTGCTCAAAACGCATTCCAAGCTGTCCCAGATTTATACGTATCTGAACTAACTGTCCAGACCATTACGAACCAGGCCTCTTGTCAGCCCCAAGTGATCCGTTTTCCTCCGTCCCCAACGGATCAATAAGAAAAGAGGGGCTGTCCCGCGTTGATGGGACAGCCCCTCTGGCATCGGTATGTGCGATACAGCTCGTTAGAAACCCTGGCCGTAGCCCTGGCCCTGGCCCTGCTGGCCTAGCAGCTCCTCCAGGTACTGGCGCAGCTGCTCGTCGGTAATACCGCCGTTGCCGGTGTCGGTCGAACTGTCGTCCTGCTGCTGGTTCTGCAGCTCCTCATCGGAGCCCAGCTCAACCGTGACCTTCTTCTCTTCCTTGCCGCGCATAAGCGTGATCTCGACTTTCTCGCCCACCTCGTGGCTGCGCAGCGCAATGATCAGGCCATCGGCGCTCGTAATCTCATCGTCGCCCAGCTTGGTAATGACATCGCCCTCTTGGATGCCAGCCTTGGCGGCAGGACCATCCTCAACGACGCTCGCCACATACGCGCCGCTATCGGTGCTCAGCTTGTTGGTGCGGGCGTTGAGCGCGTTGACGCTCGAAAGCGTGGCGCCCATGTACGGATGCACCGGCGTCTTGCCGTCGATAATCTGGTCGGCAATGTTCTTGGCGTAGTTAACGGGAATAGCGAAGCCCACGCCCGAGCTGGAGCCCGAGTAGCTCTCGATAAGCGAGTTGATGCCCACGAGCTCGCCGTTGTCATTGACGAGCGCGCCACCGGAGTTGCCCGGGTTGATGGCGGCATCGGTCTGAATCATGTTGGCATAGATGGTGTTACCGCTGGTAGAGCTCATAGCCGTGGAGCGGTAGAGCGCCGAGACGATACCGGTGGAGACAGACTGCTCGTTGCCGAACGGCGAGCCGATCGCCATGACCCACTCGCCCACGTTGAGCTTGGAGGAATCACCAATCTCGATCGGCGTGAGCTTGGAGGCGTCGGCGTCCTTGAGCTTGATGACGGCCAGGTCGCTCGAAGCATCGTTGCCCACGAACTCGGCCTCATAGGTGGTGCCGTCGTCCATGGTCACCACGTACTGGTCATAGCCATCGACCACGTGGTTGTTGGTGAGGATGTGGCCCTCGGTATCGAGTACTACGCCCGAGCCGACGCTGCCCGAACTATCCGACTCGTCGGCAGACTGCGAAAGCGAGCCATTCTGGCCGCCGCTCGAAGTGGCGGTGATGGAAACCACGGAGGGCAATGCCTTGGCAGAAACGGCCTCGGCCAGCGTGGTGTCCTCGGAATCAATCGTAATCTTTTGCGTCGACGAACCCGAAGCACCCGCCGTCACGGCGTTCCTGCCGCCGCCGATATCGAGCGTGCCGCTCATAATGAGCGCAATGACCAGCAGGGCTCCGCAGGCACAGCCGGCGAGTGCCGTAATAAAGATCGGCAGTTTTTTGGTCTTAGTCTTGACCACCGTGTGCTTGTTCACGACCTGTTGGCCGCCCAGCGGCTTGCCGGTCTGCGTGTCGTAAGCCTGCACGTAGGGAATGTTGTTACCGGCAGGCGTCGACTCCACCTGCACACGCGGCTGCTGCTGGGTCTCGCCGGCGTTGCCCGCATCCTGGGGACGCTGGGAATCGTTCTCGCTCATGGCTGCGATCCTTTCGTCTAATAACCAAAGGCCCGCCAAACATGTGGCGGGCCATCATTGTTCACGTTGAGTTGTACCCCAATATGCGGGCGAACGTGTATGAGAACGCAATCTTTTAGGAAGGCTTAAGTTCTGCTGCAAACTCGAAAGGGATCCACGCATGCGTCAAAACCACCACGAAGGCGCCTGTCCCCTTTGTGGTGAAAAGCTAGTCCTTAAACAGATAGCCCACGCCGCGGACGGTGGTGATGTGTGCCGCAATCTGCGGGCCCACCTTGGAACGGATGCGTCGAATGTGCACGTCGACGGTACGCGTACCGCCGCAGTACTCAAAGCCCCACACGCGGTGCAGCAGCACCTCGCGGCTGTAGGCACGGTTGGGATGCGTCGCCAAAAAGCTCAGCAGCGAGTACTCCATCAGCGTCAGGTCGATGGGCTCATCATCGAGCGTCACCTGGTAGGTGGCCAGGTTAATCTCGAGGTTATCGATGTTGAGTACATCGTCGGCGGTGACGGTCTCCTCCTCGCCCATCAGGCGCTGCGCACGAGCCTTGAGCTCGTTGGGCGTCGCCGTGGGGCACACAAAGTCGGCATGCGCGTGATTCGGCAGGCGCAGGGTGCCAAGGGCCTCATCGTCGACGATCACCAGCATGGGGACGCCGCCACGATCGTCAAGCCACTTGGCAATCTGATCGATGCGGTCGCTGCGAATGCCGTCGGAATCGAGGATCAGCAGGTCAAAGTCGTGCGCCGCAGTCGGCGAATCGGGGGTTGCCAGGCTCACCTCGACACCCAGGGTGGTCGTCAAGCTGCGGGCAAACTCGTGGAAGCGCGTCGTGCGCGCCATGAACAGGGCACTCTTTTCGGACATATCGGCCTCCAAAGAAATGAGCTCAATCGTACTGGAACAAGCCAGCGCGATTAGGAGTTCGCCAGGTAGTGCTTGATCTCCCACTCGGTGATCGTAGACTCAAACTTATGCCACTCGTTGCGCTTCTTTTTGAGGAAGAAGCTGTGGATGTGCTCGCCGAGGGCATCCTTCATAAACTGCGAGTCCTCAAACACGTCGAGCGCCTCTTTGAGCGAGCGCGGCAGCGGCGTGTAGCCGGCCTCGAGCATCTGACGGTCGGTAAGCTTGAGCGTCTCGGCCGTTGCCTCGGGCGGGAGTTCTAGCTTGCGCTCGATGCCGTCGAGACCAGCCGCCAGCGTGACGGCGTTGACCAGGTACGGGTTGGCCATGGGGTCGGGACTGCGCAGCTCGATGCGCGTGGACAGCTGCTTGCCAGGCTTGTAGACCGGAATGCGGACCATGCTCGCGCGGTTGCGCAGGCCCCACGTGGCGTACTGCGGTACGGAGTCGCCACCCGTGGTGATGCGCTTGTACGAGTTGACCGTGGGGCTGGTGATGGCGCTGATCTCGCGCGCGTGCGCCAGGATACCGGCCATGTAGTGTTTGGCGATGTCGGAAAGATGGTACTTCTCGTCGTCCTCGCTCCAAAAGACGTTGTTGCCGTCGTGGTCGAATAGCGACTGGCACAGGAACATAGCGCTGCCGTCCTCGCCCGCCAACGGCTTGGGCATAAAGGAGGCGTGGCAACCGCTCTCGTAGGCCTGCTGTTTAATGATGAGTTTGGCCGTGGTGATGGCGTCGGACATGCTCAGGGCCTCGGCGTGGCGCAGGCTCATGCCGTGCTGCGAGCGACCGGCGGCATGGAAGGTGTACTCCACGGGCACGGACATCTTCTCGAGCGTGAGGACCGTGTTGCGGCGCAGGTCGCGGGCGGCATCGCTCACCGAAAGATCGAAGTAGCCCACGTTGTCGAGCGGCTCGGGGGTGTGCTCGTCGGGGAAGTAGTAATACTCCAGCTCGGCGCCCACGTTGAGCAGATAGCCGGCTTTCTCGGCCTTGCGGAACATGCGGCGCAGGGCATCGCGCGGATCGCCGGCGAAGGGCTTGCGGTCGGGAGTGCACACGTCGCAGAACACGCGGGCAACGCCGTTGTGGCTCGGACGCCACGGCAGAATCTGGAAGGTCGAAGCATCGGGAAACGCCAGCATGTCGGCTTCCTCGGGCGTGGCAAAGCCCTCGATGGCGGAGCCGTCAAAGCCAATACCCTCCTCAAAAGCGACCTCGAGGTCCTCGGGGCTAATGGCAAAGTTCTTGAGGCGGCCGAGAATGTCGACAAACCACAGACGCACAAAGCGGATGTCACGCTGCTCTACGGAGCGGAGTACGTAATCGATGTTCTGCTGGTTCATGTCGCTCCCCTTTCTTTCGGGCGGGTTTCGACTGGTCTATATCGCAGATACTATCGCAGAAAAATGTTTCCGCAGGGTTAAAGCGTATCAAGCGCTCAAAAAACGTGCGCGAACAGGCAGTTGCGAACAAGCGGCTAGCGAGAGGTCGAGGCGCGGTGTTCGATGTGGCCGGGGATCTCGATGCGTTTGGGCGCCAGCTTTGCGGCCTCGCCCACGGTGGTGGTAACGACGTCGATGCGCTCGGAAAGGCGCTCGACTACGCGCTCGGCAATGGTGAGGGTGTCCTGCGCGGCCGTGGTGACGCCGCCAAAGAGCACATGGTTCCAGGGGTAGTCGTCAAACGTCGCGATCTTGAGCCCCGCCGGCAGCGAGGGACCAAGCTGCGCCAGCGCCTCGGTCAGACGCAGGAAAACCAGGCCGTTGACGGCGATAAGGCCGAGCCTTTTGCCCGCGTAGTCGCGGATGGTCTTGTCCAAACGGCCAACGCCCGTGGCGCCACCGTCGGCCAGGGTGACGACCTCGCCCGCAAGGCCGCGGCGCGAAAGCTCGTCGGCAAAGGCCTCGGCGCGCTCTCGACGCACGGGGCTATCGTCGCTTGCCTCGGTGAGCAGGCACAGACGCTCGCTGCCCGCAGCTGCCAAGGCGTCTACCAAGCCGGCGACCAGCTCACGGTTGTTAGATGTCACCAGGTCAACACCGCCGTCGGCAACGTCGCGGTCGAGCAGCACGACGGGCAGACGTCCCGCTGCCGCGGCGATCGCCTCGTCATTGCCTCCGCAGGTGTTGACGACCAGGCCGTCCACGCCGGCATCGATAAGTCTGGTGAGCGACTCCGCTTCCTTAGCGGGGTCGTTGCCGCTAATGGCCGTCATGAGCGAGCAGCCGCGCGCCGCGGCGCTGGCGGAAAGGCCCTCGAGCATGGCGCTCGAGAACGGGTTGGCGATGTCAGCCAGAATCACACCGATGAGGTTGGTACGCGAGCTGCGCAGATTGCGCGCGGCAGCACGTGGGCGATAGCCGGTGCGCTCGATGACCTCGGCGATGCGGGCGCGGGTCTCCTCGGTCATTTGCCCGGGACGGTTGTTGAGATAGCGCGAGACCGTGGCCGGGCTCACACCCGCCTCGGCGGCAATGTCCTTGATTCTCATCTGCGCCATGGCGCACCCCGTTTCCCAATTGTCAGCAGTCTGAGCCATTTTAGGCATTTTTTTAAAAATCTCGCTTGCAAAACGCTGTAGGTGAGTATACTACAACTCGAAACGAAACCGATTTCGTAAACCGATTTCGGCAAGCGTTGGCGCGGAGGTGCAAAGATGTACCCTACCGTCTTGGCACCTCCGCGCCAACGCCATATCAAAGGTGTACGCACGAGCAAGAAGGAGCTGCGCGACCATGGGTAAAACGGTTCTTACCTTCGGCGAAATCATGATGAGGCTCTCGCCCAAAGATCATCTGCGCATTGAGCAGGCAACCGAGTTTGACGTCCGCTACGGTGGCGCCGAGGCCAACACCGCTCTTTCCCTGGCCTACCAAGGCGACAAGGCCGCTTACGTATCCGTTGTCCCGGCCAACCGCCTAGGCGAGTGCGCGCTGCGCTCGCTGAAGGCCTACGGCGTCGACACAACGCGCGTCGTGCGTCAGGGCGACCGTCTTGGCTCCTATGTGTTTGAGGTCGGCGCCTCGCAGCGCGGCAACGGCTGCGTCTACGACCGCAAGTTCTCTGCCATCAACATGGCCAAACGCGACGTCTTTGACTGGGACGAGATCCTCAAGGGCATCGATGTCTTCTATTTCTCCGGCGTGACCCCCGCCGTCTCCGATGAGATGGCCGCCGCCTGCAAGGAGGCACTCGCCGCCTGCCGCGCCAAGGGCATCACCACCGTGTGCGACGTGAACTATCGCGGCAAGATGTGGTCGCCCGAGAAGTCGCAGGCCACCATGAAGGAACTCCTGCCGCTCGTCGACATCTGCATCGCCAACGACGAGGATGCGCCCGCCGGCCTCGGCATGACCTGCGTCTCTGGTTCCCTTGCCCATGGCATCGAGGAGCGCGACACCTACGTCGAGATGGCCCGTCAGATCTGCGCCGAGTACGGCTGCAAAAAGGTCGCCTCGGTCGTCCGCAACATCTCTTGCGTCGAGCGCTCCATCTGGATGGGCATGCTCTTTGACGCCGAGAGCGGCGAGTACTGGTTCTCCCCTGCTCACGATGTGCACGTGCTCGAGGGCGTTGCCGCCGGCGACGCTTTCAACGCCGGCTTCGTCCATGCCCTCATCAACGACTTTGACCCGCAGGACGCCGTCAACTACGCGATTGCAGCCTCGATCCTCAAGCTCACCATCAAGGGCGATTCCAACTTGGTGACCGCAGACGAGATCGCAGCCGTGGCATCCGCCGCCGACGGTGGCACCCGCGTCGCGCGTTAGTCCGTCTCCATTCCGCGGGCCGCAGCTTTCCAATCCCATACCCCTGCGGCCCGCTCCCCGATTCCTCCGGTCGGGCAAAACCACCAGTCCCATTCCGGTTTTGCCTGGCATTCCCTACATGACTGGTCGAGCAGCTGGTTTTGGAATTGCTTGAACCCCAAGCAGTGCCTCCGATAACCAATCCAAAATCGGCTCCTGACCAGCATATTTGGCAATCACGCGCCCATGCGCGCCATACATCGAAAGGAACATTATGTTCGATCAGTTCTACACCACGCTTGAGTCCCTGGGCATCGTGCCGGTCGTCGTGCTCGACAAGGTCGAGGACGCCGCTCCGCTCGCCCACGCCCTTATGGCAGCTGGCATGAAGTCCGCCGAGGTCACCTTCCGCACCGCCTGCGCCGCCGAGTGCATCGCCGCTATGGCCGAGGCCGAGCCCGAGATGTGCGTTGGCGCCGGCACTGTCCTGACCGTCGAGCAGGTTGAGCAGGCCCGCGCAGCCGGTGCCAAGTTCATCGTCTCCCCGGGTTACAACGAGGACGTTGTGAAGCACTGCATCGACATCGACCTGCCTGTCCTTCCCGGCACCGTAACCCCCTCCGAGGTCACCGCAGCCGAGAACCTGGGCCTCAAGGTCACCAAGTTCTTCCCCGCGTCCCAGTATGGCGGCCTGAACACCATCAAGGCCCTCGCCGCTCCGTTTGTCGGTCACCGCTTTATGCCCACCGGCGGCGTGAGCACCGCCAACGTCGAGGAGTACCTGAGCTCCTCCGCCATCATCGCCTGCGGTGGCACCTGGATGGTCAAGCCGGCCCTGTTTGCCGACGGCGACTTCTCCAAGGTCGAGCAGATCGCCCGCGAGGCCATGGACGTCGTCAAGAAGGTCCGCGGCTAGGTTTAGCTCTCTATCGTGAAAGGGGGCGTGCCCTAGACCTCGCCCTCTTTCTTTTAAAGCGGCTCGGAAGCGCGCCGTTTCCGTCACGAACAAGAACCAAAACCGTCTTGTATGCTGATAGAACGTGACGGAAGCGACACGCCCCCGAGCCGCTTTGCCTACTCGGCTGGCAGTCGCGCTCAACTGAGCCACTTCGGTAAAAACCGAGCCACCAAAACAGCTGCGGCGCCGTCTGGAGGAATGGACCCTTGCTTCCGGTCTTTTCCTCCAAGCGGTGCCGCAGCTTTTTCGTGCCCCGATGTGCCCCGTCACTTGCGGTGGAATACGGACTGCCTACACCATCAGAGCCGCAAAACAATCCCTATTTCACCGCAACTAAATAAAGGGACAAATTAGATGGCCGAGTCTTTGGACAGCTCAAAATAGTCGGGATGCAAGGCGATAACCGGGCCCTGCTCCTCGGGCATCAGGTGCAGGTGTGTCTCTGCCAGATAGCTCGCCGCGTCGGTATCGCCCCTCTTAATGGCCTCGAGAATCCGGCGATGCTGCCGACGAATCGGCTCCCAATCCAGGTCCTGCGACACCATACGCAACCAGTTGTATCGCTCAAAATGCGTATTGACGCTCTTCATCCAATCCCACAGCATATGACGACCAGCAATCTCAAAACATGTCTCATGGAACAGGTTATCCAGGTCAAAGAAACGGCGCGTTTCGCCATGGTCGAGCGACTCGGACTCGGTAAGAATCTGCTCGAGCCGCTGCTTTTGCTCGGGCGAGGCGGCCGAACAGCATTTAATAAGCACGCTTCTCTCGAGCTTCTCGCGCAAGAAACAGGCGTTCTCGGCGCGTTCCATGCTGATCTTAGAGACGTAGGTGCCGCTTTTGGGACGCGTTTCCACCAGCTCCTGCTCGCGCAGACGCACAAAGGACTCGCGAATGGGTGTGCGCCCGATTCCCGTCTCTTTTTCCAGACCAATCGCCGAAAGGCGCGTGCCGGGCTTGAGCTCGGCATAGATGATCTTGGAGCGCAATGCGTTGTATGCCTGATCTTGCAGGCTCTGATAATGCTGGTGCTGTTCCATAAAGCCCTCGGATGAAGCCTCGGTTAATCGAATACCACCATGCAATACTATCGCATCCCCCGCCCCCCCTCATAAGTTGCGGTGGAATAGTTCCTGCTCAAAGCCTTCAGCAGCAAAAACAGGAACTATTCCACCGCAACTTCCAACAGTCTTTTTGGGACGTGGCTTTTTTGGCTACCCTGAGCCGCAGGTCGGCCCCTTGCCACAAAAGGGGCCCATCTACTACGTTAACACGGATAGCCTCGGCAATACCGAAAACCGTGAAAACAAAACCGCAGGTAGACAGCTTGTCGATTTTCGAAAAAGCCGACTATGGTTGACCCCTGCGGCTTAAACGTAGTAGATAGGCCCTTTTCGTGGCGCAGCACTACTGCACCCCAAATTGGCACCCCGAGCCCTCGTGAGTTGCCAACAAGCTGTTCGCCCAGCGCTTTATCCGCGCGGCATTTGGAAAATAGCACCACCGCAAAACCCGCGAGTAGCGCTTACTTTGCTATATCTCACTATACTTTGCTATATCTTGCTATACTTTGCTATATCTTGCTATATCTTGAGCAAAGGTGGCTCACATGCAAACAAACCCTTTTAAGCCCACAGCAGGTAAAACACCTCCCACGATTATCGGCCGCGAAGATGTACTTGAAGAATTCAGTGAAGGCCTCACCAACGGGCCTGGTGCCCCTGGGCGCCTAATGCGCATAGCCGGCGTCCGTGGAACGGGCAAGACGGTCCTCCTTGACGAGTGCTCACGTTTGGCGCAAAGCCGTGGCTGGACGGTCATAAAAGAGGTCGCAACCGAGGGACTTTGCCAGCGCATTCTCGAACAGCTGCAGCCCAAATTCCAGGCCAAACACGCCAGATTTGAGCCCACCGTAGCTGGCATATCCATCGGCAGCATAGATATTGAGCGAATCGGCCCATCGCTACGCGACGCCATGAGACAGACAATATCCAAGAATGGAAATGGCCTGCTCATCACTCTCGACGAGGTTCAAGACGCAGAGCTCGATGAGGTCCGAACGCTCTCCATTGCGATTCAGCAGGTTATCGGCGAAGACCTTGATATCGCCTTTGTTTTTGCTGGGCTGCCTTCGATGATTGAAAGCATCATCAACGGAAAGACACTTGCGTTTTTGCGCCGCGCCCTCCCCTTTGATCTGAAGGCTGTGGCAGTAACCGAAGTGTCGTACTCCCTCGAGGAAACCATTGAAGCGTCTGGCATGGAGTTGCAGCCAGGTATTGCCGGCCAACTTGCCGAGGCAACGCAGGGCTATCCTTTCATGATCCAACTCGTTGGATACTACGCATGGCAGTTGGCAAGACGCGCACATACAACGATTATTGGAGAAGAAGAAGCCGAGCGTGGCATTGCAACGGCACGCGAACGCTTCTGCGCCATGGTGATTGAGCCCGCGCTGCAGCGCATTCCGCCCACGTGCATCGCTTATCTGCTGAGCATGGCGTCTTTGGGGCAGACGAGCTCGACCAGCATGGTTGCCGATGCCCTAAACAAAACGCCTCAACAGGTGAGTTCCGTCCGCAGCCGCCTGTTAAGAGAATCGATTATCGAGGCTCCCTCGTACGGCAAGGTCTCATTTGCCATCCCCTACATGCGCGACTACCTCTACGAGCACAAAGCCGAACTGGAAGTTGAACTGTAGAAACGGCAACTGCCCTGCAAGACGAAAACCGTTTTCGTACGGATTAAAGCAGACGTAAACGATTTTCGTCTTGATTTGCGTACGGAATTAAGACGTAAATTGCGCTTTCGTACGCTTATTACCAGACGCAAATTGTTTTCGTCCGGCCATGCGTCCCCAATCTAGACGAAAAGAGCCCCGAGCTCGTATTGAACTGCATCCCAATTCTTGGACGGGCGCCGATGCCGATCTCTGCCATGTCGAGGTGCGAGATCAAATCCTTGGCGCGCTCGCCGGAGTGGTATGCCTTGTTCGGCGCCACCTTCCTGTAGAGCTTCTTGAGCTTCGTCTTCCCCTTGTTGCCCGGTGGCATCTCCGTCTCAGGTGGCAGCCCTAGGAAGGACAGGACGCCGGGCAGGTCGCACAGCATCACGTCCTCGATGTCGGCCTTGGCCGCCAGGTCGACGACTCTCTGCGCTGTCGGCGAGATGTTCGGGGTGCTGCTACCGCCCGCTGGTTCGGAAGCTGGCGGGCAGTAGCGGGCAGTAGCGGCAGTAGCGGTGTGGCTCGATAGGCCCGAATATCCGTAAGGAAGGTGCTCGCTCTCATATGTGCTGATATGCCTCGCCTCGCGAACCTTGGGATGCTTCCTGAGGTAATCCCTCAATTCGAGCCACTCTTTATGCTCATAACGCTTCGAAATCGTTTCCCCGTCGACAGTTTCCTTCACATAATGGTATGTTCGAACGCCTTCGAACTTGCCGAACCCGTTCTCGACGCTGAAGTTTCTGAACCAGCGCGAAAACCCATTCAGGTCCATGAAGTTGACTTGGGGATGCCTGTCTTTCGTTCGTTCGAATGAGTGGACGAGCGGAGTGCCTTTGACTTGTTCCAGGCCGAAGGCTTCCATTTCGCGGGCCTGCTCCTTTTTCCAGAATTCGAGATACGACGTCAGCGTCTCGCTTATCGAGATCCTCCGCACGCTTTTCTTGCTTTTGGGCGAGCGAACGCTTCGATCGGCCGCGAACTGCTGCTCAATGAGGATGCTTCTGTTCTCGACGGAGGCATCGGACCACGTCATCCCGAGGGCTTCTGCCCTTCTCATGTCGGTGTCGAGCATGAGCATCACGCATGTGATGTGCGCGTCCGGTTCTCGATTGAGTAGGATGTCGAGTAGGCGAGCGGCGTGATGGTTCCTTCGCGGTTGTCGTGGAACTTTTTTGCGTACGAGCCGACGGTGTCCCTCGATTTTTGGACGTAGGTGCCGCTGTTGAGTTCTGCCTTGTAGGCTTCGAGTGCGGCGTCGACCTCTCGGCTTTTGGTGGTATGTATGGTCTGCCACGGCGAATAGCGGTATTTGCCCGTGACCGGATCCTTGCCGAGGCTGTGACGGTAGCGCCACGTGTATTTGTCGCGGCGTTGCTTCGTTCCTTTGCCTATGACGAGAGGTCGGTCGTTCATCGTGTTCCTTGCCTGAAGTGCCTGAGAATCGCGCTCGGTTGCGCGGAATGGCGCAAAGGGCTGGGGCGAGTGGGCATTACCCTTGGTGGTGGGCCCTGCGTGGGGTCACACCCCAAGGGTAATGCTCCGCCTGACCGCTTTCAAGCTCGTTGTGGGTCGAATTTGGGTCGAATTATTCCGCGTACTTTTCTTTCGTAAATCTATGAAAACATCAAATGACCTGGAGTTATATTGACTTCAATTTGGGTCGAAATGTCTGAATGAAACAACGTCGTAGCGACCTCATAACCCGAAGGTCGGTGGTTCAAATCCGCCCCCGCGACCATGAAACTTCAGGTCGGAAGCATAAAAGCTCCCGACCTTTTTCTTTGTCTAGGGGTTTCGGCATCTCTCGTTCTTTGGGTACCTCGAGGCGGGCAATCAGATAGATGCTTACGAGTATCATAGGGTCTTTTTACGTCGCGGTCGTGTCTCGTACTGGTGCGCCGCTCTTTGTGGGACGTGTCACTTTGCCATAGGTTGTCCGGCGGCGGGGCGCAGGTCGTTCCCCGTGGCGTCGCTCCTTTCGACGCTACGCTGCCTGGCTACTCGTTCCACTGGTGCTTTTTCATGTCGACGCAGCCGTTGTCTCGGAAGGCGACTCCTTCCTCCGTCAGTAGTGCTCGCTGGTCGGGGAAGTTTGGCGCGAGGCGTCCCGCGTGGTTGACGACGCGGTGGCAGGGATAATCTCCGTAGCGATCCGCCTCGCTCAGCACCGCTCCGACCAGGCGAGAGTTTTTCTCCCTGCCGATGAGGCGCGCTATCTGACCGTACGAGGCGACGCATCCCGCCGGAATCTCTGCCACGACGGAGAGAATCTCATAAACCAAATCTTCGTCCAGGACTTTTCCCATCGTATCGCTCCCGTGTTCGCTTTTGCCTTCGGGGGCGCGGCACCGATCACCCGTACTGCGATTTTCGCAGCTCCCCTTACCGAAGCATCGAGGGAAAGCGCGTGCGTGTCAAGGTTGTCTAGTCCAGTTGCTGGCTCGATGCCTCGAGATGTTCGCCTCAAGTGCGACCTGCCCCTATTGGAAAAGGATGCCGAAGATGTATTTGGTGATGGCGGAGCGGCGGATGACCCCCACGAGTTTGCCCTCGTCATCAACCACAGGAAGCTTCTTGAACTTCTTCTTCGCCAGCAGCGCGGCGACGCGGGCGATGCTCTGCTCGGGACGGGCACACACTACCTGGCGCGTCGCGAAATCCATGACGCAGCGATCCTTCAGGTCTTCGATGCGCTGCTCAAGGCTCTGATCGTCGAAGTACAGCATGGACGCGTCGCCGCCCGTGAAGATGGTGTGAGCGCGATGCTGCGCGATGGCTCCCATGACATCGCCGTCGGAGATGAACCCGACCACCTGGTTGCGCTCATCGATTACGGGCATGCTGCTCACCTCGTTTTCGGCGAGCATGCGCACCACGTCGGAAATCGTGCAATCCTGCGTGCAGGTGAACGGCTCTTCAATCATGATGCTCGAAACGGGCGTCCCCTCGAGCTCGAGCGGGATGCGCTCGGACAGAATCTCGGACATCGCTTATGCCTCCTTCGTTTTCGGTGCGGTTTTCTTGGTGCGCACGCTGAATATGGCGCAGATAAGGGAAACGAGGCCGATTGCCGCGCACACCTTGTAAGCGACGCCCGCGCCCACGGCGGTGGCTACTTGGATGCTCGCATCGACGCCGGCCGACGCGGTGACGCTTGTCATGACCGTGATGATGAGCGCCGTGCACAAACCGCCGGCGACCTGGCGGCCGGTGTTCGCGATGGCGTTGCCGTGGGCGATCATGTCATTTTTCAAGGCATTGACACCCCATGTGTTCACCGGCATGTTCGCGAGCGACTGGCCGGCGGACTGCAGCATGCAGAACAGCGCAACCACCAAGATGGGCGTGTTTACCGTCGAAAGCGAGAGCAGGAACAGGGCGCCGGTCATGAGGGCCAGGCCGACGATCGAGATGGCACGCGGACCGAACTTGTCGAACACCACGCCGGAGATAGGGCTGATGATGATGCCCACCGCCGCGGCGGGAAGCATGGCCATGCCGGTTTCGAAGGCCGAAGCGCCAAGCGAGGTTTGCAGCAGCAACGGCAACAGCGTGTTGGTGACCAGGCATGCGGCGTTGATGAGCGTGACGATGATGGCGGCCACGCGGAACTCGCGCGTCTTGAGCGTGCCCAGTTGAAGCAGCGGGTCCTCGATTTTGCCCTGGCGTACGACGAACAGCACCAAGCACACGACACCCGCGACGATCGAGCCGAGCACCACGGGGTTGCCCCAACCCATCGACGAGGCGCTCGAGAACCCGTAGAGAAGTCCGCCGAAGGCGATGGTGGAGAGGACGACCGAGGGCAGGTCGAGCTTGGGGTTCTTCAGCTCGCCCACGTTTTTCAGCATGAACACGCCCAGCACCAGCACGAGAATTGCGAGGGGGACGATGGCGCCGATCATGGTGCGCCAGCCGTACGTGTCGATCACCGCGCCGCCTACGACGGGGCCGACCGCGGGACCCGCCGACATGACGATGCCCGCCATGCCCATAGCCGTTCCTCGTTTCTCGACGGGGAACACCAGCATGGGAACCACCGAGACAAGCGGCATGAGCACGCCTGAGCCCGCCGCTTGCAACACGCGACCAATGATGAGGAACAGGAAATCAGGGGCTGCGGCGCACAGCAGCGTGCCCAGCGCGAACACCAGCGTCGCCCCGAAGAATAGCGCGCGGGTGCTGAACTTGTCGATAAGGAACGCCGAAACGGGGACCATGATGCCGCTCACCAGCGGGTATATGGACATGATCCACTGGGCAGTCGAGGCATCGATGGCGAAATCGGACATGATGACCGGCAGCGCAGGCGACATCACCGTTTGGTTCAGTAGCGCCAAGAAGGCACCCAGGACGACGACCGCGACGATGCTGATCTGGGTACCGGTAATGCGCCCATTGGCGGGCGCGACCGTACAATTATCAGACATAAGCTTCCTTCGTATCTATTCGATTCTTCGCCGAAGGCGCGCCGGCCCACGGGCGAAATAACATGCACGTGCTATGCGTGCATCAGATACGACAGGAAGAAAGCGGCTGCTCAGAGCGCACTTGGGGAACAACAGGAGAGGCCCCGTATACCAGGGGCCGCCGAATTGCGATGTATGCTTTGGTCAAATCCTTCATAGCGGGGAGGCATTCTAGCAGCCGTCTTCGCCCCTTTCAAGGGATGTAACCCAGACGTTGATTTTCTTCACCGAGGCGCCATCGTTGACGGGTGGCGTGCTTCTCTATCGCCACACCGCGGGGCGAGGGAACGCCGCGGCGAGCTTGTACATCGGCTATGTGTGCAGCTGCGAGCGTGTCGCCGGCGCGCGCTGGGCGCCAGTCCGATCCGGCCGACTCTTGCCGACGGTCGGTCGCCGTCCTCCTCCATCTCCGCCTGCTCTGTTTTTGCTCGGCTCCCTTGTCGTATCATGGACGGACGAGAATTGAGCGAAGGCGGTACGTATGAACATCCAGATATTCGGCACGAAGAAAAGCTTCGATACTAAGAAGGCGCAGCGCTATTTCAAGGAACGTCGTGTGAAGTTCCAGTTCATCGACTTGAAGGAAAAGGGGATGAGCAAAGGCGAGCTCGAAAGCGTGGCGCGCGCCGTCGGCGGGATCGACGCTGTGATCGATCCAAAGGCGAAAGATGCCGACACGGTTGCGCTCGTACAGTATCTTGCTGCCGACCAGAAGTTCGAAAAGGTGCTCGATAACCAGCAGATTCTTCGTGAGCCCATCGTTCGCAACGGCCGCCAGGCAACCGTTGGCTACGAGCCTGACGTGTGGAAGGGCTGGGAATAAAGCGGCTGGGAATAAAGTGAAGCGCCCACGCCCGTGGTTTTATCCACGGACGCGGGCGCTTGCGTAAGACGTCTCTTGTCGTTTGAGTGGAGCGCCCCGGCGGCGCTGAACAACGCGCCCCGGTGACGTGGCTCGGGGCTCTTTGTGCCGCACATCTATGAGAGGAGAAATTCGATGCGTACGTGTGCTACTCCATGTAGCCACCCTGAATGGCGGAAACTGCATGCTCGGTAAAGAACTTGAGCGTGCCGGAGGTGTAACGATTAGCCTTGGGCTTCCAAGCGGCTCGGCGCTCGGCCAGGACGGCGTCGACCTCGGCCGGCTCCATCTCCTTGCCGGCGATGCCCACGATGGACAGCGAGCGCTCGGGGATGTTGATTCGGATAAGGTCGCCCTCCTCAATCAGGGCAATCGGACCGCCCACAGCGGCCTCGGGCGAAACGTGACCGATAGCCGGGCCCTTGGAGGCGCCGGAGAAGCGGCCGTCAGTGATCAGGGCAATGCTCGCGCCCAGCTCGGGGTCGCTGGCGATAGCTTCGGTGGTGTAGAACATCTCGGGCATACCGGAACCCTTGGGTCCCTCATAGCGAATGATAACGGCATCGCCGGGCTTGACCTCGTGCGTCAGGACGGCGTGAATGGCGTCCTCCTCGCAGTCGAACGGACGGGCCTTGAGCGTAGCCTGGAACATCTCGCGCGGAACGACCGTGTGCTTGACGACCGCGCCCTCGGGAGCAAGATTGCCGTGGAGGATGGCGATGGAACCGTCGGTGCCGAAGGCCTGGTCAAACGGACGGATGATGTCCTCGCGCTTGAGATTCCACTTCTCAAGGTAACGACCGCACTTCTCGTAGTAACCGTTGTTCTTAAGGTCCTCGAGGTTTTCGCCGAGGGTCTTGCCGGTGACGGTCATGACATCGAGGTGGAGCATCGACTTGATCTCCTCCATGATGCGCGGCACGCCACCCGCATAGTAAAAGAACTGCGCCGGCCACTCGCCTGCGGGACGGACGTTAAGCAGGTAGTGAGCGCCACGGTGCAGACGATCGAAGTCGTCGGCGGACATCTCGATGCCAAACTCGCGGGCAATCGCGGGGATATGCAGCAGCGAGTTGGTGGAGCCCGAAATGGCGCCGTGGACCATGATGAGGTTCTCGAAGGACTCCTTGGTCACGATGTCGCGGGGGCACAGGTTGTGCTCGGAGAGCCACACGGACTGACGGCCGGCCTCGCGGGCGAACTCGCGCAGGTCGGAGCTGGTGGCGGGCAGCAGAGCCGTGCCGGGGAGCATAAGGCCCAGGGCCTCGGCCGTGACCTGCATGGTCGAGGCGGTACCCATAAAGGAGCAGGCGCCGCAGCTGGGGCATGCGTTGTGCTTGGCAAACTCAAGCTCCTCGCGGGAGATCTCGCCGCGCTCGTAGCGGGCAGAAATCGCGCCGAGCTGCTCCAAGGTCAGCAGATCGGGACCGGCATCCATGACGCCGCCGGTAACGACGATGGAGGGGATGTTGATGCGGCCCATGGCCATGAGGTTCGCAGGCAGGCCCTTATCGCAGCTGGCGACAAAGACGCCGGCGTCGAACGGGGTGGCCTTGGCATGGATCTCGATCATGTTGGCGATCATGTCGCGGCTGGGCAGCGAGTAGTTAATGCCGTCGTGGCCCTGGGCCTCGCCGTCGCAGATATCGGTGCAGAAGTAACGGGCACCGTGACCGCCAGCCTCGGCAACGCCGGCACGGACCTCCTCGACCAGATCAAACAGGCCGGCAGAACCCGGGTGCGAATCGCCAAAGGTCGACTCGATAATGACCTGCGGCTTGTCCAGATCCTCGATAGACCAGCCAGAGCCCAGGCGCAGCGGGTCCATCTCGGGGCTGATGGTGCGAAACTTGCTGGAACGCGGCTGCAGCTTGGCAACCAGGTCGGCTGCCTCCTGCTGAATCTGTGCCTTGGTCTTCTCGTCCATGGTGCTCTCCTCTTTTGGTTTGAACGGTTGTACCAATCGTTGGTTAATGAATCAGGTGTAAATGGGTACCGAGCGATGCACTCGGCAAAAGATGCTTAGCTACGCGAACTAGGCGAAGAACGAAATCACCAGGGCGCAGGCAAGACCCGAAAGGCCGATGAGCGTCTCCATAACGGTCCAGGACTTGAGGGTGGTCTTCTCGTCAATCTCCAGGAACGAGGAGCACATCCAAAAACCGGCATCGTTGACGTGCGAGAGGGCCGTGGCACCGCCGCAGATAGCAAGACAGATAGCGGCACGCATGAGCACTGAGGCTCCGGCAACCGCAGGCATGGCGGCCATAATGCCCGATGCCATGGTCATAGCGACGATGGAGCTGCCGACAGAGGCACGCACCATGACGGCAATCAAAAAGGCAACGACCACCAAAGGCAGCGGTGAGGCCTCGAGCATAGGGCCGATAACCTGGCCCAGGCCGCAGTCCTGCAGCATCCAGCGGATCACACCGCCGCAGGCAATGACCAGCAAGATCATGCCGACGGGCTTAAGCGAACGGTCGAGCAGGGCCTTGAGCTCGGCGCCGGAGTAGCCGCGCCGCGCGCCCAGCAGATACATCGCGACGAGCGTGGCGAGCGTCAAAGCGACAAACGGCTTGCCCAGGAAGGCGAGAATCGAGGCGAGCTCGGCGGGCATGGGGATATAAGAGGACAACGTGCCCAGCAAAATCAGACAAAGCGGCGTGAGCACGATGGCAAGCACCATGCCAAAGGAGGGAAGCTCCTTTTCGTCGCTCGCACCCTCGGCAGAGGTAAAGTGCTCCGGAACATCGGTAAAAATGCGACTGCCCACGTTGCGACCCCAGATGACGCCGGCGATCGCCATAGCGATGAAGGCGGTAGGGATACCGACGAGAATCATGGTGCCCAGGTCGACACCGAGCGTGCCGGCGACCAGAACCGAACCGGCCGATGGCGGCACAAACGCATAGCCAGCGGCAAGTCCTGCGAGCAGCGCGATGCCGTAGTAGAGCGTCGACTTTTTGGTCTGCGATGCCACGCTAAACGCAAGTGGGATCAAAACGACCACGCCGGCCTCAAAGAACACCGTAGTGCCGATAACCAGACCGGTAACTCCCAGCGCCCAGCTGGAGTGACCCTGCCCAAAGGTATCGATGAAGGTCTGGGCGATCTTCTTGGCGCCGCCGCTCTCTTCAAGAATCTGACCAAACATCGAGCCCAGGCCAATGAGCAGGGCGATGTTTTGCAGCGTGGTGCCCACGCCCTTGGTGACAGTGTCCGCCACCAGGTCGAGCGGCATACCGGCGCCGATGCCGATCGCGAGCGCCGAGACCATCATCGAAAGCACGGGATGCAGCTTGAACTTAATGATGAGCGCAAGCAGCAGCGCAATGCCCACGATGGCGGCGATGACCAGCCTGGTGGGGTCGGCCATAAACGTTGGGTCTGACATCTTTCCTCCAATTCATCAGACCTTTTGAATTCGGCTTAGACTATAGCGTGTTTTCAATAGGTCTGATGTTTTAAATTGAAATTTGTTTCAAAATACATCTGATGTATTTCATGAACGGTCTGTTTTGACGGTAAACGGCTACTTACAGCTCCCCACTGTCTAGGCGAACCGCCGCGGCTTCTGTTGAATGAGTTAGAATAGCTCTGATGAATTCTTTTGATATGAGGTGAAGCGTGGCACGAGCCGATTCGGGACTCCCCGAGCAGATTTCCGAGAAAATCATTCAATTGATCTTGGATGAGCATCTTGAGCAAGGCGATCGCCTGCCCAAGGAGGCCGTGCTCGTCGAGCGCCTGGGCGCCGGCAGGAGCACGGTGCGCGAGGCCATGAAGCTGCTGCAGTCGCGCAACATCGTGCGCATTAAGCAGGGCTCGGGCACCTATGTGGCCTCGAACCCCGGCGTTGCCGACGACCCGCTGGGCTTTACCTTTATCGACGACAAGCAGCGTCTGGCGCGCGACCTACTCGAGGTGCGCTTTATGATCGAGCCGCAGATGGCCAGCATGGCCGCAGAGCACGCAACTAACGACCAGGTCGTCTGTATCAAAGAGCTCTGCGACGAATCCGAGCGCCTGGCCGAGGCCGGTGAGGATTACTCCGCCGCCGACACCGCGTTCCACAATGCCATTGCCGAAAGCTCCGGAAACCTCGTCGTTCCCCGCCTGATGGGCGTGCTCAAGGCATCCGTCCCCCTCTTTATCGACGTGACCGGCAAAAAGCTCGTCGAGGAAACTATCCGCACGCACCGCGATGTGGCCGACGCCATCGCCGCGCGCAACCCCACCGCCGCGCACGACGCGATGTATCTGCACCTGGTGTATAACCGCAACATGATCGCAGAGGGCACGCAGGCAAAAAGCGAGTAGAGGTCCGCACGGCAGGGGCTTTTCTGCCGTTCACCTTTTAAAAGTGAACGTTCACCTGATTTTAGGAAATAAGGGGTGCCTGTTGCGCCGCTTCTCCTATACTGAGCTTGTACTAAAAGTAAGATAAATATAGATGAACGTTTCTTTTGAAAGGATCGCTATGTCTGATCTTATGGACAGCTTCCGTCTGGACGGCAAGGTCGCACTGGTAACCGGCGCCACCTATGGCATTGGCATGGCTATCGCCGAGGCGCTCGGAGAGGCTGGCGCCAAGATCGCCTTTAACGCACGTCACGCCGACAAGGTAGCCGAGGCCGAGAAGCACTACCGCGAGCTGGGCTTTGAGGCTCATGGTTACGTGGCAGACGTCACCGACGAAGCCGTCGTTGCCGAGCTCATCGCCAAGATCGAGGCCGACTTTGGCACCACGCCCGACATCCTGGTCAACAACGCCGGCGTTATCCAGCGCACCCCGATGCTCGACATGAGCGCCGAGGACTTCCGCCGCGTCGTCGATATTGACCTCAACGCACCGTTTATCGTGTCCAAGGTCTGCCTGCCCGGCATGATCGCCAAGGGCCACGGCAAGATCATCAACATCTGCTCGATGATGAGCGAGCTGGGTCGCGAGACCATCGCCGGCTATGCCGCCGCCAAGGGCGGACTCAAGATGCTCACCAAGAACATCTGCTCGGAGTTTGGCGAGGCCAATATCCAGTGCAACGGCATTGGACCCGGCTACATCGCCACGCCGCAAACCGCACCCCTGCGCGAGACGCAGCCCGACGGCAGCCGCCACCCGTTTGACCAGTTCATCATTGCCAAGACGCCGGCCGCCCGCTGGGGCACGCCCGAGGATCTGAAGGGCCCCGCCGTGTTCTTGGCTTCCGATGCATCGAACTTCGTCAACGGCCACATCCTCTACGTCGACGGCGGAATCCTCGCATACATTGGAAAGCAGCCTCAATAAGCGTCGCCGCAACTGCCCATATCAGGTTTCATCCACTCGTTTTTCATTTGAGTTGCGGTGAGATAAGGATTGGTTTTGGCTTCTATCAGGCAAAACAGTCCGTATTTCACCGCAAGTTAGAAATAGAAAGGTAATTCGCAATGAAGATCGCTCTGATCAATGAGAACTCTCAGAACTCCAAGAACCCTATGATCGAGGCTGCCCTTAAGAAGGTTGTCGAGCCCATGGGTCACACCGTCTTTAACTATGGCATGTATGCCGACGCCGACTCCAAGCCCCTCACCTATGTGCAGAACGGCATCCTGGCCGCCGTGCTGCTCAACTCCGGCGCTGCCGACTACGTCGTGACCGGCTGTGGCACCGGCGAGGGCGCCATGCTCGCCTGCAACTCCTTCCCCGGCGTGCTGTGCGGCCATGTTGCCGACCCGCTCGATGCCTACACCTTTGCCCAGGTCAACGACGGTAACGCTGTCGCCATGCCCTTCGCCCTCAAGAACGGCTGGGGCCAGGAGCTCAACCTCGAGTACACCTTTGAGAAGCTCTTTGGCTTTGGTTCGGGCAACGGCTATCCTGCCGAGCGTGTTGAGCCCGAGCAGCGCAACAAGAAGATCCTCGACGGCGTCCGCGCTGTGACTATGCGTCCGCTCGTCGACGTTCTGGGCGAGATCGATCAGGACCTGGTGAAGGGCGCACTTGCCGGCGAACACTTCCAGGAGTACTTCTTTGCCAACGCAACCGACGAGGCCATCATCGCCAAGGTCAAGGAGATCCTGGGCCTCTAATCGCACGACTCATTGCAGCTAACGCAAGCGGCGGTCGTCCCATGTACGGGACGACCGCCGCTTTTTGCTATCTACCGACCGACGCCGCGGGGATAGGCCTCACATGCACCAAGGGGTTGACTAGAGCTCGCAAGCAACCTTGTAGCCATCGCCGATGGCGTCGCGGATGTTGCCGCACTTGTTGGCATCGCCCAACACGTGGGTGGTAACGCCGGCTGCAGCAAGGTCGTCGGCCAACTTGGTATTGGGACGATAGCCCATGGCAAGTACCAGCGTATCGGCATCGGCGATGGTGTGGATCTCGCCGTCCTTTTCGTAGCTGATGGCATCCTCGGTAATCTCGGTCACCTTGGCCTCGGTCAGCACGTGAACGCCCTTGGAGAGCATGCGCGTGATGAGCACCGCGCGACCGGCGCCGCCCTCGTTGGCGGCGAGCGTCTTGGTCATCTCGATGACGGTGACGTCGCGATTGGCCGGCGACAGATCGTTGACCAACGGGGCCAGGTAGTCGGCCGTCTCGCAACCGACGGTGCCGCCGCCCACGATGACAATCTTCTTGCCCGGGAAAGCCTTGCCGCCCAGCAGGTCGTCAGCCGTCATGACCTGCTTAAATCCCTGCATGAAGGCCGGGGCGATGGGCTCGGCGCCATAGGCCAGGACGACCTCGTAGCCGGCGTAGTCACGCTGAATGTCCTCGGCAGTAAGCTCGGTACCAAATACGCACTTCACGCCGACCTCGGCCAGGCGACGGTACTGATACTTGATCACGCGGGTGAGTTCCTGCTTTGCCGGCGGAACGGCCGCGATGCGCATCTCGCCACCCGGCTCGTCCTGCTTATCCACGAGCACTACGTTGTGGCCGCGCTTGGCAGCAATGTAGGCTGCCTCCATGCCCGCAGGACCAGCGCCCACAACCAGCACGTTCTTAGCCTCGGCGGCAGGCTCGTAGCCGGCCTCGTCGCGCTCAACATCGGGATTGACGGTGCAGGAGATGCGCTTGCCAAACATAATGCCGTTCAGGCAGCGCAGGCAGCCGATGCAGGGGCGGATGTCGTCGGCGTTGCCGGCAGCGGCCTTATTGCAGAACTCGGCATCGCACAGATTGGCGCGGCCCATCATGCAGATGTCGGCAGCGCCGTCCTCGATCAGCTCCTCGGCGATCCAGGCCTCGTTGATGCGGCCGACGGTGGCGACAGGAATGTTGACGTGCTTTTTGATCTCGCGCGAGCAGGCAGCATGCGAGGCCTGCTGGGTACCGGCGGCAGGAATCGCGGAACCGCGCTTGATGGTGGTGCCGCCCGACACATGAATCATGTCGACGCCGGCCTTCTCCAGGCGACGCGAGACGTAGATCATGTCGTTGAGGGTCAGACCGCCATCGGTGTACTCATCGCCCGAGATGCGGACGTCGATGATAAAGTCCTTGCCGCAGCGCTCGCGAATCTCGGCGATGACCTCGAGCAAAAAGCGCATGCGGGCGTCGAGCGAGCCGCCGTACTCATCGGTACGCTTGTTATAGAGCGGGGTCAAGAAACCGCCGAGCATGCCGTGGGCGTGCGCCGCATGGACCTCGACGCCATCGACACCGGCCTTCTGCATACGCACGGCAGCGTCGCCAAACTGATGCGTGAGCTCGTGAATCTCGTCGACCGTGATAGGACGCGGTGCCTCACGGGCATAGGACGGTCCCACGAAGGACGGAGCGATCAGGCGCGGCGTGCCCGGAATGTTAAAGGCCATGTAGGCGGGGTGAAAGAGCTGCGGCATGATCTTGCAGCCGTACTCGTGCACGGCGGCGGCGAGCTTTTCCCAGCCAGGGATAAACGTGTCGTCGTAGCAGCACATGTCACCCGGCAGATAGGTATAGGTGGGCTCGACCGTCACGACCTCGGTAATGATGAGGCCCACGCCGCCCTTGGCGCGGGCACGGTAATGATCGACCAAGTCGTCGGTCACATAGCCATGATCGGCCAGGTTGGTGGACACCGGCGGCATAAAGACGCGGTTCTTGACCTCGGTCGTACCGACCTTGATCGGACTAAAGAGCATCGGGTAGGCGGAGGACTCCATACAGGGTTCCTTTCATTTGAGCCGCTCGGCGGCAGTTGCTGACGTACCTATCGTATCAGTATCCGCCGCATTCGTACTCGCTCGCACTCCCCACTTTCAATCCCAACCCTCACAAAAAAGTTGCGGTGGAATACGGAGTAGGTGAGGCTTTTGACAGGCAAAACAGTCCGTATTTCACCGCAACTGATGGATGGAATGTGTTAGAGGCCCAGGTAGCTGGTCATGCCTTCGACGGCGAGCTTGGCGCCTGCCACGGCATGAACCACCGTGAGCGGGCCGTTAACCACGTCGCCGGCGGCAAAGACGCCAGGCACCGTTGTCATGCCGTTCTCGTCGACCGAAAGCAGGCCACGATGGTCGGTCTCCAGGCCGCCCGTCGTAAGCACAAGCTTGTCTTTGGGCACCTGCGAAGCCGCAATCACAACTGTGTCGGCAGACACATGGTCGAGCTCTTCCTCGTAGCCCACCACATTGTTGTCCTCGTCAAAGATAGCCGTCTCGAACACCGGACCGTTATCGTCGATGGCGCAGATCGCCTTGCCGCACACAATCTCGGCACCGTCAAGCTCGGTCAGCTCGACCTCGTCGTCGATGGCCGAGATATGGCGCGAGCGTGCATACACAGTGACCTTGCGAGCACCCGAACGCAGCGCCGTGCGGGCCACATCCATGGCCACATTACCGGCACCGATGACCGCCACGTTCTGCCCGATAGCCACGCTCGTGGGATCGACCAGGTAATCGATACCAAACAGCACGTTGCCGCGCGACTCGCCGGGAATACCCAGTTTGCGAGCTCGCCAGGTACCGGTGCCAACAAAAACCGCATCGTAGCCGTCGCGCAGCAGGTCGTCGATATGCAGCGCGCCACCGATGGTGGTCGAGGGGCGCACGCGCACGCCGAGCGAGCACATCACGTGGCGATACTTTTGCACGAGCGCACGGGGCAGGCGGAACTCGGGGATACCGTACTCCAGCACACCGCCGATCTCGGGGCGCTGCTCAAATACCGTGACGGCACAGCCCAGCTGGGCCATCTTAATGGCCACGGTAATACCAGCGGGACCGGAACCGACCACAGCAATCTGTTTACCGCACGACGGTGCGGGCTTCCACTCCTTACGATCCAAATATGCCGTGGAGATATAGTTCTCGATGCTCGAGAAATGCACCGGCGCGCCCTTGCGGCCCTGGATGCAAGCGCCCTCGCACTGGCCCGAATGATTGCACACCATGGAGCAGACCGCGCTCATGGGATTGTTCTGGAACAGCAGCTCGCCCGCCTCTTCTAGACGACGCTGCTTGAACAGGTCGATGACCTGCGGAATAGGCGTCTGAACTGGACAGCCCTCAATCTGACAGAACGCCCTTTTACAACCCAGGCAACGATTCGCCTCTTCGACAATGTGGATAGCCACGCAACTCCCCTTTTTAATGCAATCCAATGGGGCGACGATAAAGACCCTTCACCGCCGCCCCCATACAGGTAATCTCAATCTGCCGACACGGCAAAAGCCAATGCTATAACTCGCGATGCGAAGCCCCGCAGCGACCGGACATGTGCTCGAGTGTCGCCAGGCAGTCAGCCGCCGTCGCCGGCACGCTGTTCTCGACCACGCAAGGAATCCCAGGGCAGGCGGCAGCCGCCCAGGCCACCACGGGCTCAAAGTCATATCGTCCCGTCTCGCCCACGCCATGACACACCAGGCGTGAACCCGTACCGTCGCACCAACCGGCTTCGTCCTCGTTGTCGACGACCTCAAAATCCTTGGCGTGCAGCACGCGGATCTTGCTGCCGCATAAGTAGAGCATGCGCGCGGTAATTTCCTGCGCTTCGTCAACGACGCTGGGGTGCAGCAGCGACACTGGGTCATAGATCACGCCGAGCGACGGGCTCGAGACGCGCTCCAGCACCTCACGGCAGCGATCTGGCGTATTAACCGTCTCGTTCCAACCGGGCTCGATCAGTATTTGCCCACCCACGGCCTCGGCCCGATCGCAGACGCGTGCAAGCCCGTCTGCAAACGTATCGAGTGCCTCGTCGGTCATGCGGTCGTCCGCGACGCGGTTCTGCGCATTGGGGCGACCGGTCTCGGTGCCAACCGGGCATCCGCCGAGCATCTGGGCAAAGTTCAAGCATGCCTCGTACTCGGCAAAGTTATCCATGAGCTGTTGGCGATCGGGCGTCGCCAGATTCTTATAGCAGCCGAGCACGGCGACCGAAACGCCCGCCTCGTCGAGCACCGCACGCAAATGGTCGGCAAGCTCGCGGGTCAGGCCGCCTCGATCGATTCCCATCGATGCGTAGAGCACCTTGCTCGGCAGCTGAATGCACGAAAAGCCCAGCTCTCCCGCCATGCGAATGCGTTCCTCGACGGTTCCCTGCGGAAGGTCGTGCAAACGTACGCCCGGAGTAATAGCCCCCACGTTATTCACATCCCTTATGAGCGTTGATGCCCGGGGTGTATCCGCCAAACGGGTCCTCGATGGAGCACACACCCGAGGGGGCGAGCGGATCGCGCTTACCGGCCAGCTTGTCGTGATGCATGGTCTCGATATAGGCAAGCACCAGCGGCGCCACACCCTTTGCATCATTTTTGACCACGGGCTCGCTCATGTAGTAATCAAACGTGCCCTCGCGGTGCGCGGTGTTGCCCAGGCCCGCAACCAGGCAGATGTTGTCGAGCGCCAGCTGCCCGTCATACTCGGACAGGCAGGTCTCGCAGATGCCGTCGAAGGCGCGACGGCCGTACTGGTAGTAACGCTCGCCCAGCACGCC
Organism: Collinsella sp. CLA-SR-H006; assembly: GCF_040097075.1. Lineage (NCBI taxonomy): Bacteria > Bacillati > Actinomycetota > Coriobacteriia > Coriobacteriales > Coriobacteriaceae > Collinsella > Collinsella sp. CLA-SR-H006. The sequence continues at coordinate 39,220 of NZ_JBBNPD010000001.1, read as the reverse complement.
CAGACGCACGCCCTTCATGATGGCGTTGGCAAAGATGGCGCTGCCCGACTCCTCCAGGTAGTTGGGGGCGATATTGGGCAGGTTGATGACCTGGTGCCACATGCCGGTCTTCTCGTCCTGATACGGCAGCATGGCGTCGATCAGATCGTGGAACATCTTGCGGATCTCGTCCTTCTCGGCCGACATCGAAGGCGGCATAAGCTCCCAGGTGTCGATGAGCGCCATGGCAAACCAGCCCTCGGCGCGCAGCCAGAAGTTAGCCGAAAGGCCGGTGACCGGGTCGCACCAGAACTGTTTGCGGCTCGCGTCGTAAGCGTGATAGTACAGACCGTTGAGGGGGTTGCGCATCAGGTCATGCACAACCTGGAACATATGGAAGCTGTCCGAGCAGGCACGACGGTTGTGGAAGCTCAGCTCATACTGCATGTAGAACGGCTGCGCCATATACATGCCGTCGAGCCAGATCTGGTTGGGGTAGACGGCCTTGTGCCAAAACACGCCCTCTTTGGTACGCGGCTGGGTTTCGAGCTGACGATAGATGGTATCCATGGCGGCGCGATACTTGGGCTTGCCCACCAGGTCATAGAGCTTGTAGAGGGTCTTGCCCGCATTGACGTTATCGAGGTTGTACTCCTGCGGGTTGTAATGCTTGATGGTGCCGTCGTCCTGGACAAAGAAATCGATATAGTCGTCGGCAAAGGTCAGGTAGCGCTGCTCACCCGTGATCTCGTACAGTTCGATGAGCGCCTTGATCATGCAGCCGTCGATATAGTTCCAGGTGTTCTCCTTGCCGGCGCGAATCTTTTCGATATTCCAAGCCGGCGCCTGCGGCGTAGAGGTTTCGATCAACTGCTCGATATAACGGTCCAGGATTTGATTGCAACCCATTGCTGTCCCCTCTGACATAAACGATAGGTGAACGTTACCCCTAGTGTAACGCGAACGAGGAATATAGGGTGAACGTTAACCCTATATTCCTCGCGAACGGCAGACTTTTAGCGGCAAACGGCGGTGAGACCCGCGGCGATGCGATGCGCCAGGCGCTCATAGCCAGCCGGGCTGTAGTGCAGACCGTCCGGCATATAGAGCTCGCGGTGCTCCGGCAAAAACGGGCTGATACCGCTTTGCGCATACAGGTCAATCACCGGAACGGAGTAGCGGTCACAGACCTCGAGCATCGCTCGCACGTAGGCGACCTGCGTCAGGCCCAGGTGGTTGAGCTCGTCGCTTGCCGGGATATCCTTCTCGTGCTTACCGCTCGTCTTGCATGGCGTCATAAACACGAGCTTTGCCTGAGGTGAGCGCGCCGTGATGGTTCGGATCAGATAGTCGACCGCACCATAGAACTCATGCACATCGGTGCTGCCCAACTCGCCAAGCGGCACGTTGCGGCTAAAGTCGTTAACGCCGCCAAAGACAACATAGACATCGGCCGCATCGTCGATGCCGTCCAAGCGCTCGACAAATGAATCGCTGCGGTCGGCCTTGATGGCGATACGCGAACCCTTGATGCCAAAGTTCTCGACGACTGCACCTCCCAGCAACGCGCCCAGATGCGAAGTCCAAGAGATGTCGTTGCCGCCTGCGCCGCATCCGTTATCCCCCCATGTGGTCGAATCGCCAAAGCAGCAAATGGTCGATTCACTCAAGCTCTTCGTTTCCATAATCTTCTCCTCATCCGCCCATCGGCGGTCATACAGGAACGTACCGTTTATTCGCAGCATGCCGAGGGGCTATGCACGGGCGCATTCCGCAACGTGCGAATCGAGCCATTCGATATCCTCGACAAGATGTGCCACGCCCAGATGGTGTTCACCCGGACACACCTCGTGCCGCAGGTCATCTCTGCGGCCCAGCAACTTGTAGGCATCGCGCACGATCTCGAGCTGCTCGTCAACATTTTTCAGCCCGCGCAAACCGTTCAGATGATCCTCTTCGCAGCTTTGCACCAGCAGCGGATGTGGCGCGATGAGCGAGGCAATATCGCCCATGTCGAGTAAGCGCCAAAGTCCGGGTGTGTAGTTGCAGCTGCAATTGCCATTGAGATGCAGCAGCGAATCACCGACACCGTACAGATAGCCCGAGACAAACGCCTTGCGCACACGCGGGTCGAGTGCGGCCAGGTACAACGTCATGTAGCCGCCACCCGAAAAACCAAAGCAACCCAGGTCATCCATGGCAATGTCGCCGCGCGCCTCCAAGTAATCGATCAAGCGCATGTTGTCCCAGACGTTGAGGCCCGCAACCGTAAGACCCAGCGGCTCGGCCATACGTGCTTGATTCAGACACGTACCGCGCAGGTAGCTGTTCTCGTCATCGCCCTGGCCCTTCCAGTCACGACGGTATCCCCAACCGCGAGCGTCGGGGCAGATGGCCACGTAGCCCATGCGCGCTAAACGCAGACCGTAGTCGTAATTGAACTTACGCACGGCATCATCGACCGCCGGCACGCCCGTCACGCCCGCAACACTTGCGGCGCCTGCTCCCTGATGGCCATGCGGGCAGATATAGCAGCACTTGCGGCCGCGCGCATCGAGCTTAGGCGACTGCGGCTCGAGAAGGTAGAACGGCATCCAAACGTCGCGCTCCACCTGCAGCATCGCATGGGTGCGCACGATGCCGCCGGCAACCCGCACACGGCTGAGTTCACGAATCTCAATCGGGGCGCGGTCCATAAGCGAAAGGCCCAAAACATCGCACAGGCGAGTCCTGGTCGCAATCTTCCATGCCTCAAAATCTGCACGAGTCTGGCCCGCAAATGCGGCAGAACGCCCCTCACGCTTCAGCCGGGCACGCAGCGCAGGCTCGTCTTCGCAGTACGTCTCGATGTGCACGGTGCGACCATTGGCAGATAGCCCAGCCGTCTCCACCGCATCACCGGTGCCTCCCTCGGGATCCCAGCCATCCGCACCGGCAAGCACCTGTTCGCGGGCGTACCCGGCAGCAGCCATCACATCGAGTTCATTCGCCCACGGCACCCAGCCGGTAGCATCACCCGCCGGCCCATGCAGGATCGCGCCAGCATACTGCACGCAGTTGTGCGCCGCCGGCTTATTCCAATCCCACCAGCCTTCGCGCTTGATATGTCGCCCCAGCCAGCAATCGATCAGCACAGTTTGCGCCCATTCGCGCCAAGGACGACCCAGGTAGACCGAATCCGGCGCCACGCCATCCGGAGCTGTAAACGAACAGCCGTGGAACACAAATCCGTACGGCTCGCCTTTAGGCGTGGAGGCTGCCGTTACATACCCGTTGACATCCATATCGCGATTGAGCGAGCGAATCTCGCACCCCTCAAAGTAGGCACGCGCGCCGCCAAAGATAAAGTCGACATCGCCCTCGATCCGGCAACGTCGAAAATACTGGCGCCCCACCCGGCGCGGCGCATACTGTTTGGGTCCTATGAACCCGCCCGGTTTGGCCTCATGCGGCGGCAGCGGACCCAAAAACAGTGTGTCCTGGTGCCCCTTAATGCAGCAGGCATCGACAACCAGACGGTCGCCATCGGCATACAGGGCAATCGCCTGACCGACCTCGCGCCCATCGCCCGCATCGTTTTCGATCGTGAGGTTCTCGAGCCGTACGTCGTCGGCATCGACCAAAACGGTATAGGTCCTAAACGTGCCGAGCGTGCCGTCGACGCCCGAGCCGTCCTCCGAAGGCATCTTGGCACCCAGGCTGCCCACGATACGCACGCTGTCGGCCGTCTCTCCCTCAATCGTCACATGCGAGCGATGAATCTCGACCCGCTCGCAATACTCGCCCGGATCGACGCGAATCATCACCGGTTGCTCGGCATCCGGATAGAGCTGATCGGCTGCCGCCAAGGCATCGGAAATCGTTGGATACGCTCCTGCCGCAGCCCTCGAAACGCGCAGCGTATAGATACTTTCGCTCATCGTCCATCACGCTCCCATGCAACGAACTGTTCAGGCCAGCCCTGAACCTGTGGCTGAATATGCTCGGCGCAGCCCTTAAATGCCGTTTGGGCCGTGGCGAGCGATGCCCCATGCTTTCCATGCGGAAAGACATGTAGGCTAAAGCCAATCCCGTGGTCGGCAAGAGCCTGCGCAAGAAGGAGGCTATTTTGAACTGGTACCGATGCATCCTCGGCGGTATGCCACAAGAACGTACGGGGGAAGCCCTCGCCCACCATATTCTCGATCGACAACTTTTGAGCCAAAGCGCCATCGGCACCCGTTAGGTGTTCAAATGAACCACGATGAGCATAGGCCCCCGAGCTTACGACCGGATAGCCCAAGCAAAGCGTGTCAGGCCGAATCGACTCAGGCGATGCCGCAATCGACTCTGCAAGCCAGGGTTGGTCCCAAAGCGCCCCGAGCAAGCCAACTAGATGCCCACCGGCCGAAAAACCCATGACCGTAATCCGATCAGGATCGACACAGTACTCTGCCACATGGCTTCGGACGGTATCGACCGCCCGCGCGAGTTCTTGCAATGCCAGCGGATAGACAGCCGGAGCAACCGAATAGTTCAGTACAAACGCTTGGTAGCCCATCGCCAACAAACGGAGCGCTACCGGCTCGCCCTCGCGCGGCGAAACGTGATCGTAGCCGCCTCCTGGCACGACCACAACTGCAGGCAGCGGTTTTAAAGCATAAGCATCTTCGGTCGGGGCAAAAACATAAGACGTAATCGTGGCAGACGAGCCATCGACCCCGACAGGAATCGTTTTATTGAGCATGTATTCCCTTTCACCATGATGCGTAGCGCAGCGCACACGGCCGTATCGCACAAGGGCTGCATTGCCGATTTATCCGACAATGCAGCCCTGGTCATCAACCCGAGTTAGGAACGGACAACCTTGTCGACGTTCTGGAGCTGCAGCTCCTCGCCGTCCTGGCCCTCGATCACCACATTTTGCAGGTCGAGCACCTTGACGTTTTGCGCAATGATGCCCTGACGCACCATGGGCTCAACGCCGCAGGCCATGGCCGGAACAAAGGGCTCAGCATCGTCGGCAAAGGTCACGTGGACATCCTGGAACGTCAGGCGCGTTACTTTGCTCTCGGGCAGGCCCGTGATGTAGGCAGCGGCCGCGTGGCAGTTAGTGGCCTCGATATCGCAAAACGTCGTGGCACCAAAGCCGGGCGTGCGGTCGTCGACGGGCAGTGCCTCGCGAGACTGCACGTAGTCGGTCTTGCCGTCCTTGTCGCAGAAGTAGAAGGAGTTGACCACGAAGGGCGTGAGCACCTCGTCCATGCGAATGTGCTCAAAGGTAATGCCCTCGTTGACGGCATCCTTGCCGCGCCCGCGGCGGGTCTTGACGCGCAGGCCGCGGTCGGTGCGCTCAAAGAGGCACTTGCTCACGGTAAGGTCCTTGATGCCGCCGGCAGCCTCTGAACCCAGGACCACGGCGCCGTGACCATCGTGCATGTAGCAGTGAGAGATCAGCACGTCGTGCGTGGCGGGACGAAGCTCGGGCTCAATGCCCAGCTTGCCGCTCTTGATGGCGATGCAGTCGTCACCCACTGAGAACTGACAACCAAGGATTCGAACAAAACCGCAGCTCTCGGGATCGAAGCCGTCGGTGTTGTGGGAGTTCTTGGGGCCCTCGATGGACAGGCAGAGCGCATCGACGTGCTCGCACAGGATGGGGTGGATGTTCCACGCCGGGCTGTTGCGGACGGTGAAGCCGGCCAAGCTCACGTTCTCACACTCGGATAGGAAGATCATGCGCGGGCGGGCGACCTCGCGGCCCTCCTCCGGGCGAAAGATGTTCTTAAAGTCCTTGTTCCACCAGTTGTCCTCGGCAAAATCAGTCTGACCGTCGATCGCGCCGCGACCATAGATGCACACGTCGTGCACGCTCAGACCCGTAAAGGTAGAGCAGTAGGTCGAGAAGCTCTCGCCCTCCCAGCGGCCCAGGGGCAACGAGGGTGCCGGCATACCCGGCACCCTCGTTGCCCGTGACCGTGCCCGGAATGTAGGCAAGCGAGGCACGATCGTGGCGGGCCAGCAGCACCGCTCCCTCGGCGAGCTCGATGTTGATATTGCTCTTAAGAAAGAGGGACTTGATGCGATAACTACCGGCGGGGATCAGCACGCGGCCACCCTTGGGGCAGGCCATGATGGCAGCCTGGATGTTGGTGGTGTCATCATGCTCGGCATCGCCCTTGGCGCCACAGTCGCGAACGTTGATGGTAAAGGGCTCAGCCGGCGTGGTGACACCTACGCTCAGCTCACGCTCGCCACAAACAAAACGAACCAGGTTGCGCTTGCCGGGGGTCAGGCCGTCGACATAGGTCTCGACCGTATTCGTGGTACCGGCGGGCTCGTCGTTGACAAAGATCTCCCACGTATCGGCGCAGGTAAAGTAACCGCCGTCGTCAAGCTCGATAACCGCCGCGCGCGCGTTGCGCCAGATAACGTTCGTCTCCATGGGTTTCTCCCTCAAAAAGATGCTCTAAAGGCAAATTGTACGCTGTTGAAAAAGGGCCGTGCCTGCCGGCGGAATTCCGGTGGCACGGCCCTGTGATTTGGACGATATGTCGGCCTTACTCGGCGGGAGTTACGCTACCGTCCTGGAAGCCAACGTTGTTGTGGGCAAAGCAGTCCTCGTACTTAAAGCCGGAGAGCTCCTCGCAAAGCGCCTTGACCTCGGGCTTGACGTCGGCCATCTTGCCACCCTCCTTGACTCGGTGAATCTCGTCGCAAAGGACGTCGCACTGCTCCTTGTCGATCTTGATGCCTCGGGCAAGGACGGCCGCAAGCAGGAAGAAGCCGGCGCAGCCGATGATCATGTAGCCGCAGATATACAGAGGCACGGTAGCGGGCTGGGTCACGGCGTCGCTATTGCCGGCGGTCTGAATGAAGCCGGAGGCAGCAAGGACGATAGCCCACACGTTGACGGCAATAGCCTGGGCGATTTGCTGGCAGAGCTGCTGCGCGGAGCTGTAGATGCCCTCGCGACGACGCAGGGTGATGAGTTCATCGACATCGGGGATGTAGTTGAGCAGAACATCGGGCAGGTACTGGAAGCCGACGTAGAAGAACTTCCAGATGGCGAAGATGATGGGGTAGGCGATCATGGCGATGGCGACCGTGGAGGTGCCGTTGATCTGACCAAAGGCGAAGTAGTTGTAGGCGATGATGCACGCAGCGCAACCGACATTTGCGAGGTACCAAGACTTGTGGAAGCCCTTCTTGGCCATGAGGGCGACCCAGATGGCGGTGCAGACGATAGCGACGACCTTGCCAGGCATCTCCATCACGGACTCGTAGGACTTAGGAATCTGCAGGCAGTAGACGATGAAGAAGGACAGGCAGGCAGACCAGCAGGCAGCAGCGAGCTTCGTGGAGACCTGTGCGTACAGGACCTTGCGGAAGGACTTGTTGCGGAAGGTGGAGATTACGTCGATGAAGAACTTCTTGATACCCTCGCCGACGCTCTCGATCTTCTCCTGAGCGACCTCCTCGGGGGTGTGCTCCCACGTGGACAGGTACACACAAAGCAGCGAGATTGCCATGACCGAAGCGTTGATCGTAGCGATGATGAAGTAGCTGAACGGGTTGGTCTCGCCGAAGGTGCCAAAGCCGAAGCCCACAAGTGCAGCCATCAGGAAGCCGGCGGCGTTACCAAAGAGATGCTTGTAGCCGGTGAGGTACGTACGCTCCTTAAAGTCGTCGGTCATCTCGATGGTAAGCGGCGAAAGGTTGGCGGTGCAGAACGTGTACGCGACGTTGTAGATCAGGTACAGCACAAAGTAGTACGGGAAGCCAAACGGCGTAGCCACGAAGATGAGCGGCTCGGCGATCATCATCGGGATGGCCAGCAAGATCCAGAAACGACGACGACCAAAGATGCGGCCAATCTTGGTGGCATAGAAGTTATCGGCCACAAAACCCATCAGCGGGCAAAGAATGGCGTTGACATAGATGGCAAACGAGCTGATCAGTGCAGCCTCGCCTGCGGACAGGCCACACTCCGTGGACAGGAACAGCACCATGTAGCTGTGCGTAAAGGTCAGGGCACCGGAATTGAGCATACCGCCCATACCAAAGCCCAAGCGCGTCCAGAATGTGATCTTACGCTTTTTTCCGATCTTATTAGTCATCGAGCTCCCTCTCTTTTCTCGATTGTCTTGCAGCAAGACATTGGAGTCCACACTGACATCTGTCTGCCCAGCGTTCAGGGTGAACGTTTAGTTAGATTATGCGCGATTGCTTACGACAGGTGAACGTTCACTTGAATAATATCCTTGAACGGTCGTTTTTTACCGCTGAACGGACACAATTGAGATCCTCACACCTATTTTCTGCTGGTAAAGGTGCCATGCTGGACAGCCATGAGATAGGTGAACGTTTATCAGATTTTCCAACATATTCACTTAACCACGAAACGAAAAAGCCCCGCCGGGAACACTCCCGACGGGGCCGATGACATCGCGCTATGCTTGGGCGCACTTGCCGCTACAAGCAGACGCCATCCTTCCAGATACTGATCTCGTGACAGCCACGGCGCTCGGCACTCGTGAGCTTACCGCTCGCCGTCTGTAGCACCAGCTGGTACAGATCGTGGGCAGCCTCGTCGAGCGTGCGCTCACCCGTGGCAATCACGCCAGCGTTAAAGTCCATCCAGTTGGCCTTGTGGTCGCACAGACGCTGATTGGTGAACACCTTGAGGGTAGGCGCCGGCGCGCCAAACGGTGTGCCGCGGCCGGTCGAGAACAGAATCACGTGGCAGCCGGCAGCCGTCAACGCCGTGGTGGATACCATGTCGTTGCCCGGACCGCACAGCATGTTCAGGCCGTGTTTATTTGCCTGGCCGGCATACGGCAGCACGTCGACGATGGGGGCAGATCCGCCCTTTTGCACGCAGCCGCAGCTCTTGTCCTCGAGCGTGGTAATACCGCCGTCCTTGTTGCCGGGACTCGGGTTCTCATAAACGACCTCGCCGTGGCTAATAAAGTAGTCCTTAAATCCATTGAGCATGTCGGAAGCGGCGTTAAAGACCTGCTCGTTCTCGCAACGGTCGAGCAGGATGCTCTCCGCGCCAAACATCTCGGGCACCTCGGTAAGCACCGACGTGCCGCCACGGGCGACGACCATATCGCTCACGCGACCGATCGTGGGGTTGGCGGTAATGCCTGAAAGACCGTCGGAGCCGCCACACTTAAGACCAATGACCAGCTCGGAGGCCGGAATGGGCTCGCGCTTGGACTGCTTTGCCAGGTCTGCCATCTCGGCCAGAATCTTGTGGCCCTCGATTTGCTCGTCGGCTACATCCTGGCAGGTGAGAAAGCGAACGCGCTCGTGATCGAAGTCACCGAGCTCGTCGAGCACCTGCTGGTGTGTGCAGTTCTCGCAACCGAGCGACAGGAACAGCACGCCGGCCGCATTAGGGTGACGCGAGAGCGCCACCAGCAGACGACGCGTCTGGACATGGTCGGCGCCGGTCTGCGAGCAACCGAACGGATGCGGGAAGTAGTAGACGCCCTCCAGCGAGCCATCGACCAGATCCTGGGCCTGCTCGCACATGGCACGGGCGACTTCGTTGACACAGCCGACCGTGGGGATGATCCACAGCTCGTTGCGCGTCGCGGCACGACCGTCGGCGCGGCGGAACCCCATAAAGGTCTCGGGCTCAACCGACTCAACGACCGGATGCGTGGGGTTGTAGGTGTACTCGACCTCGCCCGAAAGGTTGGTCTTCACATTGTGCGTGTGGAGCCACTGACCGGGCTGGACATCGCCCGTCACGTGTCCGATAGGAAGGCCGTACTTAATGACGTCCTCGCCGGCGGCAATCGAGCGCACAGCCATCTTGTGGCCTTGCGGAATATCCTCCGCGGCCACGACCTCGCCCACCCCGGGAACCGCGACGGCGGTGCCCTTGGCAAGCGGCGACAGCGCGACGATCACGTTGTCGGCCGGATTGATTTGGATAGTGTTCATTGCAAATGGTCCTAACCCTACAGGTTGAGCAGAAGTCGAGGCGCGGGCACGCCGTCCCGCACCCGCGTCCGCGCCGGAAATTTACGCCTGAGCGTTGGCGAAGGCCTGCTTGGCGCCCTCGGCACGCACGACGGCGAGCGCGCTGACGACAAACTCCTCAAGACCTGCGATCTGCGTAAGGTCCTCGCCCCACATTTGCTCGTTGGTGAGCACATCGTGCACCAGCTGGGCATCGTCGGTGCCGGCATGGGCGGCGTAGAAGTCGAGCACGAAGGCGTCGTCCTGAGCGGTGTACTCGGTGCCGTCGGAGCGACGCAGGTGCAGGCCGTCGCCCTCGCGGGACACGAGCTCCTGCGTGTAGAAGGAGATGAGCGTAGCGAGGCTCGTCGCCAGACACTTGGGCAGGTTGCCGGTCTCGGCAACGTAGTCCTTGAGCGTGGGCAGGTCACGAGCGCGCCACTTAGCCGTGGAGTTGAGGCAGATGGAGAGCAGCGCATGATCAATAAACGGGTTGTCGAAGCGGTTTTCGACGGCGGCGGCAAAGGCCTTGCAGTCCTCGACATCCAAGTCGGCGGCAAGCGTCGGAATGACCTCGTCGTAGAGCATGGTGTTCATGAAGCCGCGAACGGTCTCGTCATGCATGCAGTCGCGCACGATATCAAAGCCGGCAACCCAAGAGCCCGGAACAAAGGCGGTATGGGCACCGTTGAGGATGCGGACCTTGCGCTTTTTGTACGGGGTGACGTCGGGAGTCACAAAGACACCCGGAAGACCAGCCTTCACAAAGGGAAGCTTCTCGGCAAGCGACTCGTCGCCCTGGATGCCCCACATCTGGAAGGGCTCGCGCACGGCCAGGAAGGGATCCTCGTAGCCCAGACGCTCAGCCACCGCGGCGGCCTCGGATGCGTCGCGGATACGGCCCGGTACGATGGTGTCGACGAGCGTGGTGCAGACGGTGCAGTCGTTGGCCATCCACTGCGCAAACTCGTCCTCCCAGCCCCAGTCGCTCACATACTGGTTCATGATGCGCAGCAACTCCTCGCCGTTGTGATCGATGAGCTCGCAGGCGAGGACGATGACGCCCGGCTTACCGGCAGCCCAGCGGGTGTGGAGCACCTGGGCAAGCTTGGCGGGGAAGCTCGCGGGTGGCATGTCGTCGGCCTTGCAGGACGGGTCATAGGCGATACCGGCCTCGGTGGTGTTGGAGACGATAATCTCCAGGTCGTCAGAGACGGCGACCTCCATCATGGCGCGGTAGTCGTCCTCGCGGTACGGGTTGATGCAGCGGCTGCAAGCGCTAATCACGCGGGACTCGTCGACCGTGTTGCCGTCCTCCTTGCCGCGCACCAGCACGGTATACAGGTCGTCCTGGGCATTGATGCCGTCGGCAAAGCCAAAGGCACCGCTGATGGGCTGCACCATGACGACCTTGCCGTTCCAGCCGGTGGCCTCGTTGCCCATGTCAAAGAAGCGGTCGACGAAGGCGCGCAGGAAATTGCCCTCGCCAAACTGCAGAACCTTCTCGGGAGCATCCTTGGGCAGCAAATAGCCCTTGTAGCCGATCTTCTCGAGCGCATCGTAGCTGATGTTCTCCATCTGTGTCTCTCCTTAGATAGCTGTTAGCGTGCAAGCAAAACGGGGGCGCCGCGTGTGGCAACGGCGCTCCCGAGTTCGATGTGATTCGATGCAGGCTTATGCCTCGACGGTGTCCAAATCAAAGCCAAAGTAGCGGACCGCGTTGTTGTAGCTGATGTCGCGCACGATACTGCCCAGCAGCTCCATGTCGGCCGGGTACTTGCCCTGCTCGACCCACTCGCCGATCACGCTGCACAGCACGCGACGGAAGTACTCGTGGCGCGGATAGGACAGGAAGGAGCGGGAGTCGGTAAGCATGCCCACAAAGTTGCCCAGCACGCCCTCGTTAGCCAGAGCCGTAAGCTGCTCGCGCATGCCGACCTCGTTGTCGTTGAACCACCAGGCGGAGCCGTTCTGGATCTTACCGGCGGTCGGAGCCTCCTGGAAGCAGCCCATGACGGTATCGATCATGGTGTTATCGATGGGGTTCAGGCTGTACAGGATGGTCTTGGGCAGGCCGCAGGTCTCCTGGATGGAGTTGAGGAAATCGGCGAGCTGGTCGGACGGCGTGTAGTTGGAGATGCAGTCGTAGCCGGTGTCGGGACCGAGCTTGGCGAACATGGCGCGATTGTTGTCGCGCTTGCAGCCAAAGTGCAGCTGCATGGCCCAGCCCAGACGGACATACTCACCGGCAACGAACTGCATAAAGGCAGTCTTGTACTTGAGGACCTCTTCCTCGGTAAGCGGCTCGGCAGCCAGACCCTTGGCAAAGATAGCCTCGATCTCGTCGGCGGTAGCCGGGACGTACATAACGTAGTCGAGTGCGTGGTCGGAGGCGCGGCAGCCCAGCTCGTGAGCAACGTCGTAGCGCTTGGAAATGGCAGCCTTCATGCCCTCAAAGTCGCTGACCTCAACGTCGGCAACCTCGGAAAGGTGCTTGCAGTAGTCGGCAAACTCCTGGCCGCGCTCGATGCGCAAAGCGGCATCGGGGCGCATGGCGGGAACGACCTGAACGTCAAAGCTGTCGTCGGCGGCAATCTTCTTGTGCCACTCAAAGCTGTCGGCGGGGTCGTCGGTAGTGCAGATCATGCGGACGTTGGACTGCTTGATCAGGTTACGGCAGGTAAAGCTAGCCTCAGCGAGCTTGGCGTTGGCAAGGTCCCAGACCTCCTGGGCAGTCTTGCCGTTGAGGACGCCCTCGTAGCCAAAGTAGCGCTTAAGCTCCAGGTGGCTCCACTCAAAGACGGGGTTGCCGACGCAGCGACCCAGGGTCTCGGCCCACTTTTGGAACTTCTCGCGAGCAGGGGCGTCGCCAGTGATAAAGCGCTCGTCGACGCCGTTGGCACGCATCAGGCGCCACTTGTAGTGGTCGCCGCCCAGCCAAACCTCGGTGATGTTCTCGAAACGCTTGTCCTCCCAAATCTCCTTGGGAGAAATGTGGCAGTGGTAGTCGACGATGGGCATGCCCTCGGCAAAGTTGTGGAACAGCTCCTCGCCGGTCTTGGTGCTCAGCAGGAAATCCTGATCGTCCATAAAGTTTTTCATCAAACAACCCCTTTGTTTGCGGAGCGGGCGCACAATACGCTCGTCATCCTCTAGGTGAACGTTCACCATACTAATCCATTACGACTCAAAAGGTGAACGTTCACCTAACAACCATGGGGTGAACGGTAGGTTTTGCCCGTTCAACGGTTGCCGGAGCTGTGACTTGCATGCATTGCGGACCGGTTGGCGTCCCCGAACACCGAACTTGAGCGCTTTTGCTCAGGTGGGTCATGTCCCGACGTACATTTTTGGGAGTATTCAGCATTGGAGCGCGCCGTGCGCCATCCTCAGCGTCCTATTTGGAACGCAGATAGCGCCCGATCGGCATAAAAAGTGCCCCCGATGGCAAATTACGCCATCGGGGGCACTTAAAACAGTCGTTCTGCACCTCATTCAGGGCATGCCAATGCTGAATACTCCCAAAAATGCACGTCGCAAGAGGGGGTACCTGCTCAATCGGCTAAATACCCGCAAGTTCGCAGTAGCGGTCGACATTGCTGGCAAATACCATCTCGACGGCGCCCTTCTGGACGGGCTCCGTCGGGGTCCTTCCCCACAGCAGATAATCGCCCAGCGTCTTAGCGCCGCGATACGCCAGGCTCGTCGGGTCCTTATAGACAATATTGGTAAAGATACCGCGGCGCAAGGCCAGAGCACTTTCGGGAAACAGGTCGTTGCCGATCACCATGACCTGACCGGCCTTGCCGGTCGAGACGAGCGCGTCGGCAACCACTTCGGAACCAACGGCAAAAACGCTACAGATAAGTTCAGGGGCGTCCGGCGCACTCAAGCGCTTTTCGAGCTCATGCTCGAGTTGTTTGACTTGCGCATGGGCACCTGCAAGATCCTCAACCTGCCATGGAATATCACGTTCGCGCAGGTAATTGTGGAAGGCGCGGGCGGTTAGATAGTGCGAATCGGTATATGGGTCGCCTGTCAAAAGGAGCACGCGGGCGTCGGCCCCAGAAGCATGGACCAGGTTTGCCGCCTGCTCGGCCATAAGGCTGCCTGCCGTCGAATAATCGGCCAAGCTCGCACCCAAACGATTCAAATGCGGACGGTCGCCGTCGACAAGCTCAATCGTCACGCCCGCCTCGGCGATCTGCCCCAAAAGCTCAGTCGCACGATCGTCGCCCGGCGCATAGGCGAGCAAGCCATCAATCTTCTCGCCCACCTGCAGACGCTCGTCGATTTGCTCGAGTGCATCAGCGTAGCCGCCCACGCCAAATTCAACGCGCTCAACCGTAATGCCCCGGTCGATGACCTCCTGTTCAAAGCGATTGCAGCCTTCCCACAGGTAACGGAAAAAGTACGCTCCCTCGCGCGATGCGCGGGGCAGGCAAAACACCAGATTGATATCCTTGCGGCGCAGGCTTGAGGCACTTGTGTTGCGGTGATAGCCCATGGCCTCGGCCTTAGCGTTCACCTTGGCGCGCACGGATTCGCTCACGCCGGCCTTTCCCGTCAGGGCCTTGTGCACGGTATTGATGGAAACGCCAAGCTCGGCGGCTATGTCCTTCATGGTTACGCGAGCGCTCATGCGGTTACTCCGTTATAGATAAGTTGCCAATTAATAGTCCAGTTAACGATACCCCAAAAATACTCTTCGACTCGCCGTGCTCTCCCTCAAATGCACAAAGCGCCCCGCGAACGGATGCCCGCGGAGCGCTTGGATGTCCGGACCTTATTTGATACCGCGACCCAAGTCTTCGGCGATTTTGTCTACGCCCTTAAGTGCAGCGCACGTCTTTTTGTTGGAACAATGCCCCGTGCAAACGCCACCCTGAGCGCAGTCGGCGCAGGTGCCCTTGCGGTAGATGCGCACGCATACCGCGACAAACGCAATACCGATAACAGCCAGTACAACAATATCGATAGGTGCCATAGCAAGCCTCCTCTAGTTAACCACCACTTACTTTACCCCATTCTCCACCTACCAAAAAGGGACAGGTTTATTTTGGTCGGTTTTATCTGCGGAAACGCCACATCTTAACTTCTGGGGCAAAGTAATCTGTCTCCCATGCACAAAAAGCCCGGGGTCGCTGGGACACCCGGGCTCGTGGAAAGGGGTTAATCCTTATTCGGACTTAAGCGGAAACTGCAGCGGAAGCAGCGTTGGTCTCGTCCTCGTCGGTCCATGCATGCTTGGGCATGGGACGGAAGATCTGGAAGAGCATCGCAACCAGCAGCACGATGGCCACAATCGTCCAGATACCAAACTGTCCAAGAACAAGCAAGTTGTAGAACTGGTTGATGAACAGGCCGATCACCCAAGCGAAGGCGCACTCGTAACCGATGGCGATCGCAGTCCACTTGCCGGAATCCATCTGGTTGCGGATGGTGCCAATGGCGGCAAAGCACGGAGCGCACAGCAGGTTGAAGGCGCCGAAGGCAACGCAAGCGCCCATGGTGGGGAACATGCCGGCAAACGCGGTCCACAGGCTCGGGTCGGTCTCGCCCGCGTCGGCGACGGACAGCAGCGAGCCGGCGGTGGCGACGACGTTCTCCTTGGCGACGAGACCCGAGACGGTCAGCGCGGTGGCCTGCCAGGTGCTAAAGCCGAGCGGGGCGAAGATCCAAGCGACCAGGTTGCCGAGCATGGCAAGCACGGAGTAGTCCATGAACTCCTCGGGGATGCCGTCCATCGCAGGCAGGAAACCAAAAGAACCGTTGTAGCTACCAAAGTTGGAGAGGAACCAAACCACGACGGTGGACGCGAAGATGACCGTGCCGGCCTTCTTGATAAAGGCCCAGCAGCGCTCCCACACGTGCAGCGCCCAAGAGCGGATCGCCGGGAAGTGGTAGGCAGGAAGCTCCATAACGAACGGCGTCGGGCGACCGGCGAAGAGCTTGGTCTTCTTGAGCATGAGGCCCGAGGCGATGACGGCAAAGACGCCCAGGAAGTAGAAGAGCGGGCTGATCCACGCGGCGGTGGTGGAAGAATCGCCGATGATGGAGCCCATGAGCAGGGCGATGATCGGCAGCTTGGCGCCGCAGGGGATGAACGTGGTGGTCATGACCGTCATGCGGCGGTCCTTCTCGTTCTCGATGGTCTTGGTAGCCATGACGCCGGGGACGCCGCAGCCCGAGGACACGAGCATGGGGATAAAGGACTTACCGGACAGGCCAAAGCGGCGGAACACGCGGTCCATGATGAAGGCGACGCGGGCCATGTAACCGCAGTCCTCCAGGAAGGACAGCATGACGAACAGCAGGAACATCTGCGGCACAAAGCCGAAGATGGCGCCCAGGCCGCCGACGATACCGTCACAGACGAGCGAATCGACCAGGCCGCCGTCCTCGGTGCCACCCGCCACAAGGGCGTCGTGCACCACGGTGGTAATACCCGGAACATAGGGGCCGTACTGTGCCGGGTCGACCGAGTCGGCATTGTCGCCCGCAGCCTCGACAGCTGCGTCGTAGGCGTCGCGACCCTGGCCGAGCACATACCAGCCGTCGGTGCCGAAGAGCTGGTCGTTGGTGAAGTCGGTCACCGTGCCGCCCAAGGTAGAAACGGCGATGTAGTACACGCAGAACATGATGACCACAAAGATCGGCAGGCCCAGGATACGATTGGTAACCACGCGGTCGATCTTCTCGGAGGTGCTCATCTTGGCCGGAGCCTTGGTCATGCACTCATCGATGATGTGCGCGATGACGCCATAGCGCTCACCGGTAATGATGGACTCGGCATCGTCGTCGCAGTCCTGCTCGCACTGGGCGACCAGCTGCTCCACGCGAGCAGCCTTCTCCTTAGTGAGGTTGATGAGCTTGCAGGCGTCCGCGTCGCGCTCGAACAGCTTGACGGCGTAATAGCGGCGCTTTTTGGCGGGAACGCTTGCCGGCAGATTGTTCTCGATGTGGTCCAGAACGTCCTCGATGGAGGAATCGAACTTGTGCTCCGGCACCTGGCCCTTAGAAGCAGCGGACTTCTTGACCTGCTCGAAGAGTTCCTTGATGCCCTTGTTCTTAAGAGCCGAGATCATCATGACCGGGCAACCGAGCTTCTTGGAAAGCTTGTCCGTGTCGATCTTATCGCCGTTCTTCTCGACCAGGTCGGCCATGTTGAGGGCAACGACCACGGGCAGGCCGGTCTCGATAACCTGAAGCGCCAGGTACAGGTTACGCTCGAGGTTGGTGGCATCGACGACCTGAACGACAACATCGGGCTCGCCGCTCATGAGGTAATCGCGCGAGCATTGCTCCTCGGGGCTGTAGGGGGAAAGCGAGTAGATGCCAGGGAGGTCCGTGATGGTAACGTTCTTGTCGCTTAGGAGCTTGGCTTCCTTTTTCTCAACCGTGACGCCGGGCCAGTTGCCAACGTAGCCGTTGGCGCCGGTGATCAGGTTGAAAAGCGTGGTCTTGCCGCAGTTGGGGTTACCCGCCAGCGCGACATGGATCTGAGAATCCGCCATTCAATCCTTCTTCCTTGTGTGCCTGCGCCGCTTTCTCCGCGCAGGCTGGATAATGTGCTTCAAAGTGCTGCATTAAGTTAGAAAAACCTAACTTTATCTGCAGAAATATACGTAGCAAGCCCCTACTGGACCTCGACGACGGCCGCCTCCTCCTTGCGGATGGAAAGCTCGTAGCCGCGCACGTTGATCTCGACCGGATCGCCGAGCGGTGCTACCTTTACGACCTTGAACGAAGTGCCCTTGATGAGCCCCAGGTCCATAAGGTGGCGGCGAAGCGCGCCCTCACCGTGAAGCTTGACGATGGTGGAGCTCTCGCCCACCTTAACGTCACCCAACGTCTTCATCCTCTTGTCCCCCTTTCGGTTTTTATCAAATGCTGTGGACTAACCGACGGTCATGATGTGCATGGCAACCTTGGAATCGATGCCAAAGCGTGCGCCGAGCACAGTGACGATGATATTGGCGCCACTCGAGCTCACCACGTGGATTTCGCTGCCCTCGACAAAGCCGAGGTCCTTGAGGTGGTGCTTCATATCCTCATTGCCCTTTACACGAGACACGCGCACGGTTTCGCCCGCTTTTACCATCGAAAGCGGCATTGCCGGCATCTGCGGTCCGCAAGACATGAGTGGCTCCTAACGTCAGTTCGTCCTCAACATCGACGCGGTAAAAGTTAACCACGCCTATGTTCGCTTTAGTAAACTAACACGTGGTTAACTTTTTGGAAAGGGTCCCCATTCAGATTTCGAAAAAGTTTCCTATACGAAACAAAAGGGCGCGGCAAAGACCATCTCTTTGCGGTGCCTTGTCATACCAATTTATGCAACAAGGGGACTGTCCCCTT
This sequence comes from Collinsella sp. CLA-SR-H006, assembly GCF_040097075.1. Taxonomy (NCBI): domain Bacteria; kingdom Bacillati; phylum Actinomycetota; class Coriobacteriia; order Coriobacteriales; family Coriobacteriaceae; genus Collinsella; species Collinsella sp. CLA-SR-H006. The sequence goes on along the minus strand of NZ_JBBNPD010000001.1, from coordinate 20,923 downwards.
GTCACATTGTTGAGGTTAGAGCGAGAGGTTTCTGATCGACGTGACGCAGGAGGCCTCATCCACGCCCGAAACGCGGAACACGACGTCTTCGCCACATTCGCCACAGAGTGCCATGAGCCCTATAACGTCGCGACCGTCGGTATGGCGGTCACCGATGCTGACCGACACGTCACTACGATGCTTGGCGATAATGTCATAGAGCAGCGCAACCGGGCGGGCATGCAATCCCAACGGATCTTTAATCGTCTTTGTAAACTCGACCATGTCCCCTCCCACGACATCGTACATTCGGCTGGCAAACCCAGCCATGTGGTAGTTATTGTAGCGTTAGATGCTTGTTGAAGCCCGCCAGAAGGCTCAACCGGAAAGTGCGACCCGTTATTTGGCTGGATTCTGGGACGCAGTTTCCCAAAGGGGCCTGTTTGGGAAACTGCGACCCGTTTTGGACGCAAATTCTGGGACGTAGTTTCCGCGACGCCCAGTCAACCTATACCCTCGCAACCTCGGCGTATAAAAAACGAGGGAAGGCACGCGTCCTTCCCTCGCAACGGGCAATATGTAGTCGCTCGCCTACATCAGGCGCAGGCTGACGTCCTTGAGCTGGGCGCCGGAAACGGCACTCGGGGCGCCCGACATGAGGTCGGAGCCGCTGGCCGTCTTGGGGAACGCCATGACGTCGCGGATGGAGTCAGAGCCGGTGAGCAGCATGCACACGCGGTCCAGGCCCAGAGCGAAACCGCCCATCGGGGGCGCACCAAACTTGAGGGCCTCCATGAGGAAGCCAAACTGCGACTCGGCACGCTCCTCGGTAAAGCCCAGGAGCTTGAGCATGGACATCTGCATCTCGGCGTTGTGGATACGCATACCGCCGCCGCCAGCCTCAAAGCCGTCCATGACAAAGTCGTAGGTGCAAGAACCAGCCGCCAGCGGATCGGCCTCGATCTTGGCGATGTCGGTCTCGGTCGGCAGGGTAAAGGGCTGGTGCTCGGCAGCATAGGCCTTGCGATCCTCGTCCCAATGGAACAGCGGGAAGTTGACGACCCACAGGAAGTCGTGGCCCTCGCGCTTGATCTCGAGCGCGTTGGCCATGTGGGAACGCATGCCGCCCAGGATCTCGTCGGAGAGCAGGCGCGGGCCGGCGGCGAACATCACAAGGTCGCCGGGCTCGACGTCCATGCGCTCGCGCAGAGCCGCCATCTCCTCGTCCGAGAAGAACTTGACGATGGGGCTGTTGATGGAGCCGTCCTCGCGGAAGGCGATCCATGCCAGGCCCTTGGCGCCAAACGTGGAGGCCACGCCGGCGAGCTTATCGATCTTGGCACGTGCCCAGGCACCGGCGCCCTTGGCGTTGATGGCCTTGACGACAGAGCCCTCCTCATTTGCGGCGGTCGCAAAGACCTTGAACTTGGAGTTGGCAAAGATGTCGGTCAGGTCGACCAGGTGCATGCCATAGCGGGTATCGGGCTTGTCGGAGCCATAGGTGTCCATGGCATCCCAGTAGTTCATGCGACGCAGCGGCGTGGGCATCTCGACACCCATGCGACCGAAGGCATCGGCAAGAACCTCTTCGAGCGCGCTCATGACATCGTTCTGGTCCACGAAGGACATCTCGATATCGACCTGGGTGAACTCGGGCTGACGGTCGGCACGCAGGTCCTCGTCGCGGAAGCACTTGGCAACCTGGTAGTAGCGCTCGACGCCACCGACCATGAGCAGCTGCTTCAGGAGCTGCGGGGACTGCGGCAGGGCGTAGAAGTTGCCCGGCTGAATACGGCTGGGAACGATGAAGTCGCGGGCGCCCTCGGGCGTGGACTTGAACAGGGAGGGCGTCTCAACCTCCATGAACTCACGGTTGTGCAGCGCCTCGCGAATGGCAAAGGTGAAGTCGGAGCGCAGCTTGAGGTTGGCCATCATTTCGGGACGACGGAGGTCCAGATAGCGATAGCGCAGGCGGGTGTCCTCGCTGGTCTCGATGCCGTCCTCGATCTGGAACGGCGGGGTGACGGACGTATTGAGTACCTCGGCGTGGTCGGTCAGGACCTCGATCTCGCCGGTCGCGAGCTTGGTGTTGGTGGTCTCCTCGCCACGAGCGCGCACGACGCCGTGGATCTTGATGGGCCACTCGGGACGCATGGTCTCGGCGATCTTAAAGGCATCGCCGTCGGAGTGCTCGGGGTCGAAGGTGAGCTGCGTGATGCCCTCGCGGTCGCGAAGGTCGCAGAAGATAAGGCCGCCGTGGTCGCGGCGACGGCTCACCCAACCGGTGAGGGTGACCTCTTCGCCCACGTTCTCGCGGCGAAGCTCGCCGCAGGTACGGGTGTGCATGGAATGCTCGTCGATGGGACGGGTCTGGCTCATACCAGTGATCCTCCTTTATGGATCTGTGCCGCCCCGTGTCGTTCCGGGCGGCGTCGTACAGATTTGCCCAGCCTGCGTAAACCGCGCAGCCAGACATGGCGTTCTATCTTATCGCACCTGTGTCGATGTGCCGCGGAAAAGTAGCTCCTGCCCAAAGACTTGACGGAGACGAAACAATTGACGCACCGCGGCCGTCGCCAAGGCGCGCCGCGTGCGACAATGTGCCCCAATACAACTGCACTCGGAAAGGCCCGCCATGACTGCACGCCTCATCGTTATGGATATCGACTCCACGCTCATCAACCAGGAGGTCATCGACCTGTTGGGTGAGGAGGCCGGCGTAGGCGAGCAAGTTGCGCAGATCACCGAGCGCGCCATGCGCGGCGAGCTCGACTTTAAGCAGGCGCTCGAGGAGCGCGTGGGGCTGCTTGCCGGTTTGGATGAGAGCGTGTTCGAGCGCACCTTTGAGCGCGTGACGTTTACCCCCGGCGCGCTGGAACTTGTGCGTTCGGCACACAGCAAGGGCTGGAAGGTCGGCGTGGTGAGTGGCGGCTTCCACGAGGTCGCCAACAAGATCGTGGCCGCCGCGGGCATCGATTTTTGCCTGGCCAACCGCCTGGAAGTCGTAGACGGCAAGCTCACCGGTAAGCTGGCGGCAGACATTGTGACCAAGGAGTCCAAGCTCATCCAGCTGCTGGATTGGGCGGTTGAGTGCGGCGTCGACATGGCCCACACGGTCGCTATTGGCGACGGGGCAAACGACATCCCCATGATCCAGGCCGCGGGCACTGGCATCGCGTTTTGCGCCAAGCCCAAGACGCGCGAAGAGGCCCCGTTTGCCATCGACGAGCGCAACCTCATGCTCGCCATGGACATCATCCTGCGCGACTAACCGATCCGTCTAACAACAGAATCAATTCCTCTATGTCTAGTTTCCGAACAATTTTGTCTTAGTGTTCGGAAACATACCCTTTGAGTGCTAGACTTTGCGCCGTCGAAGGGAACATAGATGGATAAGCAAGATCTTGAGCAATTGCTGAGCGATGTTGCCGGCGGAGCAGTCACTCCGGCAGTCGCCCTCACGCGCATCCAGACGGCGCCGACCGCCGATCTGGGTTTTGCGCAGCTCGATCTTTCGCGCGGAGTGCGCCAGGGAGCCGGCGAGGTTGTCTACGGTGCCGGTAAAACCGCCGAGCAGATTGCCGCCATTATCGAAGCGCTGCGCGATGCCGGCCAGGAACGTATCCTGGTCACGCGCCTGGATGCCGAAAAAGCCGCGCGCACTGCTGAGCTTCTCGGCAACGGCATTGACCTGGGATATGTCCCGGACGCGCAGCTCGCCCTCGTGGGCGGCAAGCCCTCCCCTACCGGCAACGGACGCATCGTCGTCGCCTGCGCCGGCACGAGCGACTTACCCGTCGCCGAAGAGGCCGCGTTGACGGCCGAGTTCTATGGCAACGAGGTCGACCGCCTCTACGACGTAGGTGTCGCCGGCCTGCACCGCCTGCTCGCGCATGCCGAGGAACTTGCCCAGGCGCAGGTGGTCATCGCCATCGCCGGCATGGAGGGCGCGCTGGCGAGCGTTATCGGCGGTCTGGTGAGCTGTCCGGTCATCGCCGTTCCCACCAGCGTTGGCTACGGCGCAAGTTTTGGTGGCGTAGCCGCGCTGCTCGCCATGCTCAACTCCTGTGCCAGCGGCGTTTCGGTTGTCAATATCGACAACGGCTTTGGCGCCGCCTACCAGGCAAGTCTTATCAATCATCTGAGCGCCGGCACACCCCGCGCCCGCTAAGGAGCATTCCATGTCCAATCATCAGCACACGCTTATCATCGACGGCACCTCGGGCATCAGCGGCGACATGACCGTCGCGGCCCTGCTCGATCTGGGCGCCAGCGAGGAGCACCTGCGCGAACAGCTCGCCACACTGCCGGTTGACGGGTTTGAGGTTGCCGTTACACGCGTAAACAAGCATGGCATCGACGCCTGCGATTTCGACGTCCAGCTTGCAGAGGAGCTCGAGAACCACGATCACGATATGGCCTGGCTCTACGGCAACGAAGCAGCTGCCGAGCACACGCACGAGCATGAGCACCACCATCATGACCATAGCGAGCACGAACACGAGCACTGCCACGAGCATGACCATGAGGCCCATGGCCATGGCCACGAGGACCACCATCACGCCCATCACCATCACCACCGTTCTTTGGCGGACGTCATCGCCATCATCGACGGCTCACAGCTAAGCGATGGCGCCAAGCGTCGCGCCCTTGCCATTTTTTCCGTACTCGCTGCTGCCGAGGCCAAGGCTCACGGCAAAACGCCCGACACCGTCCTGTTTCACGAGGTGGGCGCCGTCGACTCCATCGTCGACGTCTGCTCTGTCGCCATCTGCCTCGACAACCTGGGTATTGAGGACATCGTGGTCGAGTCGCTTTCCGAGGGCCACGGCACCATTCGCTGCGCCCACGGCCTCATGCCCATTCCCGTCCCCGCTGTCGTCAACCTGTGCCAGGCGGGCAATATCGCCCTCACGCCTGCACCGGTCGCCGGCGAGCTCGTGACGCCCACGGGCGCCGCCATCGTCACTGCTCTGCGCACGTCCGACCAACTGCCCTCACGCTACTGCATCGAAGCCGTCGGCTACGGCGCCGGCAAGCGCCCCTACGAGGGTTGCTCCGGTACGCTCCGTTGCCTGCTCGTTCACGCGGACGCATAGCCATGGATGCCCGCAAGGCAAAAAGCCGCGCCGCCATCGTCGCAGCGTTCTCCGAGCTGCTGCGCGAAGAGGACTACGGCAAGATCACCGTCGGCGACATCATCGCTCGCGCCCATGTGGGTCGGGCCACGTTCTACGGCCTCTTCAAGAGTAAAGACGACCTACTGTCCGAGCTCGTGAGCGACATCTGCACCCACGCCCTCGACGACGATGGCACACCGCTCGACGACCCACTCGTGCAGGTCGAGCACATCCTCAACAACCTCTGGGAGCGCCGCCAGGGCGTCCGAGCCCTCGTAGCCGGCGCCGGCTCGCGCGTCTTCGCCGACTGCTTACGCAAGACCATCATGTCACGAGCAGCCGAAACCGTCCCCGCCGACTCCACAGGCCCCGCTGGCACCATGGACCGCAGTTTCTTACTACACCACATAGCCTCAAGCTTCGTAGCCACCGTCCAATGGTGGGCCTGGCACAACTTCCAAGCAGACAAAGCCGACGTAGCCAAAGACTACTTATCAGCCATAAAACCCCTCTTCAACTAAGTAAGAACATCATCCCAAAGCATCGCCCCAACCCAGGGCGCCACGCATCCCAAAGTGTCACTCGCGCTTCACCGCCCTCAACAGCAACAAGCCCCTCCCATCCAAATCAAAATTCAGATTTATATGTTGAGCTGCTTGCTCGAGCGCAGCAAAGACCCCGCAGCTGGCCGCATGGGGTAACTTCCCAGCGCATTCCGCAGGACGCAAAAAGGCTCGCCGCACGAAGTGCGCAGCGAGCCTTTTTGCATGTCCGAGGACGCGCTGGGAAGTTACCCCATGCGGCCAGCGGACAACTATGTAGCCTTGAACTAGAACATGCCCAAGAAACCGTGCACAAACAGCGCGGCCAGAGCGGCACCGACAAACGGTGCGATGCCAGGAACGAGCAGGCCGTACTTCCAGTTGTTGTCGGCCTTGTTCTTAATCGGCAGCACCTGATAGGCCATGCGAGGACCAAGGTCACGAGCCTGGTTCATGGCGAAGCCGGTGATGCCGCCCATGCCCATACCAACGGCCCAAACGATCAGACCGACGCAGATAGCGAGCATCAAAACGTTCTCGCCAGCGCGGCTAGCGGCAGCAAGGATGGCGCTGATGAACACGAAGGTGCAGATAGCCTCGCAGAAGAAGTTACGGGCATAGTTGGTGCCCTCGGTGGTGGGGTTGGTCGAGAAGATGTTGCGCTGAGCAATGGGATCGATGACACCATCGGAAGCCTTGAACTCATCGGCATACATCAACCACGCGATCACGGCACCCGCAAAGCCGCCGAGCATATCGGCAACCATGAAGGGGATGCAGCTGCTCCACTGCACCAGGCCGACGATGCACTGGGCAAGCACCATGGCGGGGTTCATGCACACGGCGCCGCCAAAGATAAACAAAGCGACCGAGATGCCAAAAGACCAAGTGGTGATGGCAAACATATGACCAGAGCCCTGATACTTGGTGCCCTTGAGCACGGTATCGCAGTGTACGCCCACGCCAAAGATGATCATGAGGGCCGTTGCGCCGAATTCGCAGAGGAGTTTGGTAAGCATAAAACCTTATCTTTCTTGTCGGTTATAAACGATTCGTTTAGGCCGCGTACTAGTGCTGTGCGACGACAACGCCCAGGCCATCGGGAATGACGGCCACCTTGGCATCGGCACCCTTCATCTCAAAGGCGAGCTTGAGCGCCTCATCGAGGGTGTTAACCGGCGTCATGTGCATATCCTTGATCATCTGGTGATCGCACAGGTCGGTAACCATGATCACAGGGTGATGCGCCAGGATGCGGGCAAAGATCTGGCTCGTCCACTGGTCGGGCAGGGTCTCGTCCTTAGGACGGTCGATGCAGGCGCGCTCAAACTCTGCCGGATCATTGTCGGCGATGTTGTGATAGAAGCCCTCGCCACCGTGACCGTCGGCACAACCGGCGACATCGATGATCACGCCGCCCTCGGGAAGCGTAGCCTCGGCAGAGCACATGCCCTTCACGGCCTGATAGATGTTCTGGTCGAGCGGGTAGCCGCCGTTGGTGGTAATGGCAATCTCGCACTCGACGGGCTCAACGCCGGCAAGGCTCTTCACGAACTCGCAGCCAGCCTCGTGCGTCGACGGACGATGCATACCCGTAGCAACCAAAATGCGCACGCGAGCCTCGGGCGCAGCGGAATGGATGTGATGCAGCAGAATAGGCATCGTCACACGCGAGGGAACGGGACGCGTATGATCGGAGCTAATAATGACAATATCCTTCTTGCCAGCACAAAGCTCCTCGAGCGACGGCGAGCCATAAGGGTTGGCAAGCGACTCCTCTACCAGCTCTTCCTGCGATTTTGTAGTCTTAAACTCGTTTTGATGACCTTCCATCACACCCGCGAAGTTCTTATCCTCGAGCTCCAGATGCAACGTCTAGTGGTCAAACGGCAGTTCACATTCAAACAATGACGAGCGCCCTCTTCCTTTCAACTGACACACTAGATAAACCGTTGGAAGGATACGCCGCTCACCGAAAAACACCACCGTCCACCGACTCATTAACACAACGTTCATATTTGACCCACAACAAAACGGCCACGACCCCAAACGGGACCGCGGCCGCTACAGTCGTAAGGCGAGAAGCGCACAATTCTTCTCCTCAGCTTTAATCCCCGAAGACCGAGGACGAAGGGACCCGATGGGTTTCCCTCTGAATGCATTCCGCAGCACGAAGCCCCCTTATCCGCAGCTCCGAAGGAGCAGGATAAGGGGGCTTCAAGTGCGAGGACGCATTCAGAGGGAAACCCATCGGGTCCCGGTGAGAGCCACAGGGCTATCGATTACCCCGTGTTCTGCAATCCTGCCGAGACGCCGGTCACAGTCGAAAGAATCAGGCTCATGTACTCGGCCTTCTTCTCCTCGGCCATCTCGTCCTGATTCATGCGCACCTCGCGAAGGGCGCGGACCTGGGCGATGGACAGGGCGTCGACGTAGGGGTTACGCACGCGAACGGCGCAGCCGAGCACGCGACGACGCTGCAGCGGCCACTCATCACCGACGATGGCAAGGACCCACTTACGGGTGAGCTGCATCTCGGTAAAGACCTTCTTGGACAGATCATCGCGGTCGCCCAGATGCAGATACATCTTGGCGATGCGCTGATCGGTCTTAGCAATCGACATCTCGATGTTGTCGATAAAGGTGCGGAAGAACGGCCACTCCTGGTAGGCAGCCTTGAGCTGGTCAAGATCGCCAAGCTGCTCGCAGGCGGTGCCCAGACCGTACCAAGCGGCCAGGTTAATGCGCGCCTGGCTCCAGCTGAAGATCCACGGGATGGTACGCAGGTCATCGAGCGACTTGGCGCCCAGACCGCGCTTGGCGGGACGCGAGCCGATCGGCAGCAGACCGACCTCGGTCAGCGGCGTCACGGTCGAGAACCACGGTGTAAAGTCCTCGGTGTTCAGCAGGTCCAGATAGCGTTCGTGGCTTGCAGTGTTGAGCTTCTCGGCCATATCCCAGAACTTCTGCGTGGTCTCGGTGTTGGTCTTCTCGACACTCGGGGCCGACTGCAAAAGCGTTGCGGCGGCAACGGACTCAACATGGCGCTGAGCCAGCGTGCGGTTGCCGTAACGGGCAAAGATGACTTCGCCCTGCTCGGTAAGCTTAAAGAAGCAGTTGACCGAACCCTTGGGCTGCGCCAGCACGGCCTTGTTGGCCGGGCCGCCGCCACGGCCCACGGCACCGCCGCGACCGTGCATGAGCACCAGGTCGATATCGTTCTTCTCTGCCCACTTGGCGATGCGCTCCTGCGCGGAGTGCAGCGCGAGCATGGCCGTGGTAGGACCGGCATCCTTGGAAGAGTCGGAATAGCCCAGCATGACCTCCATGCGGCGGTTGGTCTGGGCAAGGCGCTTTTGCACCACGGGCAGCGTAAGCATCTGATCGAGCACGTCGACGCAGCCCTCGAGGTCCTCGAGCTGCTCGAACAACGGGATCACGTCGAGCTCGGGGACATCCTCCTCGTGTGCAAAGGACAGGTGCGCCAGCTCAAAGACGTCGGCCACATGCTGAGCGCTCTTGGTAAACGAGATGATGTAGCGGTGCGCCATCTTCTTGCCGTAGCGCTTTTGGATGGAGCCGATAGCGCGGAAGGTATCGATGACCTCGCGCGTCATGGGCTGCAGGTCGCCATGGATACCGTTCTCGTGGATATCCTTAAGGGCGCGGGCATGCACCACGGAGTGCTGACGGAACTCCATCTCGACCATATGGAAGCCGAAGGACTCGACCTGCCAGATGATGGTTTGGACCGGGCCGTAGGCAGCACGGACGGCACCGCAGGCGGCCAGCGAACGCTGGACGACGCGCAGGTCATCCAGGAACTCGTCGGCGCTGTGGTACATGGTGTCGGTGATACGACGGACGGTGGCGTTCAGGCGGTCGGCCATGACGAGCATGACGGCGCGATGCGGCTCGTGCTCGGAGATCAGCTCGGCGCGGGCCGTGTAACGAGGGCTCATCTCGACCTGATGGTTCCACAGGTTAATGAGCTCGGCCGACGGCTTGCTGTAGGTAGCCTCGAGCGTGAGGTTGCGGCCGATGTGGCGGCACTTGTCCTCGAGCTTGAGCACCATGTGCGTAAAGTACTTGGCGGCGACCTCACGGCTCACCTTGGCGGTGACGTTGGGGTTACCGTCGCGGTCGGAACCGATCCAGCTGCCGGGATGGAAGAACGCCGGGCACAGCGGCGGCACAGTACCGGCCTTGTCGCCCAGCACCCAATCGTCAAAACGACGATAGATAACGGGGATAACGTCGAACAGCGTGTTATCGAAGATGTCGATGATGGTATCGGCTTCCTCGACCGGCGTGGGCTTCTTGAGCGCGATGGGACTCGTACGCACCAGGGCGTCGATCTCCTGCAGCATATGGCGCTCGTTCTCCACCAGGTCGGAGCCGCCCAGACGCGGACGCTCCTCCAGCAGGTTGGAGATACGGCGGATCTTGCCCTCGACGGCCTTGCGACGGGCCTCGGTGGGATGTGCGGTAAAGACAGGGTGGAACTCGAGCTTGTCGAGCAGCTCGTTGGCACCCTCGACACCCAGCTCATTCACCAGCTGGTGATAGGCAACGGTAAGCTCGTTGGCAGGATCGACCTCGGTATCGGTCGACGCACCGGCCTCGCGCTCGCGCAGCTGCGCCACACGGTAGTTCTCCTCCGACAGGTTTGCCAGATGGAAAAAGCTCGTAAAGGCGCGAACGATGACCTGCTGCTTATCGAGCGGCAGGCTGTCGATCAAATCGACGACCTCACGAAATGCCACGGCAGTGGGCTCGTCGGCGGTGGGCACGCCCTGCTCGTCGACGGCTTCGTCGGCAGCGCAGGTACCGGGGTTGCCGGCATTGACCACAATCTCGGCTGTCAAAATCTTGTCGAACAGGTCCGCGATCTCGGGATCATACTCGCTAAGCACACGGCGCTCCAGGCGCAAGAACAGCGCCAGATTGTCGCGCAGCTCCTCGGGGATCTCGATCTCGGCGAGACGCTCCCTGGACTCGGCATTCGAGCCGATTCGGTTAACGAGGCGGTTGACCACGGCAGCGACGCGCGCCGCGGCTTCGGGTACAGACTGGTTGCTTAGGTTCTCAGCCACGTTTCCTCCCATTCCTCCTTCTATGCACGTAACATGCGGTATTCATTATAGGCGCTTGAGAAATACTTTCGACACTGATTGCGCTTTACCACACAAAAGTATTTTCTGCATTGCAAAGGTTTTTGCCCTAAATGGTCGTATTTCTCGGTGGGCGGCATACGTAAACGGGGGCATTCCGCATAAAAGCGAAACACCCCCGTAACAATCGCTCTCCATGAGCAGGGCACGTTAGCAGGCCCGAAGCTCAAAAAGATGCGCTACAGGCGCTCGCGAACCGCCTCGACGACGTTGTCCAGATCGGCGAGCACCTCGTCATGGCTCTGCATGTCGCGCACTTTGACCTTGCCGGCGGCAAGCTCGTCGCCACCCAGGACCAAGATGAGCTTGGCGCCTACCTTATCGGCTTGCTTAAACTGGGCCTTGAGCGAACGACCCTGATAGTCGGCCTCGGTCACGATACCTGCGGCGCGAAGCTCCTGCGTAATGGCAAAGACGTTCTGACGCAGCTCCTTGCCGGCGTTGGCGACATAGACGCACGGGGCCTCATCGGCACCCAAATCGCTGCCAAAGGCCTGCAGGGCCAGCAGGGCGCGCTCAAAACCGACAGCAAAGCCGACGCCCGCCGTGGGCTTGCCACCCTCGAGCTCGACCAGGCCATCGTAGCGGCCGCCGCCGCCGATGGAGCCGACGCCGGCGCCAGGGGCCTCGACCTCAAAGACAGTACGGGTGTAGTAGTCCAGGCCGCGCACCAAGGTGGGATCCTCGACATACTCGATACCGGCGGCATCCAGATAGCGCTTGACCTGCTCGTAGTGCTCGCGGCACTCATCGCACAGGTTGTCACCCATCAGCGGAGCCTCGGCCATGATCTCGCGGCAGTGGTCGTTCTTGCAGTCGAAGGCACGCAGCGGGTTGAGCTCGGCGCGCTCGCGGCACTCATCGCACATCTCGTCGGCGTGATCGAGGATGAACTGCTTAACCTGCTCGCGATAAGCCGGACGGCACTGGGCGTCACCCATCGAGTTGATGAGCAGACGAAGCTTGGAAAGATCGAAGCCCAGGCGCTTGTAGAACTCCATGAGCATGATGATGCACTCGGCATCTGCCGCCGGATCGGGAGCGCCGAGCCACTCGATGCCCACCTGGTGGAACTGGCGCAGGCGGCCCTTCTGGGGACGCTCGCCGCGGAACATGGCCTCGGCGTAGTACGCCTTAAACGGCGTGGAGCCCTGGGGCACCAGATTGTTCTCGACGACGGCGCGCACCACGCCGGCCGTGCCCTCGGGGCGAAGTGCTAGGCGCTGCTTAGGCTTGAGTTTGGTGTCGGTGCCCTCGGTAAAGACGCGCTCCAGGTTGGCACCGCTGAACACACGGAACATTTCCTTGCGCACGACGTCGGTCGACTGGCCGATACCGTGGACAAACACGTCCACCTGCTCGATCGCGGGCGTCTCGATGGGTTTAAAACCAAACGGCTCGAACACGCCGCCCGCAATCTGCTGCATCTTTTGCCAGGCGCGCATCTCGGCGCCGATAAGGTCGCGGGTTCCCTCCGCCTTCTGTGCCTGCATGGGCAAACACCTTTCTTTTGTATCGCGTCATAGGTAGTGGACATTATACGGCACAAAGCAGCAACGCGGCGGCGCGTCTGACCGAACGAGGGTATGGGGACTCGTTCGGCCTGACGCACCGCCGCTGTTTGCGATCCGCTTTCCTCCGTCCCCTTCGGATCACGTGATCTGTTGGGGACGGAGGAAAACGGATCATTTCGTAGGCCCGTGGCCGCCTTGGAAACCGAATGATGGTACGAGCATCCATTCGGCTTCCAGGGCAGCCACAGACAGAACGGGGCGAACAGCAAAGAGCGACGGACGTCTACTCCCCCGCCACGCTCGCGCGCAGCTTGGCGGCGATGGGCTCGGATGCCAGCAGGAACACGAGCATGACCACGGAGCACGCCAGGCACACAATCCAGGTGCTCGCAAAGGAGCCCGTGGCATCGAACAGCACGCCCGAGACGATGGCGCCCACGGTGCCCAAGATTGCCTTGAAAGACAAGGGCATAGGCCTTATGGCCATGCCCGCAGGCTTGAAAGGCAAGGTTGGGTACTACCGGTGGTCGGCGATATAGCCCAAAGCGACCGCCGTGTAAGCCGCGGCGCCAAGGGGAAGCTCGGCATCGCTAAAACGCGCCTTGGGATGATGCTGAGCAAAATGCTCGTCCGTATCAGTCACGGCAGCGCCCACGGTAAAGTACGCACTCGGAATCTCACTCGAAATCAACGCGAAGTCCTCGCTCGCCATGGCGTGGAACAGCGGCAGGAAGGCGGCCTTGGGCAGCACCGCGCCCACGTAGCCAAGCGACGCCTGCGTCATATCGTCATCGAGTACGAGCGGGGGAACATCCGAGAGCGTCTCGAGGGTCGCCGGCGTGCGATAGGTCGTGGCAACACCTTTGACGACCTCCGCGATGCGGGTCTTGAGGTGCTCCATGAGCTCGACGTCGAAGCCGCGCAGCGTACCTTCGAGCACGCAGGTATCTGGAATGACGTTGGCCGCTTGGCCACCGGCAAATTTACCCACGGTCAGTGCGATCTCCTTGGCCGCCGGCACCTCGCGGGAGATGAGCTCCTGAAGTGCCAGATGCACGTGCACACCCGCCGTAATGGGGTCGATGCAGATCTCGGGGCTCGAGCCATGACCGCCCTTGCCCTGCAGCGTGATGCGGAAACCGTACACGCCCGAGAGCGCCGGACTGCCGTAAAGCACCAGGCCGAGCGGCGATTGGCTGTTGACGTGCATGGCAAAGGCGACCTGGGGACGCGGGTTCTGCAGCAGACCGTCGGCGATGGCGGCGCGGGCACCCTCAAAGGTTTCCTCGCCCGGCTGGAACAGCAACTTAACCGTGGCATTGGCGTCGACAAGCTCTGCCTCGCGTGCTTTGAGCATACGAGCCGCACCAAGCAGCGCCGTCGCGTGCATATCGTGTCCGCATGCGTGCATGCAGCCGTTGGTGGATGCAAAGGGCTCGCCGGATTCCTCGGCAACGGGCAGGGCGTCCATGTCGCCACGGAGCATGATGACCGTACCGGCCTGCTCATTCGTGCAGACGCCATTATCCTGGGCCGCGGCGGCACCGGCGCCGACAAGGCCCACAACGCAGGAACCATCGACGAGCGTGGCAAACGGGATGTCCATCTCGGTCAGGCGCGCTTGGATATACGCAGAGGTCTGTGGGAGGCTATTACCCAGCTCGGGCATCTGGTGTAGATCGTGTCGCCACGCAGCGAGCTCGTCTGCAAAAGCCTGAGCTTCTGCAACAAGACCGTCACCGATAGCGGTCTGCGCCGCTGCGGTGGCCTTGGGCGCTGATTGCGGTTGAAGATCGGACAAAGCTGGTGCCATAGATGCCCTCCAGTATCGTTTTTGCAGCAAGCACTTTGATAGCATAAAGTGCAAAGTACTACTTTAAGGGCGACGCATAAAAAATGCCGCCCCGGGAGGGCGGCGCAACAAGTTGTTTACAATTGCGGGCGCGGCTTTTTGCGCAAAAAATCGAAGTGAGTCTCGCTCAAGATAATCGACAGGAAGATGAGCGCGAAGCCGGCGAGCAGGCGCGAGGTGAGCGCCTCCCCCATCAGCAGCACCGAGAACAGCACACCCGAAGGCGACTCCATCGAAAGGAGCAGCGAGCCCGTCGAGGCCGGGACATGCGCCAGGCCGACGTTTTGGATGAGCAGAGCCGCGCATGTGCAGCCCACCGAGAGAAACGCCATCGCACTGATAAAGCTCGGCGTCCACACGGACAGAGGCGCTTGGGTCTCGAATAGCAGCGACGTTGCCAGGCTCAGCACGCCGTTGCCCACAAACATCCAAAACGTGATGACGTTGATGTCCATTTTGCGACCGTACTTGGCAGTCACCGCCATCTGAATGGCGAAAAAGGCCGCACCCGCCAGCGTAATGACGTCACCAATGTTGAATTCAACGCTATCGAGTGCGACGAGGCCAATGCCCGCTAGGCACAGCAGCGCGGCACCCAAGTTGTAGCGCGTGAGCTTTTCGCCGCTCAGGAAATAGCTCGCGAACGGTACAAGGATGCAATACGTGCCCGTCAAAAAAGCATTCTTGCCCGCCGTAGTATGTGCCAGACCGACCGTCTGCAACGCATAGGCCGCCCACATGAGCACGCCCATACTCAGGCCAACGATCAGGTTGCGAGCGTTGAGGTGCGCGATGATGCGCTTGTGGAAGACGGCAAACATGACCAACGCTGCGGGCAGAAAACGTACATAGAGCAGCGCGAACACCGGAATGGTGCCGAGTGCGTCCTTCATAGTGGTAAAGGAGTAGCCCCAGATGACCGCCACCGAAAGGAGCAGAACCTTCCAGAACAGCGGAGAGCGTGCGCCGGCGCCCCGGGGAATACCGCCCGCGCCCAAATCCTCACGGGCTACTGGGCTATCGGGCAAGTTTTCGATTTCGTTGGTAGCGTATTGGGCCATGGAACATCCTCGCACTCAATCTGGGCGTGGTGTCCGCACGCGTATGGCTGCGTGCCGCCTCATGGTCAAATAAAAACGGGACGCACCGGACCCCCGGCACGCCCCGCTACTGTAGCAACAACCAGCGTTGCACCGCAATCCAGCCCACTAAAGTACCGACTTGAATAACCTCGATGTTCCGTCAACGTCAGCGAAAACGGCCCCAAGCGAGCAAGGTGACGTGAAATGAAAGGGCGCTGACCTTCTGGTCGCGCCCTTGAAATTGAACGTCAGATTGCCGCTTGGGGGCGTTTGCAGCGTCGAGCCGTTACGCGGTTTGGTAAAACCGCGTAACTAGATTAATTTGGTTGACTCCAGCTTTTCGATGATCCAGTCGTTGGCTTTGATAACCGGGCGGCGGAAGACGACGCCCAGGGCCAGCGACGGAATCAGGTAGCTCGCCAAGATACCCAGCTCAATCCAGTACTCCATATGGTAGGCACCGGCCATGGCGGCGTGCATGGCGTTGATGCCGTGGGTAAACGGCAGGAACGGATAGATCGCCTGGAACACGGGACCGGTCATCTCGATGGGGAACGTACCGCCCGAACCGCCGACCTGCATGACCAGCAGCACGACGGCGAGGGCCTTGCCGATATCTCCAAACGAAACCGTGAGCGTGTAGACGATATTGGAGAACACGAGGCTCGCGACCCAGCCGGCAAGCACAAACTGCAGGGGGTTGTCGCACTGGATGCCAAAGAACAGAATGTCGCCCGCGCACACGAGCGTTGCCTGCAGCAAGGCCAGACCGCCAAAGAACAGGTAGCGGCCCAGGTAGATCTCGTGCAGGCGCACGGGGATGAGCTCGTTGATAAGCTCATCGTCAACCGAGACCTTCATCATGGCCGCCAGAACAATCGATCCCACCCACAGCGACAAAATCGTGTAGAACGGCGCCATGGCCGAGCCGTAGTTGCGGATCGGATAGACCGGCTTGCGATCGAGCGCAACGGGGCCGGAAAGCGACACGGCCAGACCCTCGGGATCATTGCCGATCATCGTCTTGATCGTGGCCAGATCGTCCGACATAAGGGCACCGTCGAGCTCGTCCTTGAACGCGCTAATCTTGTCCGATGCCTCACCCAGCTGATCGGAAGCCTTGTTGACGAGCCTTGCAGCCTTGGAGAGACCCTTCGCGAGCGAACCAGAGGCGTCGGTCAGACCGCTCACGGCGCTATCTAGGTCACCCGAGATACCGTTCAGGGAATCCAGAACGCCCGAAATGGTCTTCTTGAGCTCCTTGGCCTTAACCGAGAACGTAGAATCGTAGTCGGACTTGGCACCCGAGATACCCGCCTTGGCATCGGCGATGGCCTGGTCGACCTCGGCACGCGAGCTGTTGACCTCGGCCATGCTGTTCGTGAGCGACGTCTCGATGTTCGTCAGCTCATTGGCATTGTTGCGGTACTCCGCCGCGGTTTTGTCAAGCTCAGCAGCCGCGTCCTCAAGCCCTGCCTTGAGCTTATCGTTACTCACCTGGCCAGCAAGACTACGGAGCTCATTCGCCGTGGCATCAATCTCGTCGGCACGGTTCTTGAGTGACGCTGCGCCATCGTTGAGCTGACGCACCGTAAGATTGACATGCAGGTTTGCAGCGTCGAATGCCTTTGCGAGCTCGGTAGAAACGTTATCGAACGAACCTGCGCTCCCATCAATAGCGGCATCGATCGCATCGCTGGCGGACTTGAGCGCTTGCTCGGAATCGGCAATACCGCTCTCGGCATGCTGCATGAGCTGCTTCACCGACTCCTCGGTCGATCCGGACTGCTTGAGCATACCGCCCGCCGACGTCAGCGAATCGGACGTGGAGCTCAAAATGCCCGCAAGCGACGTTGCACTGGCCTGAACGTCCTGCAGGTCCTGGACCGAATCGCCCAGCGTCGAGGACAGATTGGCGATAAAGTTGCTCACCTGGTCGGTGCTCATATAGTCGAGCAGGCTGGACACCGTCTTAAGACCGATGCTCGTAATGGTCTCGGTAAAAGATTCGTTAACCTGGTTCTGAACGGCGCTCGAACCCTTCTCGGTCACGATCTGCGCGATGGCGTTGGCCTTCTGGTTCTCGTAAAACTCGATATCGGCGTGTTTCACGTCGGTCGAGAAAAGCGTCATCATGTCAGCGCTAAACGTTTTGGGAATAACGACGGCAGCATAGTACGCGCCCGACTTAACGCCCTCGATAGCCTTTTCGCGATCGTTAAGCACAACCCAATCGAAGCTCTCGTTGCCACGTAGGGTGGCGGTCACGTTTTCGCCCACGTTAACCTCGACGGGGATCAGATCGCTCTCGTAACCCTCATCGGTGTTGACCACGGCAATCTTAAGATTGCCGGTGTTGCCGTACGGATCCCAGCTGCCGGCGATGTTAAACCACGCGTACAGGCACGGCACGATAATGAGGCCCATCACGACAATCAAGCCGATCACGGAGCGAGACACGTTTTGGACATCGCGCCTAAACAGATGCAGGATGTTCTTCATTTATGCCTCACCTCCTTTGGAGTGCTTGCCGAACGGGGCGGTATCTCCATCATTTATGGCTGTGTTGTCGCTGCCCTGAGATTTATGGTGCGAGCCGATATGCGGCAAGCGGCCCGTGGACTGATCGCCGCCCTTGGCACCACGCTCGCTGGCGTTGAGGCCAAACATGTGGCGGGCGGCAGGAATGGCGGCCGTGTGTTCGCGCATCTCGCGACGCAGGTCCTCATCCGAAAGCGCCGAGATGCGCATCTGGGTATTGAGGCTCGCTCGGATATATTCGATATTGATAAGCCAGCCGCAGATGGCAATAACCGAGATGATCCAAATGACAAGCAGGATGATCTTGCCGTTATTGTCGATATCGAGAACCGTCGACAGGACAAAGAGCAGGACCTGAACGCCCACCACGGCGGCAAAACCGCCCTTGATGTAGTACGGGTAGCGATGTTCAAAGGCGACCGCATGATCGAGCAGTTCGCGACGGTACGAATCGGAATCGAGCATGACGCGCATGGCCGTGCGCAGCGAGTAGCGCTGGCGCGGCAGGTCGTTGGACTCGCAAATCATCATACCGGTCGTGGAGAGCTGTTTATCAAAGAGCAGGTTAAGGTTGAGCAGCAGCGGACGCAGCTGCAGGCCGATAAAGAGCGCCACGATCAAGAACACGCCCAGAATGCACAGGTTAAACAGGTAGTTGAACGAATACATGCCGCCGACCGTCTCGCGCAGCAGATTGATGCCGTAGGTAAAGGGCAGCAGCGGGTGCAGCCACTGGAAGAAGCCGGGCATCATCTCGATGGGGTACATGCCCGACGAACCCGGGATCTGCACGATGACGAGAATGACGCCGATAGCCTTGCCGATATGCTTAAACGTGGTGGACAGCGCATAGATGATATTGACGTAGGTGAACGAAATGGCGATGCCGCCCAGCACGAACAGCAGCGGGCTGACGCACTGCACGCCAATCACCAGATCGCCTACCGTAACGATGATGGCCTGCAACGCGCCCAGGATCACCATGAGCAACCAGCGGCCAAAGTAGCCTTGGCGCGCCGTAAAGCTGCCAACACCTTCACGGTCGACCTCGAGCTTGTAAATGGCGATGAGCACATAGCCGCCCACCCAAAGCGCCAGATTGGTGTAGAAGGGAGCGATGCCCGAGCCAAAGCTCTTGACCGGATAGATTGGCTTGGACGTCAACTCAACCGGAGACGCCATGAAATCTGCCACGTCATTGACATCGACGCCCATCAGATCGGCCAGCTCGCCCATGGACTCGGAGGTCTGCAGCGCCGCGATGTCATTGGCGGCGGTTGCAAGCTTGTCCTGGACCTTGGCAAGCGAGGAATCGGTCTGGGACAGCGTGGTCTTGGCCTGGCCGAGCGTAGCGCTAAGCTGCGCCAACGTGCCGCGCGCATTTGCAAGTGTAGGTGTCATACCCGAGACGATACCGGTCAGGTCGCCCGAAACGGCAGCAAAAGAGTCGAGCGCGCTCGAGGCCTTCGGCAGCGCGTTTTGGCCCAAGTCCGTCTGGGCTTGGCCAAGGTTGGTCGCACCGGTATGAATTGCGTTATTGATAGCGTCACTGGCACCCGAAACAGCCGCTGCGTCATTCGCCATGGCGCTCGACTGCGCGGACAGACCGTCCTTGATGCTCTGAAGCTTTTCATTCTGCTCTCGAAGCAAATCGATGGTCGATACAATGCGCGCGTCAATTTCCTCGGAACCTGTCGACGTGTCATTGGCGAGAATCTCCAAGTGCCCGATAACGGCCTTATTGTGGTCGATCGTCGCTTGAAGAGACTCGAGCGAGTTGTCGATACGGGTGGTCGTAGATGTGACCGCGCCCGTCAGCTTGCCGATGGCAGCGTTCGCAGAGGCCGACGTCTTGGTGAGCGCAAGGCTGCCTTCCGAGAGCGCCTTGGAGAGCGAGGTGATGGAGTTGCCCGCCGTGGTGCGAGCTTCGCTCAGCAGATCGTTGCCCTGGGAGATCGCCTGCGTCAGCGACGGTGCCTGGCCTTGCAAGCCGGCAAGTGCCGCATCAGCCGAGGCGATAGCGCCACTCGTCTTATCGATGGCGGCATTCATATCGCCAATCGAATCGCGCACCTCGCCCAAGGTGTCGGACGCCTCGGACACCGAACTTGCCAGCGAGTCCTGAGTCTGGGTTGCCTTGTCCTTTAAATCGACACCGGCATCCTTGGCGATACCGGCAACAGTCTTGCCTACCGTAGAGACAAATTCCGAGTTGATCTGCTCCTCGATGGTGTTTGCACCGGTATCGGTAACCTTGGGCGCAATGGCGCTCTTCTTCTCATTGACGTAGTACGTGAGCTTGGGCTGATGGTAGTTGCCGTCGAGCATCGAAACCAGGTTATCCGAGAAGTTCTTGGGAATCACGATAGCGGCATAGTACTCGCCGCTCTCGACGCCCTCCTTGGCATCGGCCGTCGAGTCGACGAACGTCCAGCCCAGCTGATCGTTCTCCTTGAGCTGATCGACGACCTGATCGCCCGCGTTGAGCTCGCCCACCAGGTCGTTTTGGGTGCCCCGATCGTTGTTGGCGATGGCAATCTTGATGCCCTGGGTGTTTCCGTACGGATCCCAGTTGGCCACGATGTTGTACCAGGCATACAGCGAGGGAATAACGCACACGCCAAGGGTAACCACCAAGGCGACGGGGTTCACAAGCAGTCGCTTAATGTCGCGCTTAAATATCGCAAAGGAGACCTTTGCATTGGATAGTTTGCTGCCGAGACTCACGCTTGGACCATCCATCCTGTCGTTGAATCGAATCGTACTATCGATAACCATTGTACGTAAGCGCTTTAGCGTCTCAGAGCACAATGGTATTGAGTTTTGCGGGTAGCAATATACTACGAAGACGAATTAACGTACAGTTGTACAGTATCTTTAATTTCAGCAGGTCACAAAACCACAACCCGCACAAATTAGCAATTCAAATAGTCATCGGGGACGTTCTTAAACGACTGGTCAAACAAGAACGCCCCCAACGACTAGTTTGGACCACGGTAACATCGATGTTTTAGCAATGCCAGCGAGCGGGCGCCAGAGCGAACAAATTGGCATGAAAAGAGGACGGCATAGACCTTCTGGTCATGCCGTCCTCTTTGAATGACAAGTTGTCGCTCTGG